>DASQPA010000273.1:0-17555 GCA_035644215.1 Thermoanaerobaculia bacterium
GGCGACATCGAGCGGTAGGTGCCGAGCACCGCGCCGTCGGCGGTCAGGCTCTCCTCGTCTCCCCCGGCGACCAGCTTCGCGATGCCGAAATCGAGGATCTTGGCGTGCCCGGCCCCGGTCATCATGACGTTCTCGGCTTTGAGGTCGCGGTGGACGAAGCCGGCCGCGTGGGCATGGGCCAGGCCCTCCGCGACCTCGCGCGCCAGGCGGACGGCGAGCGCCGGGGTCAGGATGGGGTCGCCGATCAGGGTCGAGAGGGGGCGCCCCAAGACGTACTCCATGACGATCGCGTCCCCGTCGCCGTCCGCGATCAGGTCGTAGACCTGGACGATCGCCGGATGGTTGAGCCGCGCCGCTGCCCGCGCCTCGCGGCGGAAGCGCTCGTGCAGCTGGGGGGATCTCCGGGGACCCCAGCGGACCCGCTTGATCGCCACCCGCCGCTCCAGGCGCTCGTCGAAGGCAAGGAAAACCTCGCCCATGCCACCGCGCCCGAGGCGAGCCTCCAGCCGGTAGGGTCCGATGCGCTCGGGGGGGTTCCCGATCAAGAGTGGCCTCTTTCTATCGGTAGTGTGAGAGTGTCTATCGGAAACGATAGAGCATTTAGCACCCGATCTCCAGCCGGAACCGACCTGCCCCGCGGGGAGAGGCGCGGAATGGGACCGTTTCGCGGCCGGGCATCGAACGTGCTCTTCCCGGAGAGCGACGCACCCAAAAGACCGGCCCTGCGCGGGCCTGCGAGGAGAAAACGATGAGCGACACGCGAGTGATCGTCGTCCACTGCAAGGAAAACAAAAGGGGCGGCCTGACCGTCAAGGTCGAGCGCGGCACCCACGTCCTGGACCCCGACTGCGAACGGGTCGTCTGGCAGTTCGAAGGGCTCCCCCCGACCTCTTCCTGGCAACCCGACGTCGTGCTCAAGACCCCCTCTCCCCTGTCCCTCCTCAGGAGCGACGCCACGACGGTCGAGCTCTACGGCAACCCCGTGGGCACCACGCCTTTCTGCCTCCTCTACCAGGTCTGCGTCCACGGCCGCGGCAGCACCTTCACGGCCCAGGAGAGGCAGATCGCGGTGCTCAGCGCCCGGCCCGGGAGCCGGCCGATCGTCTCCCGCATCGGCTTCGACCCCGCCCAGAAGCAGTTGACGATCGACCAGGAGGAACTGATCCTGATCGGCGCGGACCCACCGGTACGCTGGGACTTTGCCCAGCTCAAACCGGCGGACGTGGCGTTCAGCTTCACCGATGCCCTGGGTGTGACGACGGAGACCGGCCCCTTCGAGCGGATCGAACGGCTTCCAGACAGCTACGTCTGGGTCGGCTCCGGAGATGGCGAGAAATACCGCCGCCACTCCTGCACGATCCGAGTGAAGAGCCCGCTCCTTCTCGGGGCCAAGGTCAAGCACGCCAAGAAAGCCAAGGACGCCAGTGAAACGACCGGGATCGTCCACTGCTCGGTCGCCCCCCCGACGCCGCCCGCGATACCTCCAGGGCATGGGACAGAGCCCCCCCCGCCAAGGCCGGGACCGCGCTCCGGAGGCCGCTCTAGGGCGTCGCGGTAAGCCGTCGGGAACGGAGCTCGGGGTCGTCGCGAAGGAAGTCGAAGGCGGCGATCCCGAACCAGCTCGGCCCGTAGCCCAGGCGGAGGGCAGACTTGGCATTGATCCGGGCGCTGGTCCGGTCGCCGACCAGGGCGTAGACCAGGGCGGCCTCGTAGACGATCTCCGCCTCGCCCGACCGCTCTTGCAGGACGTGCTGGGCGATCTCCGCGGCTTCCGCGGTGCGGCCCAGGTGGGCCAGGCACAGGGCCCTGTCCAGTTTGTCCGTCGGGGTGAGACCGGTCGCCCGCTCGATCTCGTCGAAGCGAGACAGGGCCTGGCGGTAGTGCCCCAGGGCCTCCTCCCGGCGCCCGAGCGCCATCTCGGCATCGGCGAGGTTGAGGAGGATGTTGGCGTCGAGCGGCGCCAGGGCCAGGGCCTGCCGGTAGGCGTCGACCGCGGCCTCGTAGCGCCCGGCGAGAAAGCGGGAGAGCCCCAGGTTGGTCCACATCGCGCGGTCCGGCGGCAGGCTGGCGATCAGATCATGGTAGAGCTGCTCGGCGCGCACCGGGTCGCCATAGATGAGCTCGATTTGGGCCAGGGCGAAGCGGCCCCAGGAGTTGCCGGGGGAGAGATCGAGGAGCTTCTGCAGGTGCTTCCGGGCATCGGCGAGCTGGCTGGTGCGCGCCTCCAACTCGGCGAGCTGGCGGAGGAGATCCCAGGAGGGGATGTGGGCCACCGCGGTGCGCAGGTCGTCCAGGGCCTTCTGCGACTGGCCCCGCAGCTCCGCCAGGTTGGCCCGCAGGATGAAGGCCGTGGGGTCGCCGGGGGAGGCGGCCTCGAAACGGGCGAGGGCCGCCGCGGCTTCCTCTTTGCGGCGGCCGGCGATCTCCACCTTGAAGCGCTGCTCAAGGGTGCGAGGATCGCCCGGGTCGAGCGCCTCGGCCCCCTGCGTCAGCTTCTGGGCCCGCTCCAGGTAGGAGGCCTCGCGCGTCGACGCGAAGAGCGACAGGGTGACCGCGGCCGCCGCCAGCTGGCCGTCGAGGAAGCGGGGGGATCCGCGGACGATCTCGTCGAGCTGTGCGAGCTCGGCCTGCGGCGGGGTCCGGCCACCGATCAGACGGCTCCGGATCGCGAGGTAGGCAGTGTAATCCTCGTCGCGGACGGCGAGATCGGGGGTCCCCGGGCGGGGCGGATGGTCGCGATAGGCCCGCCGCAGGTGGACGACGACGGCGTCGGCCAGGGCGCGCAGGCCGGCGGAGTCGCTCGCTACCTTGAAGGTATCGGCCCACCGCACCTGGCCGTCCTTGCCGTCGAGCCGGTGCAGCGCTACCCGTGCGAGCTCCCCCTCGGGCACGACCTCGAAAAGGAGCACCTCGTCGGCCGCCACCCTTCGCGCCATGTCGGCCGGGGTTCCCGTCATCCCGCCCAGTTGTTGCGGATCGAGGGGCGCGAGACCCTGGAGAGCGGTGAGCCCGCGGAGCGCCGCCTCCCGCACGCCCGAGGCGGCGAGGGCGAGGCGGGGGTCGCTCCCCAGGGCGACCCTCGGGGGCGCCACGAGGACCCGCAGGGGCGCCGCGGACGCCCGCCCGCGCCAGTAGAGGAGCCCGCCCGCGAGGGCGGCGAGGAGCAGGGTCCCTCCCAGGGCGGCGGCGAGGGCGCGCCGGGAAAGGCGCCGCGGCAGGATCGGCGCGGCGGCGGGTTCGGGCGGCGGGGGAGCGAGGGACGGTAGGAGAGTGGAAAGAGAGGGAGGGGGAAGGGACGGCTGGGGTGGGAGCGGGAGCGGCCCGGTGGGCAGCTCGCTCAGGCCGTCGACGACCGTCGCCTCCTCGGCCGCCATCGCCGCGACGGCGGGCAGGGCCTCGATCTCCGACAGCGTATGCGCCACCGCCTCGGCGCTCCTCGGCCGCTCCTCCCGGTTCTTGGCCAGCAGGCGGTTGACCAGGTCGAGCAGGGCCGGCGGCAGGTTGCCGCCGTAGACGGAGAGGGGGGCGGGGGTCTCGGCGACCAGCCGCCGCAGGATCGCCAGGGGGTGGTCGCCGTGGAAGGGGGTGTGGCCGGAGAGCATCTCGTAGAGGAGGACGCCGAGGGAGAAGAGGTCGGAGCGCTCGTCCACCTCGCCACCCTCGGCCTGCTCGGGCGACATCGAGCGGTAGGTGCCGAGCACCGCGCCGTCGGCGGTCAGGCTCTCCTCGTCTCCCCCGGCGACCAGCTTCGCGATGCCGAAATCGAGGATCTTGGCTCGACCGGCCCCGGTCATCATGACGTTCTCGGCTTTGAGGTCACGGTGGACGAAGCCGGCCGCGTGGGCATGGGCGAGCCCCTCCGCGACCTCGCGCGCCAGGCGGACGGCGAGCGCCGGGGTCAGGATGGGATCGCCGATCAGGGTGGACAGGGGGCGCCCCAAGACGTACTCCATGACGATGGCGTCCCCGTCGCCGTCCGCGATCAGGTCGTAGACCTGGACGATCGCCGGATGGTTGAGCCGCGCCGCCGCCCGCGCCTCCCGGCGGAAGCGCTCGTGCAGGTGGGGGGATTTCCGCGGACCCCAGCGGACCCGCTTGATCGCCACCCGCCGCTCCAGGCGCTCGTCGAAGGCGAGGAAGACCTCCCCCATGCCGCCGCGGCCCAGCCGGGCCTCCAGCCGGTAGGGTCCGATACGCTCGGGGGGCAGATCCCTGTCGTTCATGCTTGTAGACTGAGAGGTCGTTGCAGGGAACTATACCCCCGCCGCCGGCTCGGCGGTGGAGAAAGGCAGCTTCTCAGCCCTGGATCGCGTCGCGCAGCCCGAGGCTGGTGATCAGCCGGTGCAGGGCGTTGGGATGGAAGCCGAGGATCTCGGCGGCCCGCGGGATGTTGCCGCCGGCCTCCCGGACGGCGTCTACGATCAACCGCTTCTTGTACTCGTTGACGGCGCCGTGAAAACGGGGGATCGAGGCCTCCGGTCCCAGCCCGCTCGGGCAGGCGGCGAGCACCGCCTCGGGCAGGTCCTCGGGGACGATTAGCTCCCCCTCGCCCAGGGCCACGGCCCCCTCGATGGCATTGCGCAGCTCGCGGATGTTCCCCGGCCAGTCGTAGCGCGTCAGGCAGGCGAGCGCTTCCGGGCTGAAGCCGGCGACCGGCCGTCCCTGCTCGCGGCTGAAACGGGCGGCGAAGTGGCGGGCGAGGAGAGGGATGTCCTCGTGGCGCTCGCGCAGGGCGGGCAGGGTCAGCGAAATGACGTTCAGGCGGTGGAAGAGATCGGCGCGGAAGGTCCGCTCGCGGATCGCCTGCTCGAGGTCACGGTGGGTGGCGGCGACGACGCGTACGTCGACGCGGATCGGCCGCGTCCCGCCGATCCGCTCGAGCTCCTTTTCCTCCAGGACGCGCAGGAGCTTGGCCTGGAGATTGGGCGGCATCTCGGCCACCTCGTCGAGGAACAGCGTCCCGGTGTGGGCCACCTCCAGCTTGCCCAGCTTGCGCTCGACGGCGCCGGTGAACGCCCCTTTCTCGTGGCCGAAGAGCTCGCTTTCGAGCAGGGCCTCGGTGAGCGTCGCGCAGTTGATCGCCACGAACGGCCGGTTGGCGCGCGGGCTGCCCTGGTGGAGGGCGCGGGCCGCGAGCTCCTTGCCGGTGCCGCTCTCGCCGCGCAGGAGGACGGTTGAGACGGTCGCGGCGGCGCGCGCCAGCCGCCGGTAGACCTCCTGCATGCGCGGGCTCTCGCCGATCATGTCGCGCTCCAGAGCCGCCGCGAGGCGCCGCCTCTCCCCTTCGAGCCATTCGATCCGGCGGACGTTGCCGAGCGCCCGCGCGGCCAGCCGGCAGGTGGCGCCGAGGAACTTCAGGTGCCCCTCGTCGAAACGCGGGCCGCGTTGCCGGAGGTCGGCATAGAGGAGGCCCAGGACCCCGTGGGGACCGAGGACGGGGAGGGCGAGGAGGGAGCGCAGGCGCTCCGCCTGGACGCTCGCCGCCTCGCCCAGGGCGGGGGTGCGGAGCACGTCCTCGGCGAGGATGGCGACCTGCTCGCCCACCGCCTTGTGGAGCAGGGTTCGGCTCACCGGGAAGGAGTCGGTCGCCCCCTGCCGGTCGCGGTGAAAGGCGGTCTCGAGCTCGCCGCTGCGGTCTAGGACCAGGAGGGCGGCGCGGCCGGCCGGGGAGACCGTGAAGACCAGCTCGAACAGCCGGCGCGCCAGGGCCTCGGTCGAGCGCAGCGAGAGGAGGTCGTCCTCGATCGCCTGGAGGAGCGCCTTGAGCTCGCGCTCCGCCCGGGCCGCGGCGGCTCCCGCCGGCAGGGCCGCGGCCAGGGCCGCGGGCGCCAGGTCGGGCGCCCCCGCCGGCCGCTCGAGGGTGGTCTCCGCCAGGTAGTCCGCGCTGTCGAGGAGATCTTCCCTCTGGCTTCCTGGCGGTTCCCCGGTCGCGAAGAGGAAGCGGCAGTTGCCGACGCCGATCTGGTCTCCCGGCGTCAGGATCCCTTCCTGGATCGCCGCGTCGTTGAGGACGGTGCCGCTGCGGCTCTCCAGGTCGCGCAGCACGAAACGGCCCTCTTCCGGCGAGATGGAGCAGTGCTCCCCCGAGACGAAGGGGTCGGGGATCTCGATCTTGCCGTGCCGGCCGAGGATGAGGGGATCGGAACCGAGAGCGAACGTCCTCCCGGTGAGCGGCCCTGCGATGGCGATCAGCATCGGATTCAAGAGGGTTCTCCTTCTAGCATTTCTGTTAGATCTCTAACCTCAGAGTTAGAGCATGGCCCACCGCTTCCGAGCGTGGAGCACGGCCCGGCCGAGGGAAACCGGCGCCAGCGCCGATTCTGCGCCACCGGGCATCGAACGTGCTTTTACCGGAGACCGACCCGACCACCAACCGGCCCCCGAGGGCCATCAAGGGAGACTGTGATGAGCGTATCGCAGAAGTTCGTCGTCCGCCATGCCGGTACAGGTTCCATGCTGGAAGTGGTTGTCGGAGGACCGGTGAAGCTGGCGCCCGACTGCAGGCGACTCGAATGGAGCTTCGAGGGCCTGCCCAAGGGGGCGATCCCTGACATCGAGACCAAGGGGCTCTGCCCGTTCCCGGCCGTCAGCCGGGGCGCCGCCCAGGTGTCGATGAGCGGGCCGGCCATGGGCTCTGCCGGGAGGGTGTTCTCCTTCCGCGCCCGCGTCTCCATGGGGAAGGCCGCGCCGGTCCTCTTCTCCGAGTGGCAGGACGTGGGGGTGCCCACTCCGGCCAACAGCAAGGATGCCTTGGGCGACCTCATCGTCGTCAAGGCGAGCCTCGACGCGAACGGGCAAGGCACGGTCGACCTCGACAACGTCGTCCTCTTCGACGCCGGCTCCAGGGTACGCTGGGATTTGAGCGCTCTCCGGGCGACGAGAGTGGGGATCCGGTTCAGCGGCCCATCGGGATCGGACGGGCTCGGACCGTTCCTGAATCTGGACGAAAATCTGATGGCCTTGACCGGCAGCGGAAACAATGGGGTACGCGGTCACTACACGTACGTGATCACCGCCGAGATCCCGGACGGCGCAAGGCCCAGGTCGTCCCGGCGGTTGACGATCCGCATCGACCCCGGGATCGACAACGTTCCGCCGCCGCCCAAGCCGCCCCCGGTCCACAAGGCGGCCGATCCTATGGGAGCGACTTTGCCTTGAGGTGAGACTGGAATTCGGGATCAGATTTGAGAGAGTCGAAGGCGGGGATCCTGAACCAGCTTAGGCTGTAACCCTGGTTGAGGGCCTCCCTGGCCGAGCGGAGGGCGTCGGTACGCCGACCGCTCAAGGCATAGACCAGGGAGGCCTGGTAAGCAATACCGGGTTGGTGGGGATTTCCCTCCACCGTGCTCTTCGCCAGCTCGACGGCCTCTCTGCGCTGATCGAGGTGAGCCAGACACTGGGCTTCGAACATCCGTTTCTCGGCGGCGAAACCGGTCGGCTGCTTGCTCTCTCGGAGTCTCTGCAAGGCCTGATAGTAGTGCCCTTGGGCTTCGGGCCGGCCGAGTGCCGACTCGGCATCCGCCCAGTCCAGTAGCAGGACGGGGTTGAGGGAGTCCTTCTCAAGGTTGTGATTGTAAGCTTCGATGGCCTGTTCGTAGTGGCCGGAGAGGAAGCGAGAGACCCCGAGGTTGGTCCACAGGGCCGCAGGCGCTGCCGGAAGGACGAGCAGCTTCTGGTAGAGCCCTGCGGCGATCTCCGGGTCGCCATAGGTCAGCTCGAGGTCGGCCAGAGTTCCGAGGCCCCAGGAATTGTCGCGAGAGCGCTCGAGGAGCATACGGAGGTGCTGCCGGGCGTCGGCGTGCCGTCCGATGCGTGCCTCCAATTTGGCGAGATAAAAGAGATTCATCCAGGAGGAATCTCGCTCGACTGCGGCCAGCCAGTAGGCGCGAGCCTTTTTCAGGTCGTTCCCAGACTCCGCCAGCCTGGCCTTGAGCTCCGGGAGGAGAGCATCGCCCGGCATGGCGTCTTCGAAACGGTCAAGGATTTTCTTGGCCTCCGCGCCTCTGCCGCGCGCGAGAGCGAGCTTGAACTGGGCGCCGAGGGCACGGTTGTCCTCGGGCGCGTCGATCTCGACCTGACGCACGTGTTCTCCGGCCTCGTCCAGGTAAGAGGCCTTGTGCTGCGGCTCGTATAGAGAGAGGGCAACCTCCGCGGCGGCAAGGAGCGCCGGGATGTGATGCGGTGATCTCTGGAGAATGTCGTCGAGTTGCTTGAGCTCGGCCTCCGGTGGTGTCCTGCCCTCCTCCATGAGGCGTTTGACCGCCTCATATTCCTTGTCCGCATCTGTGCTGAAGGCAAGGGGTGCCGGTACGATCGGCTTCAGGAGGACGAAGAACGTCGCCGCCAGCGCCACCAGCGGGAGCAGCGCCGGGAGCAGAGCCCGGGGCCGGAGCAGGGAGGCCGGCAGCTCCGGGGCCGGAGCCCGCGAGGATGCGAAGGCGTGGGGCCCAGGATGGCGGAGGTCCAGGGTGGGCTCGGTCAGCCCGTCGGCCGGGCCATCGGGATGGGAGAGGGTGCCCTGCCCAAGCCCGGGCAGCTCCGCCATCTCCGCCAGGCTCAGGGCCACCTCCTCGGCACTCTGCGGCCGTTCTTCCCGATTCTTGGCAAGCAGCCGGTCGATCAGGGCCAGCAGCCCGGGCGGCAGGTCGGGGCGTAGGTTCGCGAGGGGCTCCGGGTTCTCGGTCAGCACCCGCTTGATCGTCGCCAGCGGGTTGGCGGCGTGGAAAGGGGTCCGGCCGGAAAGCATCTCGTAGAGCAGGACGCCGAGCGAGAAGAGGTCCGAGCGTCCGTCCACCTCGTCGCCCCCGGCCTGCTCGGGCGACATGGAGCGGTAGGTGCCGATCACCGCGCCGTCGACGGTCAGGCTGTCCTCGATCCCGGGGAGGACGGGCTTGGCCAGGCCGAAGTCGAGGATCTTGGCGTGGCCGGCGCCGGACACCATGACGTTCTCGCCCTTCAGGTCGCGATGGACGAAGCCGGCGGAATGGGCATGGGCAAGCCCGGCGGCGACCTCGCCGGCGAGGCGGACGGCTCCGGCCGCGGTGAGGCTGGGATCGCCCACCAGGGTGTCCAGGGAGCGGCCGAGGACGTACTCCATGACCATGGCGTCCCCCTCGCCGTCCGGGATGAGGTCGTAGACCTGGACGATCGCCGGATGGTTGAGGCGCGCCGTGGCCCGCGCCTCGCGGCGCAGACGTTCGAGCGTGCTGGCCGGGATGCCGGGTCCCCAGCGCACCCGCTTGATCGCCACCCGCCGCCCCAGGCGCTCGTCCCGGGCGAGGAAGACCTCGCCCATGCCGCCGCGCCCGAGGCGAGCTTCCAACCGATAGGGCCCGATGCGCCCGAAGGGCAGATCCCTGTCGTCCATACTGGCAGATGACGGTCGTTGCAGGAAAACTATATCTCTTCTCCCCGCGCTACACTACTCGGTCATGGCCCCCGTCCTCCCCGCGCCGCAGGACCCGGACGACCTCGCGGGGGTGCGCTCGGAGCTCAAGCGGCTGGGGTATCTCTCGCACCGCTTCGAGCGCTACCTGCTGCAGGACGCCCTGCGTCCCGAGCGGCCCTGGCGGACGCTCCTCGACCTGACGGCGAAGGTCGCCCTCCTCTCCGGCGCCGCCCTGGCCCTGGTCCTCGCCTTCGCCCTGGCGGCCGCGAACGGCAGCCTGACCGCCACCCCGCTCGACCTCCTGGTCCTCTTCCTCCACCTCTTCCCGCCCATCGCGGCGGTCGCCGGGGCCGGCTTCCTCGCCCTCTGCGGCCTGGTCATCCTCGTCCTCAAGCTCTATCCCATCCGGCGGATCGAGACCCTGGCCCTGGCGGCGGCGGTGGCGGCCGGGGCCGCCGGGTTGGGCCTCGCCCTGGTCGCCGGGCGGGAGATCGTGGCCGGCAGCCCGCGCTGGCAGCTGGCGGTGGTGGGGGTCGCGGCGCCGGTCGCCGTCTACGTGCTGATCAAGCTCGTCTACCACGGCCTCCTGGCCCTCGCCATCCGGCTGACCGATGCCCCTCCCGACCGCCGGCTGTTCTCCCGCCGGGGGCTGGGGTTCGGCATCCTCTCCGCCGCCTTCCTCCTCACCCTGCCGGCGGTCCTCGCCGCCGCCCGGCGGGAGCCGGCCGCGGCGCCCCCCTCGCTCCCCGAGGCACCCGGCGAGCGGGTCCTCCTCCTGGGGATCGACGGCGTGCTCCCCGCCGAGGCCGACTATCTCCTGAAGACCGGCGACCTGCCGGTCTTCGCCCGCCTCGCCGGGGAGGCCGGCGGAGCGCGGAGCTACACCCGCTCTCCGGAGGCGCCGGCCTCCTTCTGGACCACCATCGCGACCGGTCTCCCTACCTCGGAGCATGGGGTGGCCGCCCTCGACAGCTTCCGGCCGCTCGGGGTGGGCACCCCGCTCGCCCGCTCGGGAGCACTGCGCGCCTACTGGAGTGGGGTCCTGGTGCCGCTCCACCTGGCCGAGTACCGGCCGCTGCTCGCCAACCGGCGCAGCGCCTTCACCGTCTGGGAGCTGGCGGCGCGCGGCGGCGCGCCGGCCCTGGCGGTCAACTGGTGGGCGACCTTCCCCGCCGCTCCCCTCCCGGGACTGGTGGTCGCCCATGGCGCCTACCAGCTGCTGCGCGAGGGGACGGAGGGGGCGGTGGCGCCCGCCACGGAGCGTCCGGCGCTCGCCGCCCTCGCCCTGGACGTGGCCCGGGAAGCGGCGGGAATCCGGCAAGGCAAGGACGTCGAGCCGCTCCTGGGCGCCGCCCTCGCCCCGGCCGACCGCCAGGCCCTCCTCGACCGCGCCCTGCTGCCCGACCGCTTCTACCGCCAGGTCTTCGCAGAGCGGCTGCGCCGCGCTCCCCGCGCCGCCGCCCTCTACCTGCCGGGGCTGGACATCGCCGCCGACGGCTTCCGCGGCAGCGATCTCGCCTTCGCCGACCTGCTGCGCGCCGAGCTTGCCCAGACCGACGCCCTCCTCGCCCACGCTGTGGACGGGGTGGGCACCGTCGTCGTCGTGCTCGACCCGGGGCGGCGGGCGAGGGGCGGCGAGGGGCGGGTGATCCTCTGGCGCCGGGCCGGCTGCGCCGGGCCGGGAGCGGCACGGGGGCGGCTCGCCCCCGAGTCGCTGGCCGCGGGCCTCCTCCGCGCCGCCGGCCTGCCGCAGAGCGCCGAGCTGCCGGCGCCCCCCGCCGGCTGCCCCTGGCCGGCCCCGCCGGCGGCGCTCGCCGGCTTCGGCCGGCCCCGCCCGCCGCAGGCCGCGGCGGAGGCCGGGGGAGAATATTTGGCCAATCTGAGGTCGCTCGGGTACCTTTGAGGCACCCTTTGTGTTGGAGGGAATGCCGCCGTTCGCTCGGACCGTTGTTTCCGATACCCGAAATTTCGGGTCCTGATCGAGCTTTGTTTCATGGACGAGACACGCGAGGACAACCCCATGGCGATGCGTAAGGCCCTGGCGCTGCTGGCCTTGGCGACGGCGTGCGCGCCGGTGTCCCGCAAGCCGGTCGACCGGGTCGACCCCTCGGGACACGCCCTCAAGGTCACCTCGGCCGAGGTGCCGGCCGCCCCTCCCGCCGCTCCCCCCGCCGCCTCGGCCCCGGCCCAGCCGCCCTCCGGCGCCTCCGGTTCGTCCGCGGGCCCTCTCCACTACCCGGCGACCCGGACGGTCGACCAGGTCGACGTCTTTCACGGCGTCCAGGTGGCCGATCCCTACCGCTGGCTGGAGGACCTCGACTCGGCGGAGACGGCGGCCTGGGTGGCGGCCCAGAACCAGGTCACCACCGCCTACCTGGCGGAGATCCCCGAGCGGGAGCGCATCCAGCGCCGGCTGACCGAGCTGTGGAACTTCGAGAAGTACGCCGTCCCCGCCAAGGCGGGGGACCGCTACTTCTTCGCCAAGAACGACGGCCTCCAGAACCAGGCCGTCATCTATACCCTCGACCGGCTGAACGGCACGCCGCGGATGCTGATCGACCCCAACACCCTGTCGGCGGACGGCACCATCGCGCTCACCGCCCTCTCGGTCTCCGACGACGGCAAGTTGATGGCCTACGGCCTCTCCTCCGGCGGCTCGGACTGGGAGGAGTGGCGGGTGCGCGACGTGGCGACCGGCCAGGACCTGCCCGACCGGCTGCAATGGGTCAAGTTCTCGACCACCGCCTGGACCCACGACCACCAGGGCTTCTTCTACAGCCGCTACGACGAGCCCAAGGCGGGCGAGCAGCTGGAGCAGGCCAACTACTTCCAGAAGCTCTACTACCACCGGTTGGGGACGCCGCAGTCGGCCGACCGCCTGGTCTACGAGCGCCCGGACCATAAAGACTGGGGCTTCCTCGCCCAGGTGACCGACGACGGCCGCTACCTCGTCATCCAGGTCTGGAAGGGGACGGAGATCGAGAACGGCATCCTCTACCAGGACCTAGGCGACCCCGGAAGCCCCATGCGCGAGCTCCTGGGAGCGTTCGACGCCTCCTACGACTTCCTGGGCAACGACGGCCCGGTCTTCTGGTTCAAGACCAACCTCGGCGCCCCGCGCGGCCGGGTGATCGCGGTCGACGCCCGGAGCCCGGCCCACGAGCACTGGCACGAGGTGCTCGCCGAGAAGCCCGAGACGCTCGAAGGGGTGAGCGTCCTCCACGACAACTTCGTCGCTCTCTATCTGAAGGACGCCCATTCGCAGGTCCGGGTCTTCGACCTGGAGGGCAAGCCGCTGCGCGAGATCGCTTTCCCCGGCCTGGGCGCGGCCGCCGGCTTCACCGGCAAGCGCCGGGACAGCGAGACCTTCTACCTCTTCACCACCTTCACCAGCCCGGCGGCGGTCTACCACTACGACCTGGTGACCGGAAAGAGCACCCTCTTCCGGCAGCCCAAGGTGGCCTTCGACCCCTCCCGCTACGAGACGAAGCAGGTCTTCTACACCAGCAAGGACGGCACCCGGGTGCCGATGTACGTCACCGCCCGGAAGGGGTTGCCGCTCGACGGCAACAACCCCACCCTGCTCTTCGGCTACGGCGGCTTCAACATCTCGATGACCCCCGCCTTCGCCATCCCCAACCTGGTCTGGATGGAGATGGGGGGCGTCTACGCCGTGCCCAACCTGCGGGGGGGCGGCGAGTACGGCGAGGAGTGGCACCAGGCGGGGTCCAAGCTCAAGAAGCAGAACGTCTTCGACGACTTCACCGCCGCCGCCCAGTGGCTGATCGACCACCACTACACGCGGACCGACCGGCTGGCGATCAGCGGCCGGAGCAACGGCGGCCTGCTTATCGGCGCGGCCCTGACCCAGCGCCCGGACCTCTTCGGCGCCGCCTGGGTGGGGGTGGGCGTCCTCGACATGCTGCGGTTTCACAAGTTCACCATCGGCTGGGGCTGGGTGTCGGACTACGGCTCGCCTGACAACCCCGAGGAGTGGAAGGCGCTCTACGCCTACTCGCCCTACCACAACCTGCATCCGGGGACCCACTACCCGGCGACCTTCATCACCACCGCCGACCACGACGACCGGGTGGTCCCGGCGCACAGCTTCAAGTTCGCCGCCGCCCTGCAGAAGGACCAAGGGGGGGAGGCGCCGGTGCTGCTGCGCATCGAGACCCGCGCCGGACACGGCAGCGGCAAGCCGACCTCGAAGCAGATCGAGGAGGCGACCGACGGCTTCGCCTTCCTCGTAAGACAGCTGGGAATGAAGGACGTCCTGCCGGGACCATAGCGCATACAATCCTCTGCGATGTCCCGCCGCATCGTGAGCGCGCTGCTCCTCGGGCTCTGTGCGCTCTCCGCCCTGCCGCTGCGGCCCGAGCCGCCCTCCCGCGAGAAGGAGCTGGAGGCCATCCGCGCCGAGATTGCGCGCCTGACCACCCAGCTCGCCCATGCCAGGCAGGAGCAGAGCGGGCTCCAGGGGGAGATCGCGAAGACCAACCTGGAGCTCCAGCTGGAGGAGAGCCGCCTCGCCGAGGCGACGGCGGCGCAGAAGCTCGCCGCCGAGCAGGAGACGGCCGGCGAGCGGCAGGTGGCCCTCCTCTCGGACCAGCTGGCGGCGGCCCGGCGCGAGCTGGGGCGGCGGCTGGTCGGCCTCTACAGCCTGGGCCGCCAGGGCTATCTCCGGCTCTTCCTCTCGCTCAAGCCCGACACCCGGCTCCTCCCCTCAATCCGGCTGATGCGCTATCTCGCCCGCCGCGATCGCGAGGCGATCGACCGGGTGACCACCGCCCGCGCCGAGCTCGCCACCGAGCGCGACCGGCTGGTCACCCGCCGGGCCGAGATCGAGCGTTTCCTCGGCCAGGAGGAGGCCCGGCGCAAGGACCTCGTCCGCCTGCGCCGCCACCAGGAGGACCTCCTGGCCCAGGCCCGGCGGGAGAGCCAGACCCTGGAGGCGCGGGCCGGCGAGTTGGCGGAGAAGGAACAGAAGCTCTCCGGCTTCCTGGACCTCCTCTACGGCAAGAGCCCGGAGGCCCTGGCGGGCAAACCCATGCAGGACTTCCGCGGCGTCCTCGACTGGCCGGTGCACGGCAAGGTGACCGCCGCCTTCGGACCGCTCCTCGATCCGCGCTACCACACCAAGGTGCCGCACAACGGCATCGACATCGAGACCCCGCCCAAGGCCGAGGTGCACGCCGTCTTCCCCGGCAAAGTCCTCTTCGCCGCCCCCTTCGAGGGCTACGGCACGACCGTCGTCGTCTACCACCCCGGCCGCGTCTTGACCCTCTATGCCGGCCTCTCCTCCTGCCAGGTCAACAAGGACGACGCGGTGACCCTCGGCCAGACCGTGGGCCAGGCGTCCGACAAGCTGTACTTCGAGATCCGGGTGGAGAACCGGCCGGAGAATCCGGCCAACTGGTTGCGGTAGCGGATATGACCCCAGCGGAAAGAAAACGATATGAACGAGCGTAGAGCTTCCATCTCGGGAAGCCGTTCCTACGAAGAAATCGGCGAGTATTGGGATACTCACGACGCAGGCGATATCGTGACCGGCCCCGTCGATTTCGAGGTCGACCTGAAGACCGAGAGGTTCTATTACCCATCGAACGATCTCTGTCCGACAAGGTGATTCAGATCGCCCACGAGCGTGGCGTGAGCGCGGAGACCCTGGTCAATCTTTGGATTCAAGAGAAGGTAAGTGAACCCTAGACTGCCGGAGAGCGTCCGGCCGGCGAGACGCCAGCGCTCCCAGGGACCCCCACCCGCTCCTCCAGACACTCCACATCCCGTTCCTGCCGGGTAAGGTAGCGCCTATGGGGCTACTGCCCCTCTCCACCAGGCCGCATCGGCCGTTCGAGCCCCAGGGCCGCCACCTTCTGGTGCAGGTAGGTGCGCTGGATGCCGAGCAGGCGGGCGGCGGCGGCGAAGTTCCAGCCGGTCCGGCGGAGGACGGTCTCCAGATATTCGCGCTCGCACTGCGCTCGGAAGTCGCGGAGCGGCAGGACCGGCCCGGCCGCCGCCAGGTGCAGGAGGCCGGTCTCCGGGATCTGGGGCGACGCCTGGAAGAAGACCGACGGAAGGTCCGCCGCCGAGAGCGGATCGGCGCCGAAGACCACCAGCCGCTCGCAGAGGTTCTTGAGCTCCCGGACGTTGCCCGGCCAGGCGTAGGCGAGGAGTGGCGGGAAGATGCCGTCGTCGAGGAGCCGCTGGCGCAGGTGGTGCTGGCGCGAGAAGCGCTCCAGGAAATGATGGAAGAGGAGGGGGATGTCCTCCTGCCGCTCGCGCAGGGGAGGGACCTCCAGGGGCAGGGCGGCGAGGCGGAAGTAGAGGTCCTGGCGGAAACGCCCCGCCTCCACCTCCCGGGCGAGGTCCCGGTGGCTGGCCGCGATCACCCGCACGTCGACCTGGCGGTCCCGGGTCTCCCCCACCCGCCGCACCCGGCCGTCCTCCAGCACCCGCAGGAGCCGCGCCTGGATCGCCGCCTCCATGTCGCCGATCTCGTCTAAGAAGAGGGTCCCCCGGTCCGCCTCCTCGAAAAGCCCGGGCTTGGCGCTCTTGGCGTCGGTGAAGGCGCCTCTCGCGTGGCCGAAGAGCTCGTCCTCCACCAGGTGGGCGGGGATCGCCGCGCAGTTGATCTTGACGAACGGCCCCTCCCGCCGGGCGCTCTCCCGGTGCAGAGAGTCGGCGACCAGCTCCTTGCCGGTGCCGCTCTCCCCCGCGATCAGCACCCGCCCCTCGGTCGCCGCCGCCCGGGCGATCCGCTCCTTCAAGCGCAGGAGGGCCGGCGAGCGCCCGAGGATCTCGGGAGCATCCGTGAGCCGTGATTCGAGCGCCGCCACCCGGCGCTTCAGGTCGGCGTTCTCCAGGGTGTTCTCGATCGAGCGCAGCAGCCGCTCGCGGCTGAACGGCTTCTCGATGAAGTCGTGGACCCCGAGGCGCAGCGCCTCGACGGTCTCGCTGATCGAGGCCTCGCCGGAGACGATGATGGTGGGCGGCAGCCGCCGCTCGCCCCCTTCGCCCTCTTGCGCCAGAATCCGGATCAGCTCGACCCCGCTCATGCCGCCCAGGCGGACGTCCAGGAGGAGGAGGTCCGGGGGGAGCCGCCCGCGGTCGGCCAACCGGGCATAGGCCTCCTCGGCCGAGGCGAGCGCCTCGACCGCGAGCCCGGCCTCGCCGAGTTGGAGGAGGAGGCCGGCGCGGATC
Organism: Thermoanaerobaculia bacterium; assembly: GCA_035644215.1. GTDB lineage: Bacteria > Acidobacteriota > Thermoanaerobaculia > Multivoradales > UBA5704 > DASQPA01. The sequence continues at coordinate 16,592 of DASQPA010000273.1, forward strand.
TTCGGGTCGTCCTCGACCAGGAGGACCCGCTTCATGGTCCCTCCATGACCTGCGGAAAGACCCGGGGGAAGAGCAGCCGGAAGACGGCCCCCTCCGCGGAGCTGGCGGCGAGCTCCAGGTCGCCGCCGTGGTCGAGCAGGATCTTCCGCGAGAGAGCGAGCCCCAGGCCCATCCCCTCCCCCACCCGCCGGGTGGTGGCATAGGGCTCGAAGAGCCGGGGACGGATGGCGGCCGCCACCCCGGGGCCGTCGTCCGCCACGTCCAGGGCCGTCCAGCCGCCCGCGGCGGCGAGGGAGAAGGTGACCGTCCCCCCTCCCTCACCCAGGGCAAGGGCGCTGTTGTCGCAGAGATTGACCAGCACCTGGCGCACCATCTCGGGATCGAAGGCGGCGGCGCAGGCACCTCCCGGAGGGACCAGCCGGAGGGCGAGGTTCGACCAGGCCGCCGCGAACGTCTCGACGTACTCGGCGAGGAAGGGGCCGAGGTCCCGCCGGTTGAGCGTGGGCTCGGGCAGCCGGGCGAAGGCGGTGAAGGCCTGGGTGAGGCGGCCCAGGCGGTCGATCTCGGCGAGGGCGCTTTCGGCGAGGCGGCCGGTTTCCGCCTCCGCTTCTCCGGCGGGTCCAGCGTGACCAGCGATCTCGCGCAGGCGCGAAAGCTCCAGCCGTGCCGCGGTGAGCGGCGTGCGCATCTCATGGGCCTGTCGCCGCGCCGCTTCCTGCCAGGCGGAGAGGTTCTCCAGCGAGGCGAGCCGCCGGCGGTCGCGGGCGATGACTCGCGAGGTCTCCTCGATCATGGCGGCGATCCGCCCAATGAGGTCTCGGCGACGGCGGCGTTCGCCGACGCGGACGTCCGTGCCGCCGGCCGCCAGCTCGGCGAGCGCCCCCTGGAGCCGGGTGAGTCGCACCTCCTGCCGCCGCGCGCGCACGGCGTAGATCGTGCTTCCCAGGGTGAGGATGCCGGCGAA
>DASQPA010000274.1:0-7085 GCA_035644215.1 Thermoanaerobaculia bacterium
CTCTCGGCGGAGTCGAGGTCGTCCTCGACGATGACGACGGAGAGCGGGCGGCTCGGCCGCAGGCGGCCGCCGGGCGCGGCCAGCCCGGTGTGCGGCTCGGCGGCAGAGGCCAGGCGGAGAGTGAAGGTCGTTCCCGTCCCCCTCCCCGCGCTCGCCGCCTCGATCGTCCCGCCGTGCCGCTCGATCAGCCCCTTGGCCACGGCGAGGTCCAGACCGAGGCCGTTCCGGCCGGACGGCATGGGGGTGGCCGGCACGAAAGGGTCGAAGAGGCCCGGCAGCCGCTCCGGCTCGATGCCGACCCCCGTGTCCCGGACGGTGAGGACGGCCTGGCCGCGGTCGGCGTCGGCGGCGAGGTGCACCTCCACCCGGCCGCCCGGCAGAGTGAACTTGAGCGCATTCTCGAACAGGGTCGCCAGCACCTGGGCGAGCCGCGCCCGGTCCCCGGGGACCCACAGCGGCCCCGGCGGGAGGAAGGCGTCGAGTCCCAGGTCCGCCGCGGCGAAAGCCGCCCGGCGCTCCTCGACGACCTCGGCGGCGAGCTGGCGCAAATCGACGTCCTCGCGCTGCAGCGTCAGCTCCCCCTGGGCGAGACGCGACATGTCCAAGAGGTCGTCGACCAGGTGGACCAGGTAGCGGACCTGGCGGTCGAGGATCTCCTGGGCCGAGACGACCACCGTCGCCTGGTCGGGGTGGCGGCGCAGCAGATAGAGGGCGTTGCAGATCGGTGCCAGCGGTCCGCGGAGCTCGCGGCCGAGCCGCACCAGGAACTCGTCGCGGGAGCGGTGGTCCGCCTCGGCAGGCAGGGATGGGGCTGGCATCCGATCTCGTTCCACTCCAGAGGCGCAAGCAAGATCGGTGCTAACCGGCGAGGGCGAGCCGGCCGGCCCGCCTCCCCCCGGGTGCACAGATCTTTGTGAAAACTAAATCCTCGGATGCCGTGAAACCTGCTAGCTTTTCCGTCATGTCCGGGAAGACGCCACACCTACGCCGTCGGAGAGCCGCACGAGTGCGATCCGCTCGCCGGTCCTCCCCTGGCACGCTTCTCCTTCCCGAAGTCAGCGATAACAGCGTGATGTTGGAGCCCGGCCGTGGCCTCGGCCGGGCTCTCGCTGGACGGGAGCTGTGGTACCAACTCCTCTTCCGCGCGCCAGCGCGGATGGGCGCCCCGCTTCCGTCCAGCACTTTTTACTCCATCTCCTAGGCCAACGTCCACCGCCCCGGCCCCACGGCCCCCACGATGGGCTCGCCGCGGTGCTATCCTGCCGCCTACACGGAGGCATTCCGCATGAAACTCTACGATACGGTCGTCGTGGGAGGCGGCCCGGCCGGCCTCTCCGCCGCCCTCCACCTCGCCTGGCAGGATCGGGCGGTGCTGCTCGTCGACCGGGCCACCGGCCCCCTCTTCTACACCCTGGAGAAGCTCTACAACGTCCCTGGGATGCCCGAGGCGACCGGAGTCGCGATCCAGAAGGCACTGAAAGCCCAGGCCAAGGCGCGCGGGGCCGAGATCGTCTTCGGCAGCGTCGTCGCGATCGAGGGGCAGGAGGGAGGCTTCCGGCTCCGCGGCGAGAGGGGGGAGGCGTGGCAGGCGAAGACCGTCCTCCTGGCGACCGGGGTCGCCCGTTACCATCCCACCGTGGACGGCGACTACACCCCCTGCTTCTCCTACGCCGGGAAGGGGAACCTCTACTACTGCACCGACTGCGAGGGACCCGAGCTCGCCGGCAAGGACACCCTGGTGATCGGCGCCGGGCCGGCCGAGTGGGCGGCGACCATGGCCCTCGGGCTCACCCGCTACACCCCCCAGGTGCGTGTCCTCACGACCACCTCCGACACCGCGATCTCTCCGCACCGCGCGGCGCAGCTCGCGGAGCGGAACATCCCGGTGCTCCACGGCGAGATCAAGGCGCTGGTCGGCGAGCGCCACCAGCTCACCGGTCTGGATCTCGCCGACGGCAGCCGGCTCACCGCCGAGGCCTTCTTCGTCTCCAGCCCGGCCAAGGGCCGGACCGATCTCGCCCGCCAGCTCGGGGTCGAGCTGGCGCCGGACGGCGAGCACGCCCAGCCCCGCACGCAGCGCGGCGACACCAACGTCCCCGGCGTCTGGATCGCCGGCGACCTGCGCCCCATCACGCAGCAGGTGGCGGTCGCCATGGGCACCGGGAACCTCGCCGCGGTGCAGATCGACCAGCACCTGAGGCGGCAGGACGTGCTGGGCACGGTGCCCGGCCCGGCAGAGATGCCCGAGACCTCGACCCGGCGAACGGGATCGCCGGCCTAGCCGCCGCTCCGGCTGATGTCGATCGGGCCGCCGACGATCGTCGAGCCGTTGCAGCCCCCGCCCCGCCAGTTGCCCTGGAGGCGGGCGCCGATCTGGGTGAGCTGCCCGCCCCAGGGGCAGGCGTCCAGCGGCGGATGGGCGCTGCTCGCCGTGCGGATGACGGCGTCGAAGAACAGCTGATCGCCGACGAGAGAGGCGCCGACGACGCCGTCCTCCCGGCTGTCGGAGCAGATCACGGTATAGGTTCCCGTGTAGGCCTGCGGCTGCTGCGTGAAATCGAAGGTCAGCGTGCAGCTCGTGAGGCTGCCGTCGAGCCGGACGACCTGCATCGCGCCGGACCAGCTGCCGAGGATCGGGGCGGCGGGCGGCCCCGGATCGGTGGGGCCGGAGCGGGAGCCCCCGCCACTGCAGGCGAGGGCTACAAGGGCGGCGGCGAGGGTCGTGGCGAGCCGAGCCTGGGACATGGTTCCTCCCCTCTTCCCCTACCATTCTCTCTCAGAAGCCGGCTTTGCGTCCCCTTCAGTGCCGGGCCTTCCCCCCCCCGTGCAGGAAGCCGTCGACCGTCTGGAGGTAAAGCGCCGGCTGGTCGACGAAGTTCATGTGGCCGCTCTTCGGCAGCACCACGAGCCTGGAGCCGGCGATCTTCGCGTGCATGGTCTCGGCGAGCGACGGGTCGCACTCGTCGTGGTCGCCGACCATCACCAGGGTCGGCACGGTGAGCCCCGGCAGCCGCTCGGTGTACTCGACCGAGCTCAGGTTGCCGTCGATGACGTACTCGCCGTGCGAGCCCCACATCTGGCGGTAGAGGTCCCAGGCGGTGTTGCCCTGCTGGACGGGGTCGAAATTGGCGTCCGGATGGTTCTGATAGAGATAGGGGAAGTAGCCCTCCCCCCAGGCGGCGGTCATGTAGTCGTCGGGATAGCGCCCCTTCCGGAAGTCCTGGCCCTGGCCGAAGAGCCCGGCGGCCTCGAATTTGTCGATCCGCTGGCGCAGCTCGGGCGCCATCCGCTCCTTCATGTGGACGAACACCTCGTTCATCGCCTTGGTGCTGGAGAAGGTGCTCGACAAGATGAGATGCGAGAGGTTCCACTGGTACTTCAGGGCATAGGCCTGGGCGAGGACGCCGCCGTAGGAGTGGCCGAGGAGGTTGATCTTCCCCAGCTTCAGGGCCTGGCGCACGGCCTCGACGTCCTCGACCATGGCCTCGACGGTATAGCCCTCCGGATCTTCCAGCTTCTGCGATTTCCCCGAGCCGCGCTCGTCGAGGAAGATCAACCGGTTGTGGCGCGCCAGGGGGAGGAGATAGGGCAGGAAGTAGTCGTGCGAGGCGCCCGGCCCGCCATGGAGGATGACCAGCGGCTCCCCCTGGCCCAGGATCTTGTAGTAGAGGAGGACGCCGTTGGCGTCGACGTAGCCCTCGGTCAACGGGTAGACCGCGGCGGTCGGGGCCGATTTTGAATGCGGAGCGGCGAGCGCGGTATCGGGCAAGGCCGCGGTGCCGGTCAGGGCGACGGCGAGGGCGACGAGAAGAGATCTCATTCGGCGATTCTCCTGGGACGCCGCTTTACCGTCCGGCGAGGAAATCGCCGACGACCTTCAGGAAGGCCTCGGGCTCCTCGTAGAACGGCAGGTGGCCACTCTTCTCGAACACCACGAACTTCGAGCCGGCGATGGCGTGGTGGGTGCGGAAGGCGGTGGCGGGCGCCGAGTTCATGTCGAAACGGCCGGTCAGGATGAGGGTCGGAAAGTGAAACTTGGGCAGCTCGGGGTTGAGGTCGAAACGCCCGAGGTCGGCGTTCACCGCCTGGTTGACCTCGGCGTTGTAGACGTAGCTCTGGCTTCCGGCGAGGAAGGCGTCACGCTTCTCCGGCGAGTAGAAGAGCATCCCCAGGTACTCGTGGGTGTCGCCCTCCATCGCCGCCTTGTCGCCCAGGGTCTCGGCGAAACCCAGGGCGTTCTGCCGCTCGGTCCCTTCGGGGAAGACGTCCTTGAAGAGGAAAATGGTGTCGGTCCACTTGGGGGCGGCGGAGTCGACGAGGATCAGGCGCTCGATCCGCTCCGGGTGGCGGGCGGCGTAGGCCATGGCAAGGTAGCCGCCCCAGGAGTGTCCGAGGAGGTCGATCTTGCCGTAGCCCAGGTGGTCGCGCAGGGCCTCCAGGTCGGCGATCTGGTCGGCCAGGGTGCAGGTCTGGCCGGGTTGCAGGGCGCCCGACCGGTGGTTGCCGCGCTGGTCGTAGAGGACGACCGGGCGCCCCTTGGCCAGCTCGTTCCAGACCGTCGAGACGTGCAGATAGCTGTGGTCGAAGCCGGGGCCGCCGTTGGCGACGACGAGCGGCGTGCCCGGCCCGCCGCCCAGGACCTCATAGTAGAGGCTGGCCCCGGGGGCCTTCCAGACCTGGCCGGATTCCGGCGGGGTCGGCGGCGGGGTTGCGGCGATCGCTGCGGTGGCCGCTATCGTGGCAAGGAGGAGGACGGCACCCAGACAGGGGACGAGGCGGCTCTTCATCGGACAGACCTCCGCGTACGGCCGGACGGGACGAGTTGCGGGGAATCCTACACCGAGGCGAGCCGCATCATGGTGGCGAGCATGGCGGTGACCGTCGTCTCCTCGTTCCCGGTGAGGGCGACGACCTCCCCGGTGCAGACGGTCAAGGTCCACCCCGCCCGCAGCACCCGGCCGCGGGCGAGCATCCGCTCCCCCACCGCCGGGGCCATGAGGTTGACCTTGTACTCGACGCTCACCACCCCCGACCCGGCGGGCATGAGGGTGAAAGCGGCGAAGCCGCAGGCGGTGTCGACGAGGGCGGTGACCACCCCGGCGTGGAGATAGCCATGGTGCTGGGTGAGGTCGGCGCGGAACGGCAGGGCGATGTCGACCTCCCCCGGCGCCACCCGGACCATCTCGGCGCCGATCGTCGCCATGAACGGCTGGCCGGCGAAGGCGGCCCGCGTCTTGGCCTCGAAGTCGGGGTCCTGGGGGAGAAAGGTCATCGGCGCCTGGGCTGGGGACGAGATCGGGCGAGGACGGAGCGCAACTGTTTGAGCCCGCAGGGCGAGTTTGAGCACCGCCCGCAGCCCGATCCCGTCCCCAGCCCCCTCTACTTGAACAGGGCGTCGAAGGCCGCCCGCGGGTCGCCCGGCTTGTCGCGCTCGCTGTCCTTGGCGAACTCGGAGACCAGCTTCGGCGAGAAGCCCGGGCAGTCGTTGGCCGCGGTCTTCTTGGCAACGCGCGCTGGGATCTGGTCCGCCACCCGGCACTCCCAGCGGGCGGAGGTGTCGAAATGGACGCAGTTCGAGCAGGTGTGGAGGGCGGCGCCGCACTTCTTGCAGGTCGCCTCGGCGGCGATCGGCTCCGGGGTGACGGTCGAGAGGACGGAGAGCTGCTTCTCGCCGCAGGTGTGGCAGCGGAAGACCGACTCGGTGCGCGAGCCCAGGCCGCGCCCGCGCGGCCCCTCCTTCTTCTCGCGCGGCGCCTGCGGCCCGCGGCCGGCGGCACCGGCGCCCCCACCCCCGCCGCGCTCCTCGCGCTCGGAGTCCTTGTAGCCGCGCTGGCGGTACTTGGGACCGTCGGACATCGTACAGTCATTATCGCAGATCGGCCCCCCGCCTGCGATACCCTACCCCGCATGGCCGCGAAACCCGCCAAGCTCGCCACGCCCGCCCCCCCGGAGATCCCCGAAGCGCTCCCCATCGTCCCGCCCGAGACTGCCCGCCGCCTCCTCCTCGCCGGCCTGGGGCTCGCCGCCGACCCCCGCCAGGCCGCCACCCCGGCGGCGCTCCAGGCGCGGATCGAGGAGATGGGCTTCGTCCAGGTCGATTCGATCAACGTCGTCGAGCGCGCCCATCACCTGATCCTCGCCAGCCGCTTCGACGGCTACCGCCCCCCTCTCCTCGACCGGCTCCTGGAGAAAGAGCGCAGCCTGTTCGAGAACTGGACCCACGACGCCTCGGCCATCCCCACCCGCTGGTTCCCCTACTGGCGGGTACGCTTCGCGCGCCACCGGGGCCACACCCGCAAGTGGTGGAAGGAGCGGCTGGGGGGCGACCCCGAGCGGATGCTCGCCCAGGTGTTCTCCCGGGTGGAGAAAGAGGGACCGCTGATGTCCAAGGACTTCGTCCCCGAGACGGCGGCGGGGAGCGGCGGTGTTGGCGGGTGGTGGGGCTGGCGGCCGGAGAAGGCGGCCCTGGAGCACCTCTGGCGCACCGGCAAGCTCGCCATCGCCTCCCGAGTCCACTTCCACAAGGTCTACGACCTGACCGAGCGGGTGCTGCCGGCGGCCGCCGCCCTCCCCCGCCCGAGCGACGCGGCGCATCTTGCCTGGGCCTGCCGCACCGCCTTGGAACGGCTGGGGGTCGCGACCTCCGGCGAGGTCTCCGACTTCTGGCACGCCATCACCCCCGAGGAGGCGGCCGCCTGGTGCGCGGCGGCGGCCGGGCGGGGGGAGATCGTACCGGTCCTCGCCGGGACGGTCGACGACAGCCGGCCCCGCCGCGCCTGGGCGCTGCCGGACTGGGAGGCGAGGGCGGAAGCCGCCCCCGAGCCGCCGCCCCGGATGCGACTCCTCGCCCCCTTCGAGCCGATCCTCCGCGACCGCAAGCGGACCCGCCGGCTCTTCGGCTTCGACTACCGCTTCGAGGCCTTCGTCCCCGGCCACGCCCGGCAGCACGGCTACTACATCCTGCCGCTCCTGGAAGGCGACCGCCTGGTCGGCCGGGTCGACCCCAAGTTCGACCGCAAGGCAGGGCTGCTCTCGATCCGCGAGGTCTGGTGGGAGCCCAAGGTCCGCCTGGGCAGTGGCCGCCA
>DASQPA010000275.1:0-8251 GCA_035644215.1 Thermoanaerobaculia bacterium
AGGCCGGGGAGGACTTCCATGCCCCGATGAAGGAGCTGTGGCGAGCCCTCCTGACCCTGGTCAACGCTCGCCGCCTGACCGACAGCCACCTGCTGGAGGCCCGACAGTATCTCGTGCGCTGCGGCAACCTGTCCGAGCCGCGCGCCGCCCGAGGGGCCGTTGCCTTCGCGCTCCCTGTGTGGGCCGGCGGTCCGGCCACTCCTGAAGTGGAGAATGCGCCTGTCCCTGCCAGCCCGGCCGAAACGGCGCCGGCCACCCCGGCACCGAGCCTCGACCGGCCGACCGTTCCCATCGTGCCACCCGACCCGGCGGCGAGCCTCGCCGAGGACGGGTACAAGCAGGCACTGGAGCGCTACGACCGCCAGCTCGTCGCGGCCGGCCTGGCCCAGTGCCAGGGCCGGATCGGCGAGACCTGCCGCCTGCTCGGCATCTCCCGCACCCTCCTGCGCGCCAAGCTCAAGCCCTACTTCCTCACCGGCTCCGACGCGGACTAGGGCTGGCGCCGACTGGCGGTCATCGCCGTCCAGGGGGCAGCGGCCGCCCCCTGAAATTCCGTCATCGAAATTCAGAGGGCAGTGGCTGCCCCTCGAAAGTCTGTCATCGCAATGCAAGGGGCAGCGACCGCCCTGCGAAATTCCGTCACCGAAATTCGGGGGGCAGCGACTGCCCCCCGAAATTCTGTCATCGCAATTCAGGGGGCAGCGGCCGCCCCCCGAAATTCTGTCACCGCAATTCAGAGGGCAGCGACCGCCCCCCGAAATTCTGTCACCGCAATTCAGAGGGCAGCGACTGCCCCCCGAATTTCTGTCACCGCAATTCAGAGGGCAGTGACTGCCCCCCGAAATTCTGTCACCGGCTGACTGCAGCCGACGACCCGCTGCAGGACGCGGACGACGGACGGCAGGCGGTGAGTCGCGGCGGGCTATCCCAGCGCCTTCAAATCCCGCTGCAGCCTCCCCATCGCCTCCTCGTCGAAGCCGTCGTAGTAGCCGCGGATGCGGCCCTGGCCGTCGACGAGCACGAAACGGGTGCTGTGGAGGATGGGCTCCTGCGGGTTGCCGGCATCCCCGGCCTTGGGGATGTCGACGGCGAGCTTGAAGCCTTCGCGCGAGAGGCGGTGGATCTCCGCCACCGTGCCGGTGAGGAAGAGCCAGCGGGGAGGGGCGTGGAAAGAGGCGGCGTAGCGGGCGAGGACCGCGGAGGTGTCGTGGTCGGGATCGACCGAGAAGGAGACCAGATGGACCCGCTTGCCCACCGGCAGGTCGCGGTTCAGGTGGGCCAGTCGCGCCGTCATCATCGGACAGGAGGCGGCGCAGCGGGTGAAGACGAAATCGGCGATCCAGGGGGAGCCGGCGAGGGTCTCCCGGGTCACCGTCCGGCCGTCCCGGTTGGTGAGCGAGAACGCGGGGACCGTCCCGAGGACCGGCGGCGCCGGGGAGGGGAGATGGACCACGACGCTCCGGCCGGTGAAGAGCGCCACGATCAGCAGGAGGGCGGCGACGAGCACCCCCCAGAGGGCGATCCGGCGCAGAGGGATCGTCGTCATTCGACTCTCCCGCCGCGGGTGACGAAGAGGTCGACCGCGAAGGCGACCAGGGCCATGCCGGCGGTGATCCCAATGGGAAGGAGGGGGATCGCGACCGTGGCCCCATCCCCACCGCCCCCGCCGATCACCCCGCGCAGGGCGGCGATGCCGTAGGTCAGCGGGTTGATCCGCATCAGAAGGCTCAGCCAGCGCGGCGCTCCGGCGAGCGGGAAGAAGGAGCCGGAGAGGAGCCACATGGGGAGGAGCACGACGTTCATCACAGCGTGGAATCCCTGCACCGAGTCGACTTTCCAGGCGAAACCGAAGCCGATCGCGGTCAAGCCCACGGCGAGCAGGGCGAGCACCCCGGCCGCGGCGAGGAACGAGTGGACGGTGAGCGGCAGGCCGGCCAGGGGGGCGAGGAGGAGGAAGACCACGCCCTGGAGCCAGGCGAGGGTCGCGCCGCCCAGGACCTTGCCGGCGACGATGGCGCCGCGCCCGACCGGCGCCACCAGCACCCCCTGAAGGAAGCCCTCGTGGCGGTCCTCGATCACCGAGAGGGTCGAGAAGATGGCGGCGAAGAGGAGGACCAGGGCGAGGGTGCCGGGGAAGAAGAACTGGAGATAGGAAACCCCCGACGCGCCGGGCAGGCGGAAGGAGCCGCCGAGGCCGCTCCCCATGAAGAGCCAGAAGATAAGCGGCGTGCCGACCGCCCCGGCCACCCGGCTGGGCTGACGGAAGAAGCGCTGCAGCTCGCGCTGCCAGAGGGTGACTGCCGCCATGGCCGCCGATCTTGCGCGCGCGTTCATCGCTTCCGCCTCCGGCTCCTGGTTTTCTCCTCCGGCGCCGGCTCGGCGTCCTCCTGGGCGAAGAGGCCGTAGCCGGTGCGGCGGAGGAAGACGTCTTCCAGGGTGGGCCGCGCCACGGTGACCGACTCGATCCGCCCAGGGAGGGACTCGGCGAGGCGCGCCACCCACTCGTGCGCCCGCTCGCGCTCGAAGCGCACTCCCGCGTCCTGGACTGTGGGATGGAGATCCGGATAGCGCGCCGCGAGATCCCGCGCCAGCCCTTCCGGGTCGCGGCCGGTCAGGGTGACGACGTCGCCGCCGATCTCGTCCTTGAGCGCGCCGGGGGTCCCCGCGGCCACGATCTTGCCGCCGGAGAGGAGGACCAGGCGGTCGCAGCGGTCGCCTTCCTCCATGAAGTGGGTGGTCAGGAGCACCGTCACCCCCTCGGTGCGCAGGGTGTCCAGGGAGTTCCAGAGGTCGCGCCGCGCCCCGGGGTCGAGCCCCGTGCTCGGCTCGTCGAGGAGGAGGAGCCGGGGGGCGTGGAGGAGCGACTTGGCGATCTCGGCCCGGCGGCGCAGGCCGCCCGAGAGCCGCTCCGCCCGCTCCGTCGACCTAGCGGCGATGCCGAAACGGGCGAGCCCGGAGTCGATCCGCCGCGCCAGCTCCGTTCCGGCAAGGCCGTAGAGGTGACCCTGGTGGACGAGGTTCTCTCGCACGGTGAGCTGGAGGTCAAGCGAGGGGGACTGGAAGACCACTCCGAGAAGCCGGCGGACCTTCGAGGCCTCCCGCGCCAGGTCGGCGCCGAAGATCCGAATGCTGCCAGAGGACGGGGCGGCGAGGGTGGCGAGAATGCGGAAGAGGGTGGTCTTGCCGCCGCCGTTCGGTCCCAGGAAGCCGAAGATCTCCCCGGGTGCGACCGAGAAGTCGAGGCCGTGGAGGGCGCGGCGCTCGCCGTAGGCGAACTCGACCCCGCGCGCCTCGACCGCGGGGACGGGCGGGCTATCCACGGCTCCCGGCGATGCGGTCGACGAGCATCGCGAGGAGGACTCCGGGCAGGTAGAGGAGGGAGGCGAGCATCAGCCAGCGCGCCCCGACCATCGAGCGGCTGCGCGCGAAGGCGAGGCCGGCGCCCAGGTAGGCGAGGCCCAGGACGAGGGCGCCGACGAAGTAGATGCCGCCCATGAGCCCGAGGGCCGAGGGCATGAGCGACACCGGCACCAGGGCGGCGCCGTAGAGGATCATCTGGCGCGAGGTGCGTTTCCCCTCGGGGTCGAGCACCGGCAGCATGGGGAAGCCGGCGCTCGCGTAGTCCTCTTTGCACAGCCAGGCGATGGCCAGGAAGTGCGGCATCTGCCAGAAGAAGAGGATGCCGAAGAGCACCCAGGCGGCGAGACCGACGTTGCCGGAGACGGCGGCCCAGCCCATGACCGGCGGCAGGGCGCCGGGAATGGCCCCGATCACCGTGGAAAGCGAGCTCACCCGCTTCAAGGGGGTGTAGACGAAAACATAGCCGGCGAGCGCCACCGCGCCCAGGAGGGCGGTCAGGAGATTGGTCCCCACGGCGAGCCAGGCGAGCCCGCCGACACCCAGGACGACGCCGAAGAGGAGCGCGGCGTCGGGGTCGATCCGGCCGGTGGGCAGGGGCCGGCTGGCGGTGCGCCGCATCAGGGCGTCGGTCTCGCGTTCCATCACGTGGTTCAAGACCGAGCCGCCGGCCGAGACCAGGGCGGTGCCGAGCAGGGTATTCAAGAGGAGAAGGAAGCGGAAACCCGGCCGCGCGGTCTCGGCGAGGAGGAAGCCCAGACCGGCGGTCAGGACCACCATCAGGGTGATCCCCGGCTTGGTCATCTCCGACCAGTCCGCCAGGCGGGAGGCGGCGGAGACCCGCGGCTCGACGGCTTCGGCTTTCAAGAGACTCAAGAGACGGCCTCCCGCGGAGCCCGCAGGGGAGCGTTTCCGGCGCGGGCCGTTCCAGCCTCCCCCACCCTCTGCGCCGCGCGGGCCAGGCGCCGGCTGTAGAGCGACAGCACCAGGCTGGTGGCGAGGAGCGCGGCCCCGGTCGCCACGTGCACGGTGTTGGGAAGGACCGCCTTCTTCGTCAGCACGACCAGGGCGCCCAGGGTGATCTGCAGGGCGACGAGGCCGACCATGCCCAGGGCGGGGAGCGCCAGGGTGCGCTCGGTCCGGAAGCGCGAAAGGACCCTCGCCGCCGTCCAGAGGACGAGGATGGCGACGGTGAGCGCTCCCAGGCGGTGGGCGTAGTGGATGCCGATCTTGAAATCGAAGTGCGGCGGCACCAGGCGGCCGAAGGCGAGCGGGAAGTCGGGGATGGCGAGACCCGCGCCGTTGTGCCGCATCACCGCGCCGAGGAGGATCTGGACGTAGATCATCGCCGTGGTGATCGCCGCCAGCGGAGCGATCTCGGCAATCCCCGCGGAAGGCGGCAGGATCGGCGAGCTCGGCTCGGCCCAGAAGCTCCGGGAGGTGACGACCGCGATCGTCGTCACCAGGCAGAGGAACAGCTCGGCCAGGCCGGCATGGGCGATCGAGATCGCCGGCGGCAGGAAGAAGAGGACGGTGATCCCTCCAAGGACCGCCTGGGCGAGGACCGCGCCCACCGCCGACCAGCCGAGCCACCGCACCCACGGGCGGCGCTCCTGCCGCTGCAACAGGACGGCGAGGAGGACGGTGAGGAAGGCGATCGTCCCGGCGAACATGCGGTGCCCATGCTCGGCGCGCACGGTCTCGATCCGCCACCAGTGCGGCGGATTGAACCCGCCATAGGAGAGCGGCCAGTCGGGGACCGAGAGCCCCGCCTCCTTGCTCTTCACCAGGGCGCCGGCGGCGATGAGCAGCACGACCAGGCAGGCCAGGGCGGTAGCAAAGCGGTGGAGTCCCCGCGGGACCGGAGGGGTCGACGGCGGATCCAGGCGCGCGGGGGCGGGGGTGCGACTCGGTTGCTTCATGCGGGAGCCAAGTCTATGCGAAGCGGGGAGGGAATGCACCCCGGGGGGGTCCGGACCGCGTTACTGCCCGTCGCCGTACAGCTGCATGGAGGCCCAGTAGTGGGGAGCCGCGGCGCGTCTCGACCGCGGGCCGTCGGGGCTGCCGAGCAGCTCGAGTTGGGCCGACCGCAGCGCCTCGTCCTTGTTCTCGCCGCCGCGGAGATGGCGGTAGAAGCGCTCCATCAGCTCGGCCGTGGCCCGGTCGTCGACCTGCCAGAGGCTGGCGAGGACCGCGTGCGCGCCGGCGTATTGAAAAGCGCGGGTCAGCCCGATGATGCCCTCGCCGCCGCGAATTTCCCCCAGACCGGTCTCGCAGGCCGAGAGCACGACCAGGTCGGCGTCCAACCGCACGCTCTCGAAGATCTCCCAGACCTGGAGGAGGCCGTTGTCGTGCCCCTCGACGAACGGCTCCGGGATGGCCAGCACCAGCCCGGAGTCGAAGGGGGAGCGGTCGTCGACGAAACCGTGGGTGGCGAAGTGGACGATGCGGGCCTCCCGCCCCAGCGCCTTGGCCCGCTCCTCGCTGGCCTCGCGATCCAGGTAGATCCGGCGGCCGGCCGGTGGATAGAGGCCGGCGATCCTCTCCACCTCCCGGCGGCTCGCGGGGAGGCGTTGCCAGTGGAGACCGGTCCGCGTCGAGAAGGAGCGCAGACGAGTCTCCCCGGCCGCCTGCGATCGGCCCTCTGCCAGCCGCGGCGGGAACCAGGGATCGCCGAAACCGACCCACTGAAGGGGGCCCGCCGTGGCACCGGAGGCGCGGCGGTGCTCTTTGAGCTCGGCGTACACGGTGCCCGAGAGCGTCGTGTGGAGCGGCTTCCATTCGATCAGGTACTGCCCGCCTCGCCCGGTTTTCTTCTCCGGCGCCGGCTCCCGGATCAGGGCGGCGAACGGCAGCAGGTGCAACGGACCGTCCGGCACGAGCACGATCCGCTTGGCGGCAGCGATCCACGGCTCGGCCGGTTGCACCAGGAAGCGGTAGAGGCGTCGGCTCTCCCGGTCCAGCCCCTCCGCGTTCAGTCCCGATCGGGTCCGGACCTGATCGATGAGCTGGCGCAGATGGAGGACTTCTTTCCGCAGGTCCGCTTCTCCGAGCGGAATCGTCCGGACGGCGATCTCTTGCCCCGGGGTCACCACGAAGAGCTGCGTTTCCTCTTTGCCCACGCTGTAGGACAGCATCACCGTCCCCGGATCGAGGGCGGCGCGGACCTGCTCGGCGGTCAGGGTCTGCGGGTGGATCATCGCCGCCAACCGTGGCGAGGCGCGCCGGATCTCGGCCGCGATCTCCTCCCGCTGCTGGCGGAGATGGACCTGCTCGCGCCGCAGCTCTTCGGTCGCCGCTCCCTCCCGGTCCGGGTCCAGGGTGGCGAGACGCAGCTCGTTGGCGTCGTACAGGGTGGTCAGCCGGCGACGCTCGCGGTCGAGCGCCGGGGGGATGTCGGCTGAGAAGGCGAGGTCTCTCTCCGCCAAGAGGGTCAGAAAGGTCTGCGCCCGGAACCGTTCCAGGAGGCGGAAAGCCTCCTGCGGATGGCCGAGCTCGACCTCCTGGCGCACAGCGTCGCGATAGATGGCCCCCTCCTGGGCCCGAAACGCTCCCTTCACCTCCGGGGAGCCTCCGAGGTGACCGACCTGGCCTTCCAGGATCTCCACCGCTCGGGTCAGCTCTCGTTCCGCCTGCGCCGGCGAGCCCTTCTGGCGCAGGACCCCGGCGAGGAGATGGAGAGTCTCCGCCCGCTGGCCGCTCTCGGGTGCCAGGCGTTGACTGAGCGCCAGGGAGGCCCGGAAATAACCTTCCGCGCGCTGGATCTCCCCGCGTCGCGCGCAGACCGTCCCCAAGTCGGTCAGGAGGGCCGCCCGGCCCATGACGATAAGGCCCAGATCCTCGACGATCGTCAGCGCTCGCTGGAAGCCGTCCTCCGCCCCCTGCAGATCGCCGCGCTCCAGTGCCAGCTGGCCCAGGTCTGCCAGAACCTGAGAGACGTCCAGGCTGTCCGGCACCAGCTTTTCCGACAGGCGAAGGGACTGCTGCAAGAGGTGCTCCGCGGTCGTCGTATCCCCGCGAGACCGGGCGATCTCCCCCAGGTTGGCCAAACCTACGGCGATGCTGCGGCTCGTGCTTCCGGTCTCCGTCTCGTGTTGCAAGGCCCGGCGGAAGAAAGCTTCGGCCAGATCGCGGTCTCCCTGTGAAAAATAGACACTCCCGAGATCGTTCAAAATCACCGCGATGGCCGGAGCCGCCGGCGCCAGCTCCAGATACATGGCAAGAGCAGCACGCAGGTAGCGCTCGGCCGCCGCGAGCTCACCCTGATCCGCGCTGAGGGTTCCCAGGAACAGCAAGCTCTTCCCGGTCGCCCGGCTCCGGGGTGCGAGTCGCTTCTGGATGGCAAGGGCTTGCTGGTAATACTCCACCGCGGTCGTCGGCCTGCCCTGCCGGTCCGCCCCCCAGCCGAGTTGCCACAGGCTTTCGGCAGCCTCCAGGCATTCTCCCCAGGTGGCGGCTTCGAGCCGAAGCTTGGCGAGATCGCATGCATCGGCCTCGGCGAGGTGGCCGTGCGTTTGATAAAAGTCGGCCATCCACCACAGGACGCTGGCCATGGACCTGGGATCTCGGGCTTCGGAGAGCGCTCGCTGGTACGCGGCTTCCGCTTCGCCGAGGATTCTGCGATCGGCCAACGACCTGGCGATCCGCAGCGAGAGCCAGCTCGCGCGGCGCCAGTCGCCGGCTCGCCGGAAATCCTCGGCCAGCCTTCGCCAGCAGTCGATCGCCTCCGCAGCCTCTGGGCTCAGAAGCTCTCGCCCGTGTTCCTCCGTCTCCAGCTTTCCCATCGGCAGGGCCGGCCGGACTTCCGCTTTCTGCAACAGATCAGGAGTCACGGTCCAGCAGTCGATCGCCACCGCGGCCGCTTGGCTCTCCAGCAGCGCTCGCCCGCGTTCAT
>DASQPA010000276.1:0-6318 GCA_035644215.1 Thermoanaerobaculia bacterium
TCGACGGCGATGGTGATCGGGCGGGGCATGGGGCGCATCTTACCCCGGCCCTTCTGACCCCTGTGGTATAACCCCGGGCCATGCCTCCAGCCCGTCCTCTTCTCTCCGCTCTCTCCCTGCTGTTCCTCCTGGCCGCGACGGTCGCCGCCCGGGCCGAGGACGATCCGATCTCCCAGGGGGACGCCGCCTGGGCCCGGCGGGCGGAGGGGCATCATGGCGGACAGGCGGCGGCGGGGCCGGTCGACGCGGCCCTGGCGGCCTACGAGGCGGCGGTCAAGGCCCACCCGCAGGAGCTGGACGGCTACTGGAAGCTTTTGCGCGCCATCCACTTCAAGGGTGAGTACGTGGCCCGGACGGCGGAGGAGAAGCAGGCGGCCTTCGGCCGCGGCCGGGAGGTGGCGGAGGCGGCCCTCAACCTGCTCGGCGCCAAGGTCGGGGGGCGCGCCCGGCTGGACAAGCTCTCCCCCCAGGCGACGGCGAAGGCGCTCGCCGGGGTGCCCCACGCGATCGACGTCTACCTCTGGGGGGGCGCCGACTGGGGCCTCTGGGGAGACGCCTTCGGCAAGCTCGCCGCCGCTCGCCAGGGGGTGGGCGACCGCGTCCGGCAGTACGCCGAGGTGGCGATCGCGATGGACGAGCGCTACGCCAACGCCGGGGGGCACCGTATGCTCGGCCGCCTCCATACCCTGGCCCCCAAGATCCCCTTCTTCACGGGGTGGGTCGACCACGACCGGGCGGTCGCCGAGCTCCGGAAGGCGGTCGAGCTGGGTCCCGAGGACCCCACCAACTCGGTCTACCTGGCCGAGGCCCTGCTCGACTTCAAGCCCGAGAAGCGGGCCGAGGCGCTGTCGATCCTGCGCCGCCTGGGCACCGTGCAGCCGGTGCCCGACCGGCAGGTCGAGGACGAAAAGGCCCTCGCCCAGGCCCAGACCCTCCTCGCCCACCCGAAGGGCTGACGGAACCCGCCACCGGTGGCGACTCCGCTTTCGACCGGCCGGGCCCAGCTCACCGCGATCGCCGTCGCCGGCTTCCTGATGGTCCTCAAGGCGGCGGCCTCCTGGGTCACCGGCTCGCTCGCCCTGGGCTCGGCGGCGCTCGATTCGGCGGTCGACGTCTTCGTCTCGACCGCCAACTATTTCGTCCTCCGCCGGAGCGTCGCTCCGCCGGACGAGGATCACGCCTACGGCCACGGCAAGTTCGAGAGCCTGGCCGCCCTGGGCCAGGGCCTCTTCCTGGCCGGCGGCGCCGCCGGCCTGGTGATCGAGGGGGTGCGCCGTTTCGCCGCAGCCCAGGCGCCGCACGAGAGCGTCGGCCTGGGGATCGTCGTCCTCCTTGTCTCGGGGGTGATGAGCCTGGGGGTGGCGCGCCTCCTCCGGGCGGCGGGCGAGCGCTCGGGGAGCCCGGCGATCCAGGCCGACAGCCTGCACTACGGGACCGACCTGTGGATCAACGGCGCCGCCCTGGCCGCTCTCCTCGTCGTGCGCTGGACCGGCTGGTGGCCGGCCGACCCGCTGGTCGCCCTGGGGGTTGCCGCCCTGGTCCTGCGCACCGCCGCGGTCCTCGTCACCGGGGCGGTGGGCGACCTCTCCGACCGCGGCCTGCCCCCCGAGGAACTGGCGAGGATCGAATCGGTCGTCGCCGGCTTTCAGCCGCGGGTGGTGGGCCTGCACGACCTCAAGACCCGCCGGAGCGGCCGCCAGCGGTTCGTCGAGATCCATCTGGAGATCCCGAAGAGCGCCACCTTCGAGGAGGCCCACGACCTCACGGTCGAGGTCCTGCGGGCGATCGAGCGCGAGCTGCCGCGCTCGAAGGTGTTCGTACACGGGGACCCGGTGTAGCGGCCTCCCCTACCCCCCGATCTCCATGAAGCTCGCCAGATTCCCGTAGTCCCCCTGGGCGAGCAGGTGCTCGGCCGGCTTCTCCTGGAGCACGCGGAGGATCTCGGCTTCCAGGGCGGCCTGGGGATCGGGGGCGGCGAGACAGGGGCGGAGGGGGTGGTTGCGCTCGGCGAAGAGGCAGAGGCGCAGCTCGCCGCGGGCGGTCAGGCGGAGGCGGTTGCACTCGGCGCAGAAGGTATGGGAGAGCGGGGTGATGAAGCCGACCGTGCCGGCCGCGCCGGGGACTCGGAAGGCCTTGGCCGGGCCGGTACGGTAGGCCGGGTCGGCCGGCTCCAGGGGACCGAAGCGAGCCTCGATGCGCTGGCGGACCTCGTCGCAGCTGGGGACCCGGCCGGCGCCCGGGTGGCGGTTGGTGGCCGTCGGCATCATCTCGATGAAGCGGGCGGCGAGCGGCCGGTCGAGGGTGAGGTCGACCAGTCGGTCGGCGTCGTCCAGGCTCTCCTCGGAGACCAGCACAGCGTTCAGCTTCACCGGGTCGAGTCCGGCGGCGAGCGCCGCTTCGACCCCCTCCCAGACCTGGGCGAGGTCGCCGCGGCGGGTGATCTCGTGGAACCGCTCGGGGTCCAGGCTGTCGAGGCTGACGTTCACCCGGTCGACCCCCGCCGCCTTAAGCTCCGGAGCCAGGCGGGCGAGCTCGGTGCCGTTGGTCGAGAGGGCGAGGTCCTTCACCCCGGGGAGGGCCTTGATCCGGCGGGCGATCTCCAGGACGTCCCGCCGCACCAGCGGCTCGCCGCCGGTCAGGCGGACCCGCTCGATCCCCAGCCCCACCAGGGCGCCCACCATGGCCTCGATCTCCTCGGGAGAGAGGAAGTCGCGGTCGCCGAACGCCCACTCGGCATCCTCCGGCAGACAGTAGGTGCAGCGCAGGTTGCAGCGGTCGGTGACTGAGACCCGCAGGTAGGTCAGGCGACGGCCGAAAGCGTCGACGAGACGGGTCCGGCTCGCCTGCCACGGATCGTGGCTGGGCAGGGGCGGCAGCTGCGGAGGAAGAGGGGACGCGAGCGGGCGGCTGTGGGAGGCGGTGCCGGAGCTGCCGATGGTATAGAGGCGGTTCATGGCGTCTCGCGGCCCGCCCGGCTGGAGAAGATGCCGAGCGCGGAGCCACGAGGCACCGCCTCGGCCCACCTTTCCAAGCACGGGAGGCGGCCGGGTTTCCCCGACCACCCTAACGGCCTGCCCCTCCGCCGGTTTCCGGGGAGGATGGGACAGGCTCGGAGGGCCGTCCGCGGCTATTGTAGCCTACTCCGCCCCCGGCTCCCAGCCCGGTTCGCGCTCCAGGCGCTGGAGCTGGGCGGTGACCTGCTTCAACAGGGCGAAGGTCAGCTGCTCTGCCTGGACCGCCTCGCGCAGCAGGAGGAGGGCGGCGATCGCCTCGCGGCGCAGGCCTAAGACGCGGAAGGTCACGAGGAGGTCCTCGACCAGCTCGCGCACCGCCGCGGTCCGCCCCTGCTCCAGCCAGAGCGCGGCCAGGTCCAGGGCCACCTCGGCGGCGGTGAAGGGCATCTGCCGCTCGGCGAAGGCCTGGCGGACCGCGGTGAAGATCGCGGCGGCGCGGGCGGCGTTGCCCTGGCCGGCGGCGATCCGTCCGGCGATCCATTCGAGCTTGAGAAGGTGCAACGAGTCGGCCCAGCGGGTATAGAGGGGGCGGGTGGCTTGGATCAGCCGCTCGCCCTCGGCGTAGCGGCAGGCTTCGACGAGGAAGACGATGAGGTTGTGGACCGCCGCCAGGATGAGGAGCGGGTCGCGCCGGGCGTCGACGGCGGCGAGGCCCTGGTCGAGGAGGGCGATCGCCGTCTCCGGGTCGCCCTCGGTCCCCACCGAGATCCCTTTGCCGATCCGCGCCCGTCCGGCGAGGTGGAGGTCGCCACGCTCGCGGTAGAGGGCGTAGACCCCGTCGAGCAGAAGGTGGGCCTCGGCGAACCGCCCCGTCGCCCGGTAGAGCGAGGCGGTCAGGTCCATGATGCGGGCGAGGAGGAGCGGATCGCCCGTCCCCCGCTCGGCCCGGGTCAGGGCACGCTCCAGGTCCGCCTCGGCCCCCGGAAGGTCGCCGGTGACCCGGCGGGCGTTGCCGAGCTCGGCCCAGGCGCGGGCCTGGAGGTCGGCGACGTCGGCGATGCCGGCGGACTTGGCGGGCGAGCCGTCCCGCGGGGACAGCCGGTCGGCGACCTCGGCGGCATAGGTGGCGATCATCACCATCCCCTCGGGGTCGCGGTGACGCAGCCCGCGGGCGGCCTCGATCAGGGCCTCGCAGCGCGCCCGCCCGCCGGCGCTGCGCACCGCCCGTGGGACGAGCGGCGCCAGCGGCAGGCGGCGGTCGAGCGGGGTCACCTTGGCGGGAACCGCCGGGACCTCCCCGGAGACCGGTCCGCCGAGCCGCTCCTCGGTCGCCCGGGTCGCCCGCTGGAGGGTCGTGCGGATGGCGCGGGCGATCGCGAAGTCGTAATCGGAGGCCTCCGGGTGGGGCACCATGCGGCTGGGACGGAAGAAACCGGTCGAGAGCGGTGCCATCGCCTGGCGGCAGACCGGGCAGCCGGCCATGAGATGGGTGAACACCGTCTGCATCTCGGTGGCGGGCAGGTCGGCGCGCAGGAAGGCTTCGAGCGTCGCCGGTGTGGGATGTTTGTTCAAGATCTCTTCCTCGCGCCTCTAAAGAAATGCGCGAGAGTATTCTCGCACGAAGAAGCGGACATGGGAACAGGGCCGGCCGGTCCACGGTCCGGACCGGCCGCCCCCCATGACTCGGGGTTAGTGATGACCACCATTGGGATCAATGATAGGCCCTTCGGAGGGGGATACGCACCCGGCAGGATCCCCACAGGCGGGGGGAGCCGGCGGCGTGGGGGTGGGGGCCGCGTCCGCCGTCCAGAGCTGGCGGAGCCAGGCCCAGGCCTGTTCGAGGAGACCCGGTGCCCCCGGGGCGAGGCGATCCGTGGCGGTGGCCCGCGGGGCGGCCGCGTGCCGGGGGGAGGTGAAATCGCGGGCGGTCGCCGGCCGAGCGGCGGCTGCCAGGATGCACGCGAGAGAGAGCGCAAGGACGTGGCGACGAATGGTCCTGGACATGAAACCTCCTTCGTGAGGCCCCGATCGAGCCCGGGCCCGGGTGGCCGCGGGCCCCGATGGGGAGCTCTCCAGCTTGTTGCGAACTACTTGAATTTGCCGGAACCCCCATGAAAATCGGGTTACAGCGGGCCCCGAGCCTTTACCAAGGAATACGAGTTCCCTAAAATATATAGGTGCTCCAAAGGGCTCGCAGAGAACCCGGGGTCGACAAATCGTCACCTGGAGGGTGACCCTGGAGCGGTCGTGCTTGACCCCCGGCCCCCCTGTTTCTAGAATCGCGGCATCGCCGTGCCTCCCACGAATCCAGCCCTCTGCCGCGTATGATCACCGGCTACAACACCGATGTCCGCCACAACGAGGTGGTTTTCCACGTCCAGACGGAGGACAAGGGCGCCTCGAACCCCTTCATCGAGAGCCTGGTTTACGTCGGCGGGCAGGTCCTGGCCAGCAAGCGGGCGAGCTATGCCGAGCTCTTGGCCGAGGGCAAGGACGACAAGGCGATCATCACCCTGATGGACCATCAGCACCGGACGATGATCGCCGCCATCCGGCACGGCAAGTTCGACGAGAAGCTCCAGGCGTTGAACGCGGCACGCCAGACGGGACGGCAGGCGGTCAGCAGCCCGGCGAGCACGCCGGTCGTCCCCCTCTCGGCCGCCGACCTCCAGTCGACCCTGTCGCGGCCGGCCTCTGTGCCGCCGATATCGCCTCCACCCCGGCTCGCCCCCCCCGTTTCGGTCGGTCCCGTGGCGCCCCCGCCCGGCGCCCGGCCCGCGGACATGCCGCCGCCGGTCGCTCCGGTCCCGGCCATGGCTCCGCCGCCGGCGCCCGCCCCGCCGGCCTCGCTCCTCGCCTCGGCCAAGGTCGCCGAGCGCAGCCTGGACCAGGTGATCCTCGAATACCTGACCAGCGAGGCCGACCAGGAGCAGCTCCTCCTCCTGCTCGACGGCGACCCGCAGCTGTCGCTCGGCCAGCCGGCCGCGGTCGCCCTGCGCACCAGCTCGAGCAAGAGCGGCCTCCCCATCCAGGGCGCGCAGGTCTCGATCAAGATGATCTCGACCGTGGCCGAGCCGCGCATGCTCGCCGCCGGCCGGACCAACGACGACGGCGCGTTAGAGCTCCTCTTCGACATCCCCCCTCTGACCCGGGGGACGGCGGCGCTCATCATCACCGCGGTCTCGACGATCGGGCGGGCGGAATTGAAGCAGCTGCTGTAGGCCCCACCTCGGCGATCCTCGCCTGGACCTCCAGGGTGAGGCCGAGGGCGGCCGCGATCCGGCAGAAGGTGGCGGCGGCCTCGGCGGTGAGCACCCGGCCGGCCCGCGCCCGCAGCCAGCCAGGGAGCACCGCGTGGCCGCCG
>DASQPA010000277.1:0-8685 GCA_035644215.1 Thermoanaerobaculia bacterium
CCGCGGTGGCTGGCGTTAACACGGCAGCAACGGAGGCTCCGGAAACTGTTTCCGACGCTCCCAAAGGCTGTTCGGAGCTCCGGAAACCGTTCCGGACGTTCCCAAAGTCCTTCCGGAGCCCCGGAAACCTTCCGGACGGTCCCGAAGTCGTTCCGGGTGTTCCGAAAACTGTTCCGGACGCTCCCAAAGTCGTTCCGGCGCCCCCAGAAACCGTTCCGGATGCTCCCAAAGTCTTTCCGGATGCTCCGAAAAGCGTTCCGGATGCTCCCGAAGTCGTTCCGGATGCTCCGAAAACCGTTCCGGACGCTCCCGAAGTCGTTCCGGAGCCCCGGAAACCGTTCCGGATGCTCCCGAAGTCGTTCCGGACGCTCCCAGAGTCCTTTCTAGCCCAGCGCCTCGACCGCAAGCCCCCGCGATGTGGCGGCCGCGATGGCGCGCAAGGCGAAGCGACATACACTGTCTCTATGAACCCAGTATCCGTGCGACGCATTGTGGCGGGGTGGCGGATCGCTGGAGTGCGAGAGCGCGAAGAACGCCGCCAGGCGGGACCTGATGTCGCCACCGCCGTCCAGGACGCCTTGGCATTGATGGACCTGTTCGGTGAAATGCACGGCTGGCCGCCCCCAGCAAATGAAGCTCGCCGCCGCGACGACGAGCTGGCGCGGGAGCGGTGGCGCCGCGTCCGCAATTTCCACCAAGCCCATGGCAAAGCGGCCAAGCCAGAAGATCCGTAAGGCTCTCGCCGACCTGTCGTAATAAAGGGTGAAGGAGTCCCCCCAGGGAAGAATCTAGCCTAGTGCCTCGACAGCCAGGCCGGCGATGTGCCGCCCGATGGCGAGCGAAGCGGTGGCGGCCGGCGAGGGGGCGTTCAGGACGTGGAGGCTGCCCTCGATGGCCTCGATATAGAAGTCGTCGACCAGCCGACCGGCGCGGTCAAGAGCCTGGGCGCGTACTCCGCTCCCCCCTTTGACCAGATCGCCGTCCTGAAGCTCGGGGACCAGCTTCTTTAGGTCCGCCACGAAGACCCGCCGCACCGCCGAGCGCCAGACCTCCCTCGCCGCCGTCCGCCAGGTGCGCCCGAGCATCCGCCAGAACCCTGGCCAGCCGGCCGTTTCCGCCAGGTCCCGGAGGGAGATGTCCCTCCAGCGATAGCCCTCGCGCTTCAGGGCGAGGACGGCGTTGGGCCCCGCCTCCACCCGGCCGTCCACCGTCCGGGTGAGGTGCACCCCGAGGAAAGGGAAGCGCGGATCGGGGACCGGGTAGATCAGGCCGCGCACCAGCTCACGCCGCTCGGGACGGAGCTCGTAGTACTCGCCGCGGAACGGGACGACCTTCAAGTCGGGAACCAGGCCACAGAGGCGGGCGACGCGGTCCGCCTGGAGGCCGGCGCAGTTGACCAGGAGGGCGCAGTCGAAGCGGCCGCGCGTTGTCTCGACGACCGTGCGGGTCCGGCCGCCGGCACCGGAGGAGCGGGCAACCGCCCGGACCCGGGCGCCGGTCACCACCCGCCCGCCCAACGCCTCGAGCTTCCTCGCGTAGGCGCGGGTCACCCCGGGGTAGTCGGCGATCCCGGCCTGCGGCACGTGGAGGGCGGCGATCCCCGCCGCGTGGGGCTCGCGTTCCCGGATCTCGGCGGCGTCTAACCGAACGAGGCCGGCGAGCCCGTTGGCCTGCCCCCGGCGTTCCAATTCGGCGAGGGCCGGCAACTCCTCCTCCCGGGTGGCCACCACCAGTTTCCCTGTGCGTTGGCAGGCGACCCCCTCCTCGGCGCAGAAGCGATAGAGGTCGGCGGCTCCCGTCACGCAGAGCCGGGCCTTCTGCGAGCCGGGCTTGTAGTAGAGGCCGGAATGGATGACCCCGCTGTTGTGCCCGCTCTGGTGCGCGGCCAGGGTCTCCTCCGCCTCCAACACACCCACCGTCAACCCCTGGCCGGCCAGGGCCAGGGCGGTCGCCGTGCCCACGATGCCGCCGCCCACGACGGCGATGTCGAAGCTCGTCTCGTTCGGCATGCGGGTTCGGACCGTCAGGGGAAGAGCCGCGCCACCCGCCAGCTCCCCTCCGGCGAGCGCTCATAGCGGAAACGGTCGTGGAGACGGCTCGGGCGGCCCTGCCAGAGCTCGACCGCGGAGGGGGCGAGGCGGTAGCCGCCCCAGAAGTCGGGCAGCGGCACCTCGCCGCCTTCATACCGCGCCTCGACCTGGGCGAGCGCCTGCTCCAACTCCTCGCGGCCGCGCAAGGGCCGGCTCTGGCGCGAGGCCCAGGCCCCCAGCCGCGCGCCCAGGGGGCGGCTCGCGAAGTAGGCCGCGGACTCCTCCCGCGAGGTGCGCGTGACCTCGCCCTCGACCCGCACCTGGCGGTCGAGGAGCGGCCAGTAGAAGACCAGGGCGGCGCGAGGGTTCTCCGCCAGCTCCCGCGCCTTCTCGCTTTCATAGTTGGTGAAGAAGACGAAGCCGCGCTCGTCGATCCCCTTGAGCAGGACGATGCGGGCCGACGGCCGCCCCTCCCGGTCGGCGGTCGCCAAGGTCATGGCATTGGCGTCCTTGGCATCCACCGCGAGCGCCTGGGCGAACCAGATGCGGAACTGCTCGATGGGATCGGCCGCGAGGTCGCCCTCGGCGAGCCCCCCCTGCTCGTACTCCCGGCGCAGATCGGAGAGGTCCATGGCGCCGGGATTGTAGCGCCTTTGGGAATTGCCGGAAACGGCAACGGCGGTGTCGGCGCCGGATGATTTTCATTGCAAGGTTTTTCCCAGACCGCCTTTGTTCATCCGCGCGAGAATCCAGCCGTGAAGTACGATCAACTCGGAACGATAGACGTTGGTCGCCGACAAAGGCCTATATCTACGGTGTTTTCGTCTGAATCGATCACTCTATTTGTGCCTTCACTCGGATTGACTTACGCTCTTGTTACGCTTTATATTCAACCTGACGGAGGGAGATCGGAAAACGACATGAGCCGCCATGGGACCAGCGCGTTGCCGATCGAGCCAACGCCCGAAGACGAGGTGGAGGGGCGAGTCCTCCCCGGGCGGTCCTTCCAACGCCTGCGGGCGGCGCTCCCCCCGGGTCTCGCCGGCCGGATCGGCAGCGCCCGCGAGCTCGCCCGCCATCTCTCCGAGGAGGAGCGGGAGCCGCTGCCCACCGCCCTGCCGGCGCTCGACCACCTCCTGGCCGGCGGGCTGCCGCGCGGCCAGCTGGTCGAGCTGGTGGGCGGGCGGTCGAGCGGCCGCTTCTCCGCCGTCCTTACCCTTCTCGCCGCGGCGACCGGGGTGGGCGAGGCGGCCGGCCTGGTCGACCTGGGCGACCATCTCGATCCGGCGACCGCCGCAGCCGTCGGGGTCGACTTGGAACGCCTCCTCTGGCTTCGCCCGCAGAACATGAAACAGGCGCTGGCGGGGGCCGAGATGCTCCTCGGCAGCGGCTTTCCCCTGGTGGTGATCGACCTGGGCTTTCCGCCCGTCGCCGGCGGGCGCGGAGTGGAGGCCGCCTGGCTGCGCCTCACCCGCGCCGCCCGCGCCCAGGGAGCGGCGCTCCTCGTCTCCAGCCCCTACCGGGTGAGCGGCACGGCGGCCGCCGTGGTGCTCAAGGCGGGCAAGGTGCGCGCCGCCTGGCAGGGGAGCGGCGACTCCCCCCGTCTCTTAGACGGCCTCTCCTCCCGGCTCGTCCTGGAGAAGCGGCGCGGCGCTCTTCACGGGCAGAGCGCCGGGCAGAGCCAGCCCTTCGAGCTCACCGCCTCCCCCCTCTCCCCGGCGCTCCCGCCCGCCGCTCCCCTCCCCTTCCGCCGCGCGGCGGAAGGCACAGAGGAGGACGAGCCCCGGGAGGAGCGCTGGGGGTCGCTCCGGCTCGCCGCCGGGGGCTAGACCGGGGTCCGGAGCCTGCCGCTCATGTCGTCCACGCGCGTCGCCTGTGTCGCCGTCCCCCTCTTCCCCATGGCCGCCCGGCTGCGCAGCGAGCCGGAGCTGGCCCGCGAGGCGGTGGTCGTCGTCCTCGGCAACGGCAACGCCGCCCGGGTGCTCGCCGCCACCCGCCTGGCGCGGGAGGCCGGGGTGCGGGCCGGCCTCACCCTCCCCCAGGCGCGCGCCCTCTGTCCCAAGCTGGTGGCGCGTGCCCGCGACGAGCCCTGCGAGCGCTCCGCCCAGGAGGCCCTGCTCGAGGCCGCGGAAGGCTTCTCGCCGCGGGTCGAGGACGCCAGCCCGGGCCTCGCCTTCCTGGACGTCGACGGCATCGAGCGCCGCTTCCGCGGCCCCACTCCCGAGCTCGAGCTCGGACGGGCGCTGATCGCCGCCGTCCTGGAGCTGGGCCTGCCGGCGCGGGTCGGGATCGCCGGGAGCAAGCTCGCGGCCCAGATCGCGACCGGCCTCCCCGACTCTCCGGTCGTCGTCCCCGCCGGCGAGGAGGCGGCCTTCCTGGCTCCTCTCCCGCTCTCCCGCCTGGCCCCCGAGGTGGGGCTCGCCGCCACCCTGGAGCGCTGGGGCCTGCGCTCGATCGGCGACCTCGCGCACCTCCCCAGCTCCCAGGTGACGAGCCGCCTGGGGGTGGCGGGGAGCGCCCTCCACCAGACGGCGCGCGGCATCGATCCCAAGCCGCTCCTGCCCCGCGAGCTGCCGCCCAGCTTCGAGGAGGGGATGAACCTGGAGTGGCCGCTCGTCTCCCTGGAGCCGTTCCTCTTCGTCGGCCGCTCGGCCCTGGAGCGGCTCTGCCTGCGGCTGGAGGCCCGGGGCTTCGCCTGCACCCGCCTGCAGCTCTCCCTCCGGCTGGAGCCCGACGGCCGCCAGGAGCGCTCGATCGACCTGCCGGCCCCCAGCCGCGACGTCAAGACCCTGCTCACCCTGGTCCGCCTGGACCTGGAGGCCCGGCCACCGGGAGCGCCGGTCGCCGGCTTCACCTTCCTCGCCCATCCCGACCGCCCGCGCGAGGCCCAGCTCTCTCTCTATGGTCCGGCGGCCCTCTCGCCCGACAAGCTGGCGACCACCCTGGCCCGCCTCTTCGCCCTCCTGGGACCCGGGAGGGTGGGCTCTCCCCGCGCCGTCGACGGTCACCACCCCGAGCGCTTCGGTCTCGTCGACTACGCTCCACCCCCCCCGCCGCCGGTCCGGCAGGCGCCGCGCAACGGCCGTGGCCTCCTCGCCGTCCGCGTCCTCCGGCCGCCGCTGGCGCTGGAGGTGATGACCGGCGGGATCGGCGAAACAGGCGAGATGGAGTCGGCCCCGCCCTCGCCGGTCGAGGTCCGCGCCCTGGTCAACGGCGAGACCGCCAAGCGGACCCCGATCGAGGGACAGGTGAAGGTGGCGGCCGGTCCCTGGGGGCTGGAGGAGGAGTGGTGGGCGGAGGCCCCCACCGGGCGCGACTACTGGGACGTCGAGCTCGCCGGGGGAGGCCTCTATCGCCTCTTCCGCGACCGCGCCACGGGGGACTGGTACGCGGACGGGATCTACGATTAAAGGCCGGCCCGGGGGCCGCTCTGCGTAACGTTATTGGTAGGATGCCGCCCAGGCTTGAGGAGATGAACCGACTCGCCAAGGAGGAAAAGCCCGATGATCTCCGCTCCCCGATCGCTCCCCTGCCGGCGCATGATGTTCCTGGTCGCGGCGCTCCTGCTCTCAGCCGTCGTTCCCCTGCACGCCACGGTCTCCACGGTCTACACCTGCCCGAGCTCGGGGCCCAGCGGCAACCACGACTCCATCGTCAACGGCTTCTTCGTGCAGAACCTGAATGCCGGCAACCTGCACTCGGTCGTGATCCCCTACACGACCGATTTCGACGGTGTCTATACCCTGACCTTGACCGCGAGGCGTGGCACCTATACCGGGACGCAGGTGGGCACCACCCAGACGCAGACGGTGAGCCTGTCCAGCTCGGCGGACACCCTGGTGACCTGGAGCTTCGGGGACGCTCCGATCAGCCCCGGAGACACCGTCACTTTCACCCATACCGAAAACGGCCCCGGCGGCGTCCAGTTCAACCTGCAGCCGAGCCTCTGCACCGGCGACGTGGAATCGGTCGGCACGAGCGGGGTCAACAACGGGTTCAGCGTCGCCGTGACCCTCACCCAGAACACCTCGTCCGGCACCGCCTGCCTCCCGACCAGCGAAATCCTCTGCATCGACGACCAGCCCGGCGATCGGCGTTTCCGCTTGACGACTCACTTTTCAACCGTCCAGGCCGGGAACCGATCGGGCAACGGCCAGGCGATTTCGTTGTCGTCGCTCGGCGTCAATCAGGGCGGCCTCTTCTGGTTCTTCGACCCCTCCAACCCGGAGATGCTGATCAAGGTGATCAAGGGCTGCACCATCAACAACCATTTCTGGGTGTTCTACGCCGCCGGGACGAACGTCGGCTTCACGGCGACGGTCACTGATACGAAGACCGGGCACCAGGTGACCTACACGAATCACGACCTGACCGCGGCGCCGCCGGTGCAGGACACCAACGCGCTCAGCTGTCCGTAGAGGGTGTGCGGTAGACTGCGAGGCCATGGGCGTCCTTCTGATGTACCTGGGCCTCGCAGTCTCCTTCCTGGGCGGGATCTCCCTCGGGAAGCCGCTGCGTTTCCTGGGGTTGCGGAACCGGCGGCGGGCCGCGGCGGCGGTCGGCGCCGGGGGGCTGTTGATGGCCGCGGCGGCGGCCTGGCCCGCGCCGCTCCGGCGGGCGTCGAGGCAGCAGTCGCTCCTCGACGCCGTCCTCCCTGCCTGGCAGTTCGCCGAGTTTCATGAGATCCATATACAAGCTCCGGCCGACCGGATCGACGCCGCGATACGCCAGGTCACCGCCTCGGAGATTCACCTCTTCCAGCTCCTGACCTGGATCCGCGCGCCGCGGCTCCCCGGATCGAAGCGCCCGGAGTCGATCCTGAACGCCGCCGCCGATCGGCCGATCCTCGAGGTCGCAACCGCTTCCAACTTCCTCCTCCTCGCCGAGGAGCCGGGCCGCGAGATCGTCCTCGGGACCCTGGCCGTTACTCCCCGGCGTCCCCGGCGCCCCCGCGGTCTCACACCGCAGGAGTTCGAGGCGATCGACAGGCCGGGATACGCCAAGGCGGCGATGAACTTCCGGATCACCGACGAGGGCGGCGGCCGGTGCCGCCTCACCACCGAGACCCGGGTCTACGCCACCGACGCCTCCTCCCGCCGGCGCTTCGCCGCCTACTGGCGGGTCATCCTGCCCGGCAGCGCCCTCCTCCGCCGGACCTGGTTGGCCGCGATCCGGAAGCGGTCAGAGGGTGCGAAATAAGGGTCGGTAGCGATGGGGCCGGCGCCGCGGATTGCAAGTGCGGGGCCGTTGTGGGTGAATAGGCGCCCTCAAAGGAGGAGCGCATGCCCGCGACCGCAACCCTGCCGACCCCCACCCTTCGCGAGCTGGCCGACGGCGGCGACCCACGGGAGCTCGCCCGCGTCGTCGCGCAGATGCGCAGCCCCGACCTCGCCGAGGCGCTCGAACGGTTGCCTCCCGAGCCCGCCGCCCGGGTGCTCGCCTGCCTGCCGTTCGATCTCGCCGTCCAGCTCTTCGACGAGCCGGACTTCACCCACCGGCGACGCGCCTTCGAACGCCTGCCGGCCGGCGAGGCGGTGCCGCTCCTCGAGGCCATGTCGGCCGACCAGTTGACGGATCTCTTCCGCGAGCTGCCCGAGGCGGAGCGCGACCGCCTTCTCCTCGCCGTCCAGCCCTCGACCCGCGAGGCCCTGAAGTCTCTCCTCGCCTACCCGCCGGACACCGCCGGCGGCATCATGACCACCGAGCTGGTGAGCGTCGGAGCGGACTGGACGGTCGAGCGCGTCCTCGCCCACATCCGCCAGGTGGCGCGCCAGAAAGAGACGGTGTATGCCGTCTACGTCGTCGACCCCCAGGACGGCCACCTCGTGCACGTCGTCTCACTCCGCGACCTGCTTCTCGCCGAGCCCGACGCCGCGGTCCTTTCCGTCGGCAAGCGGCGCCCGCCTCTCGCCGTCCATGCCGAGGACAGCCGCCGGGACGTCGCCGCCCTGATCTCGAAGTACAACCTGCTCGCCGTGCCGGTGATCGATAAGGCGGGAAAAATTCTCGGCATCGTCACGGTCGACGACGTGATCGACGCCATGGTCGCCGAGCAGACCGAGTCGGCGCAGCGCTTCGGCGGCATGGAGGCCCTGGAAAAGCCTTATACTCAGATCGGCTTCGGCACCATGATCAAGAAACGCGCCGGCTGGCTCTGCGCCCTCTTCCTCTCCGAGATGCTGACTGCGACCGCCATGCAGCACTTCGAGGGCGAGCTGTCGCGGGCGATCGTCCTCACCCTTTTCATTCCGCTCATCATGAGCTCCGGCGGCAACTCGGGATCGCAGGCCACCTCGCTCATCGTCCGCGCTCTCGCCCTGCGCGAGTTGCAGGTCGGCAACTGGTGGCGGGTCGCCCTGCGCGAGCTGCCGACCGGGATCACCCTGGGCGCCATCCTGGGAGTCATCGGCATCGTCCGCATCTTCCTCTGGCAGCGCCTCCACCTTTACAACTATGGCGCCCACTGGCCGCTCGTCGCCCTGACCGTGGGGGCGGCTCTGGTCGGCGTCGTCACCTTCGGCTCGCTCGCCGGCTCGATGCTCCCCTTCCTCCTCCGCCGGCTCGGCTTCGACCCCGCCGTCGCCTCGGCCCCCTTCGTCGCCACCCTGGTCGACGTCACCGGCCTCATCATCTACTTCACCGTCGCCTTCGTCAT
>DASQPA010000278.1:0-16701 GCA_035644215.1 Thermoanaerobaculia bacterium
CCGGCGGATTGGTTCGCTACCACGGCCTCCCCGACGCTCCGGGTATCGGAACGCTGGGGTGCGCCATCACACCGGATGCCGACGACACGGCGCTCGTCTGGAGGCTCGCTCCCGGCCACGACCGTCGGCGCCGCCGGCGCCTGCCGGCCGCCCTGGCGACCCTCCACCGCTATCGCACCCGCGAGGGCCTCTACCGCACCTGGCTCGCGCCCCGGGAGGCCTACCAGTGCCTCGATCCGGGCCGCGATCCGAACCCTGCCGACCTCGGCATCCAGATGCACGTGCTGCTGCTGCTGGCCCAGGTACAGCCGCCGGCCGGCCGTGCGCTCTGCGCAGCTCTCCGCCCGGTGGTCGACCAGGATCGGGTCTGGGTCTATTATCAAAGGGCGCCGCTGGTCCCGATCCTCCGCCTCCGCGACCTGGAGCGCGTCGGCTGCGGGTTGGAGCTTCCGGAGTCACGGATGCAGACTCTGGTGCCAGGCCAGGAGACCTGGGTGTCTCTCGTCCGGCTCCTGGGGCGTGCGCAAGACCCCGAAGGTCCACCGCCCGGCGCGGCAGAGCTCCAGGCGGTGCTACGGCAGCTTGCCAAAGAGGACTTTGCCCTTTTGCGAAAGAATCCGCCGCTCCTCTACCACAACGATCTCACCGCGACGACCTCCCGATACTACTGGTCGGAGGACGTCGGCTATGCGCTCTGGCTCAGGCTTGCTTCCGACGATGCGCACCTCTGGCACCCCCATCCGAACGGCTAAGGCTTTCACGCCGCCAGCGAGGCCGGCGCCCCTCCCCCAGCCGGCGCCGTCCCGATTCGCGCCTGCCGTGCCGGCTGTCCCCGCGACCGGCGGCCGGCTTGGCGAGCCCCTTCGCCGCTACCTGTCCTGCCTGCGCCTGCCCGAGATCCTCGTTCTCCAGGGCTCGCCCCTGCTCGGCGCCGCCTTCGCGATCCGCCACCCGAGGTTGGAGAACGTGGGGCCGCTGGCGATGCTCACCGTCGCCAACGTCTGCCTGATGGCGCACATCTTCCTGCTCAACGACTGGTCCGGCCTCACCACCGACCTCACCGACCCCAACAAGGCCGCCGGCGTCTTCACGGCCAGAGGTGTGGGCCGCAAGGAGATCGGCGGCCTGGCGGCCGGCCTGCTGGCCGTAAGTCTCCTCCTCTTCAGCCGCCTCGGCCCCAGCACCCTCTGGCTGGCCCTGGCCATCGCCACCTTGAGCGCCCTCTACTCCCTGCCCCACTTCCATTGGAAGGGCAGACCGCTCCTCAGCTCCGCGGCCCACCTGGCCGGCGGCGCCCTCCACTTCCTCCTCGGCTACTCCCTGGGGAACGCCATCGACCGTCGCGGCCTCGCCACCGCCACCTTCTTCGCCCTGACCTTCGCCGCCGGCCACCTGACCCAAGAGGTCCGCGACCACCAAGGCGACGTCCAGAACGGCATCCGGACCAACGCGGTGATCTTCGGCCCCCGCCGCACCTTCGCCGCCAGCCTGGCCCTCTTCACCCTGGCCTACGCCCTCCTTCTCCTCCTGGCCCTCCAGGGCATCCTTCCGCATCCCCTGGCAGCCCTCATCGCCCTCTACCCCATTCACCTACGCTGGTCGCAGAAGACTCTGGCCGAGGGCCTCACCTACGCGAGCATCCGCCGCCTGCAAGCACGGTACCGCGCGCTCTACGCCATCATCGGCCTGGCCATGGTGGCAGCCCGATGGCTGGGCTGAAAATCGGCAACCCCGCCGAGCAGCGCTTTCTGGCGCGGCGGCGGGGGGAGGTGGAGGCGTTGTTGGCGGCGGCCGGGTAGCTGCGGGCGGTCACCGGATGCATGATCGCTGAGAAGTCGGAGCCGGCACAAGGCGAAGACCGGAGCAAAGGGTGGTGGGCGGCGAGTTGCGAGAGTTGGTGATGGCGAACGGAGGAGCGCGGCGCGGTGATCCCGCCAGGGCGTGAGCTACCTACGCGACCGCCTAAGAGAGAGCTAAATGGTATCCCGTCTGGTACCATCAAGGCCTGGCCGCTTTGGATGGTATCGGCGCCGAGCATCGGAAGCTGGGGCCGATCCGGCTGATAGGCACAAAGCACCTGGTTGAAGAAGTTCAGGCTCTGCGCCAAAGGAGGAGGGCTGAGTTGAGCATCGGGCAGCGCTACACTTCAGGCTCAATCGACGAGAGCCTAAGTGAGCTTCGTCGCGCAGCATTGGATACACGACCAATTGCTGGCCTGACGCACCGGTTCTACCGATATCCGGCGCGCTTCTCTCCAGCATTCGCCGCCGCTGCGATAGCCAGTTTTTCAAAGCCTGGTGAACTCGTTCTCGATCCCTATATGGGTGGGGGAACCACTGTCGTTGAAGCACTAGCCCAAGGTCGGCGCGTTGTTGGATGTGATCTAAACTCGCTGGCCATCTTCATCGGAAAGGTCAAGACGACGGTTCTTTCCACTGACGATCGGCAGGCACTGACCCAATGGGCTGGTGAGGTTGTCCCTTCTCTACTGTATTCGTCAACGCCCGAAGAACTACCGAACGTCCTATGTATGCGTCGGACTCGCAACCTGTCGCTTCCTTCCACGAGACCGATCAAAAAAGTGCTTGCGCTCGCTCTTTTGAGCCTCCGCAATCTGCCATCCAAGGATGCGGAAGACTTTGCGCGGTGTGCCCTCCTCAATGTTGGTCAATGGGCACTAAACGGCCGGAAGCGTGCAACCCCCCTTCACGAATTTCGCAGGCGGCTTTCCATTACAACTCAAGAAATGCTCACCGGGCTTGGCAAGTTCGAGCGAAAACTGCAAGAATACAGTGGCATGGCAGCGAAGCCGGTGCTCATCCACGATACAGCTGTCAACTTAGAGCTATACGAACCTCTAGATTCCGAGAAAGCCAGCCTCGTAGTCTCGAGTCCACCTTACCCCGGTATCCACATGCTTTATCATCGCTGGCAGGTCGACGGACGCAGAGAGACACCCGCCCCGTATTGGCTAGCGGCCTGCCAGGACGGGCAGAGTGCTGCCTTCTACAACTTCGCAGATCGCAGGGCAGTAGAAACTTACTTCGTTGAGTCACTGCGGACCCTAAAGAGCATTCGTCGCGTTTTGAAGGATGGCGCACTGTTCGTTCAAATGGTCGCGTTCAGCAACCCAGAAGAGCAGTTGCCGCGATATCTACAGAACATGTCCGAAGCTGAGTTTCGGCAGGTTCATACAAGAGATAGTAAGCCGATTTGGCGGGCGGTCCCCGGCCGGCGGTGGCATGCAACCATCAAAGGTCCACTGAGTGGCTCGCGTGAGATCGTTTTGGTACATCGAGCGTGTTAAGCGAATTCCCTGCTTGGGTCAACGCGATACCTGCATAAGCTTCAAGAGTGTCGTCGCCACCCGGTGAATCTCAGCGCGTTGCTCCTGTGGCGTCGCCGGACGAAGAGAGTCGTCATCACTACTCCTACCTACAATCGATTGGGCCGACTGGTACATTTGGTACAGGTGGAACGCGACATGAGAGGTATATTTCTGCAGTCTGCTCTGTACCTCAGTTTCTGTCAGCTTCTTTTGCATCAGGTACTTTCGAAATACGTCTAGCGATGCCATGTCCTGGTTGATTAGGAGCGTGAGGGGACGCTTGTCTGTTGGTTCTTGATAGGCTCCTGCATCCTCCGGACTCCAGTTCTCGCCACCGAAGCAGGTCCCGTTCTGCCATGACGGACGCTCAATGTACTTGAGATCATATGGCGGACGCCGTGACGCCCCGGCTGGCATAGTACCACTAACAAGACGCGGCTCAGGCTGCGGGCGAACTGGACGTTCTGTTATAACCGCGTCAAACTGCGTACTCAGAATCTTACCCTGCGGTCCTGCGGCAACGACCTCAAAGCTGAGCTGCTCTCCCGCCAGAGCATCAGGTGGCAACACGACCAGCAGAGATAAACGCCCCCTTGAGGGCTGCGAGAACGTAGTCAGCAGTCCCTGGCGACCCGGAGTCAGACAGCGGGCGTTGAATGTCCATCGCGGCGACGGACCCAAGGCAAGATCATCATTCCCATCCCATCGAACGCGTACGTGAGTGTCCAAGCCGCCGAGCCATAACCTGACTGGCTGTCTCGTGCTGATGCGTATGTATGTGGGATTCTCTAGCAGCTTGGTTTCTGCCGGCGCTACGACCGGTTGCATAATCAGTTCAATTGAAAGCTGTCGAGGCTCCCTGTACCCATTAAACCTCGCGAACGCTCGGAATGTAGTCCGAACAGGATAGTCGTCTTCATCGAAGCCGTCGGGTGGGTCGAATCTCAGCCGAAATTCGACCGCCCTTTCAGACCGTTCCTCTGCAATATGCAGCTCCGGAATCTTAGCACCCAGCTCATACGCGAAGCTCGCCAGAGCTGGCCACGAATTCGCTGGAGTAGAACTGATCACGAGCTTCCGCTCCACGTCAGGCTTCAGCCGCAGCGCAGATGAAGCCGGATTAGATACTAGCACCGGATAATCTGACGGTTCGCCTCGGTCTGGTGACAGCAAAGCGACGAGAGAGTCGGGAACAGGCTTACTGGCACCCAAGACAGAGTCAGCATCCTGGAGTCCTGGCTCGTTGCCAGCTCCTACGACGACGTGATCTGCGTACTGATGATGCGATTCGATGAGCGTGTCGAGCGCCTCCTTGACTTTTTGGTCGCCCGCCTGCAGTTCTGCCACTTCGGCTTCGGCATCCTCTTCGAGTTTCTGGAGATCCGGATCACCTTTGAGGGTCGCGATGAGTCGGCTGAAGATCGCTTCCCACGTGCGCCCCTTGTAAAAGCCCTGACGCGACCCTTGCATTAGTTCGCCGAGCGCTTCCGGTCGCAGGCCGTCAACATCCACGATGATCATCATTCGTTTCCTGAGATACTTGAAACCGAGTTGCTGGACGATAAAGCTATTATCCAAGCCCTCTTGCCGCTGTCCGTTCACCAAAAAGACGCAGCAAAGTTTGCCACCCTTGGGTCGCTCCAAGTAGCTTGCGACTGGGGTTGGGCCCTCTTCGAGCAAGGTCTCACCTTCAGCCATATCGAGAATCTCTTCTTCATCTACCCGATCTTCAGCCTCTTCCTTCCTTGGCAGGACGACTACTCGGATGCTGATGAAACCAAAATCATTGAGGCTCACAGTTGGAAATAGACCTTCTTCTATGATGTCGCTGAGGACCATGCTCTCTCCTTCACATGGAGTCGCCAACCGCCTGCGGCTGGAATGACTTATCCAAAAGGCGAGTACCGCTTGCCTCAAGTTGCGCGGTCCGTCGTGCCAATCGGAACCCGGTTCCATTCATAGGATCCGGTTTATCTTTGAGTGCGTATAGATCATAAGGCAGCACTGGGTTGAAGAGCACATGATTGAGCGCATAAAAAAGAGTCCGCGCCACGGCGCTACCTTGCCGGCCGAAGTCGTAACCTATATGTCTGAACATGACTCCTGCTTCGAATTGAGCCCTACCTATAGCAGTCAACTCCGCAGCTGGAACACGGCCGTCGGGGTGAGCAGCTAGATATGCGTAATATGGATCGCGCCGTCCCTTCGGAATGACCTTCCTGACAATTGTCCATCCAATGCCGTCCCGTTTTTCATCAAGGCACTCAGGAGCCCGTCGACTCATGATAACCGAGTACTTGCTCGCCGCGTAGGTTGACGAGCCACCTTGCCCGAATATACCTATCAGGTACGGTTTCTCCGCTTTATCCGTCCGACCAAGCGACAGCAATGTCTCATGGACACGCTCAGGTGTTTGGCCGATTCCATGATCCCTTATTTCTACGGAAAACTCTCGTGCCTTCTTATCGAACTCAAGCCGTAACAGGAGCTTGCGGCGCACATCGCGCATCCGCTCCTCAAGTAATCGTCTTGCGTCCTTGCTCGACGTTCTCCATACGAGATCAAGCCTTGGTAAATCGAAATACCTCTCTACAGCCTCCCGCGGTGACATCGGCATCGGAGCTTCTGGGTTCTTCAGAAGCTCCAGCCTTCGAGCGAGTTCAATGATCGCTTCCATTCCATTAATTAGTCGTTCGGAGGCTGGATTGTAAGGATCCCCTGCTAGCTGGATGCGACCAGCGTTACCTCGATCACGACCGACGGGTATCCAATGCAGTTTCCCCGGCTGCCAGCCGGAGGTGGGATTTAGATCGCTCCACGTGTAGACGTTCTCGTCAACGATCTGAAGGTCGCTCAGCACCGCGGTGATCGCTTCAGTGCTTTTTGTTGACAAGAGCCTAGATACGATCTGCGGTGAGTCGATGAGTGATTCGGCCATCGTCATGCCTGCCCTCCACGTACTATCCAAATTGTTCGCGCTATTACTTGACAGGTAGCGCTTCCCAGAGTTCCACAATGCGGCCCGGTGTCGCGGCCGTTGGCTTCAGCGAGTATCGATCACGCCCCTCCTTCACAACCACTCCCTCATGCCGCAACCATGCGAGCGCAAGGTATGCTTGGTAGGAAGGAATCTCTCGGCGGGTTGATGGATCCCTAAGAGGAAAGATCTCCGCTGTCTCAAATCGGGCCCCTTCCCCTCGCCTTGCTCGGATCGCTGCGATTAGCGCATCGACTACGTGACGGGGAGCACGATGTTCGTACTCAGCTCGGTCGTGCTTGGACCATGCGATTTTAACGAGTCGGTCGCCATCTCGCTCGAAGCGAGGGAACCCAGTGGTCCGCTGAGTGGCACCTCGCCGGACCCTGCGATTTGGTTCTGGCGACGGTGGTTCCACCAGACCTGCCTCTTCAAGAATTGGACCCGACGCTTCCGCGTCGGACTGCGAGGCCAGTCGCGATACTTCGTCAACCAAACTGGCAAGAACAGCCACCTCGTCATATCGCCGCTGGCCGAGCGACTGTTCAATGAGTTTCCGAAGTTCGGCCTCAGTGTCGGAGAGTATCCGCAATGCATCCGACCATGCCGACATACAGGCATAATACAGGGAGATACACTGTAAGTCAATGGCGCTATAGCCTGTAGCTGCTTACCTGGACGAAATCGAGCCTCTCCCCTCTCCGGGCCCAACTACCGAAGCCTGGGATGGGGCGCCGCGCACCGACCGAGGCACTACGCCTGGTTCTTCGCTTCTCGCGGCTTCTTCTTGGAGAGGCTTGGCAGGCTCCCGAACCGCCCAGAGCCAAACTCCTTAAGTAAGGCGTCGCCGAGAGCGCTCCTGCTACGCGGGAGGTCCGCTCAAGGAGAGCAACTCTCTGTAAGTGCTTGAAAGGATTGGTGCACCCTGAGGGAGTCGAACCCCCAACCTACAGATCCGTAGTCTGTCGCTCTATCCAATTGAGCTAAGGGTGCACGAGATACAGCCACGTGCGGAAGGGGGATTGTACGGCACCCCGGGCAGGGCCTGCAACCCTTCGCTCTCCCAGAATCCCGGGAGGCAGCCCATTATCCGCAGATACAGGCCAGAGTCCCGGGAGGCAGCCCATTGGCCGCAGATACAGGCCAGAGTCCCGGGAGGCAGCCCATTGGCCGCAGATACGGGCGAGAATCCCGGGAGGCAGGCCATTGTCCGCAGATACGGGCCAGAGTCCCCGGAGGCAGACCGTTGTCCGCAGATACAGGCCAGAGTCCCGGGAGGCAGCCCATTGGCCGCAGATACAGGCCAGAATCCCGGGAGGCAGGCCGTTACCTCGCCGTGAAGGGTTGGACCGTCTCGCCGAGCCTGCGGCCCAGGGCTGTCAGGTAGATGTCGAGCGCTCGGTCGCTGCCGTAGACGAAGCGGAGGAGGAAGCGGAAGAACGGATTGGCGATCCGGCCGCGGGCGGTCAGGGTCAGCTGGCTGCCCCCTTCGCCCGGCGGGCCGGGAGCGAGGTCGAAGGTCCAGGTGCCGCGGAAGGGGGCGTCGTTCGCCAGCACGCGGAGCACCAGCCGATGCGGCGGGACGGCTTGGACGACCTCGTAGGTGACCGCGCCGTCGCCGTTGTGCTCACGCCAGACCGGATGCCCGTGGCGGTCCGGCCGTCGTTCCATGCGTTGGACCAGCGGGTCCCAGGCGGGGAGAGCGGCGAGGTCGGTCATGGCGGCCCAGACGACTGGCGGCGGTTGCCGGTAGCGGGCGCTTTCCGCTGTTACGAAGGTACGCGGCAGGAGCATCCCCACCCCGAGCACGACGAGCAGGAGGGCTACGGCGGCGAGCGGCGTGAGGAGGAGGACGGTGCGGAGCCACTTCGCCATGGCTCATTCTAGCGAGGTCTTCAACCTCAAACCGACGAGCGTGTCTCCCTGGGAGCGCTGGCGTCCTCGCCGGCTTCTTCTTCCCCCGCCCGGCCGGCGGGGACGCCAGCGCTCCCAGGGAAAAATCTGCCTTGCTTGTACAGATCGGTCTTTATGCCGGGTGTCCGCGGCGCCTCCTCCCATCGTCATCCTGGCGAACTCCGCGAGCCGGATGGATCTGGGAGGGGGAAAAGAGGGCGCGAAGGCGGGAAACTCCCCCGCCCAGGTCCTGCGGTCGCCAAGGCTCCCTCCAGGATGACTCTCCGGGAATTCAGGATGCTGCGGCTACTGGGCGAGCGCCGCCGCGGCGCGGCGAGCCGCTTCTTGGAGGCGCTCGGGGTCGCGCCGGGAACGCATCCAGGCCGCGGGCGTCTCCCCCTCCAAGAGGTCCTGGGGGCTGACAAGCCAGGAGGCCAGGGTGTAGGGAGTCTCGATCGTTCCCTCGAAGACGGCGAGGACGCGCGCGAGCTCGGGGTACGGTCGCCCATCAGGGCCGAATTGGAAAGCCGGGTAGAGCTTGCGGTCTCCCGAGGCGTCCAGCGCGAGGAGGCGGCCGCGCTTGGCCAGGTCGGACACGGCCTGACGGCTGCCGACGGCGAGCAGCGCCTTGGCCTGATCGACATCGAACAGCGGACCGAGATGGCGGCCCCACACCGTTTCGTTCACCACCTACTCGATCATCCCCTCCAGGGGCGAGGAGGCGTTGGCGTAGAGCTTCCTGGGGATGCGGCCGGCGTGGGCGGCGAGCCAGCCGGCCTCGACGGCGAGCTTCATCGCCTTGGCCATGCGCACCGGGTCCTGGGCCTCGGCCACCGCGGTGTTCATGAGGACGCCGGCGGCGCCCAGCTCCATGGCGAGCGCCGCGTCGCTCGCCGTGCCGACTCCGGCGTCGACGATCACCGGCACTTTTGCCTGCTCCAGGATGATGCGCAGGTTGGCCGGGTTGC
Source organism: Thermoanaerobaculia bacterium (assembly GCA_035644215.1). Lineage (GTDB taxonomy): Bacteria > Acidobacteriota > Thermoanaerobaculia > Multivoradales > UBA5704 > DASQPA01. The sequence goes on from DASQPA010000278.1 coordinate 9,167, forward strand.
GGATGCCCATCCCCGAGCCGATGGGGGCGCCGGCGGGCATCACCACGGCCGCTCCCAGCTCCTCCAGCTTCTTGCAGACCACCGGGTCGTCGTTGGTGTAAGGGAGGACCACGAAGCCCTCCGCCACCAGCCGCTCGGTCGCCTTCAGGAGCTCGACGTTGTCGGGGAAGAGGGTCTTTTTGTCCCCGATCACCTCCAGCTTGACCCAGTTCCAGCCCCCGGCCTCGCGCGCCAGGCGGGCGGTGCGCACGGCCTCGTCGGCGGTGTAGCAGCCGGCGGTGTTGGGGAGGAGGAGGTAGCGGTCGGGGTCGACGAAGTCGAGGAGCGAGCCGCGCCCCCGCTCGTCCAGGTTCACCCGGCGCAGGGCGACGGTCACCATCTCGGTGCCCGAGACCGAGAGGGCGGCGGCCATGGTCGCGAAGTCCTTGTACTTGCCGGTCCCCAGGATGAGCCGCGAGCGGAAGGTGCGGCCGGCAATGGTGAACGGTTCGACTTCGGCGGTGACGACGGGATCGAGAGTGGTGGTCATGCGTCCTCCTGCGCGGCCATTCTAGCCTACGGCGGCAGCCCTATCGCCCGATCTTCCAAACGCGGTTCTCCTCAGCAGGCGTGCGGAGTGACGGTCGCAGCGAATCGGACGGCGCCGTTCGAGCGCGGCAGGCGCACGGCGTGGATCGGGCGCTGGGAGACGATGCAGGTGCAGCCCGCGGCCGGTGGTTCTTCCAGGAGATCGACCCGGAGCTCCCCCCGGTTGCTGCGGATCGAGCGGATCGTCACCTTCGAGACGCAGCTCTGGGTGGGCATGGCCGCCACGATCACCAGGTCCTTCTGGAAGTTGACGGCGGGCGGAGCCTCGGGGAGCGAGCTGCCGGCCTGCAGCTGGGTCCAGATCTGGCTCCAGGTCGCGGCGTCACGGATCACCTCGCGGATCTCGCCGCCGGTCTGGCCTGGTACTGCGACCTGAACGAGTGTGGTGAATGGCACGTCGCCCGCTGGCGCGCTCGGAGGGCCCGATCGGACGGCGCAGGTGGAGGGCACGGCCGCGACGAGACCCAGTAAGCTCAATACACCCAAGATCGCCGTCCTCATCATGCCACCCAGGGCAGTGAATGTGGCAACTCTTCGTCTTCGCTCCGCGTCAGCAGGCCCGTGGAGCCGTGGTCACGGTGAACTGGACGGAGCCGTCCGTGCGCGGCAGGCGTACGACGTGAAACGCCCTCTGGGAGGTGATGCAGTGGCAGGTGGAGGCTGGCGGCTCCTCCAGGACGTCGGCCAGGATGTTTCCGGTTTTGCCGGCATCGCCGTTGATCGAGCGGACGGTTACCTGGGAGATGCAGGGTTGGGTGGCCATGGCCGCAACGATCACCATTTCGAAGCTGAAGTCGACGGCGGGCGGCGTCGCGGGGAGCGAGCTCCCGGCCCGCAGGTCCGCCCAGACTCGGGTCCAGGTCGCCGCATCGCGGATCACCTGGCGGAGCTCGCCGCCGCTCTGGCCGGGTACCGAGGTCTGAACGACCGTGGTGAAAAAGATGGCGCCACCCTCCGGCTCGCTGGGAGATCTCGCCCGGCCCGCACAGGCGACGAGGCCAACGGTGGCCAGGAGGGCCAGGACAGGGAGCTTGATCCTCATGGCTTGGATAGTAGCAGACGCGATACCGGCGGCTACGACCCTATCCCGCAACCGCCGCCAGCATCGGAGCCGGGGACGAATCGACGATCCGGTTGGCTGCATCGACGAAGACGAGCGACGGCCGGTGGCGGCGGGCCGCAGTATCGTCGTAGGTGGCGTAGGTCGCGAGGATGACGACATCCCCCGGGCCGGCCTTGTGCGCCGCGGCGCCGTTCAGGACGATCTCGCCCGCGCCGGGGCGGCCGGGGATGGCGTAGGTCGCGAAACGCTCGCCGTTGGTCACGTTGTAGATCTCGACCCGCTCCCATTCGAGCAGGTCCGCCGCCTCCATGAGTAGCGGATCGACGGTGACCGAGCCCTGGTAGTGGAGGTTGGCGTCGGTCACCGTCGCCCGGTGGATCTTCGACTTGAGCAGGGTCCGTTCCATATCTTCAATCCTCGATCGCGAGCTGGAAATTGTCGATCAGTCGGGTGGTGCCGATCCGGACCGCCAGGGGGAGGACCACCCGGCCGGTCAGGGTCGAAACCGGTTGAAAGCTTGTGGCGTCGACCACCTCGGCGTAGTCGACCCGCGCCAGCGGCTCGGCGGCGAGGACCTCGCGGAGGAGGCGCCGCACCTCGTCCCCCCGCCGCTCGCCGGCGGCGACGGCCTCGGCCGCCCGGCCGAGCGCCCGGGAGAGCACGAGGGCCGCCCGGCGCTCCTCGGGGTTCAGGAAGACGTTGCGCGACGAGAGCGCCAGGCCATCCGGCTCGCGTACGGTGGGGGCGCCGACGATCTCGACCGGCAGGTGGAGGTCGCGCACCAGCCGCCGTACCACGGCGAGCTGCTGGGCGTCCTTCTCGCCGAACACCGCGAGGTCGGCGCCGACCAGGTTCAGGAGGGCGCACACCACCGTGGCCACGCCGCGGAAGTGGCCGGGCCGGAAGGCCCCTTCGAGCCCCTCGGCCGGGCCGCCGGGCTCGACGAAGACGGTGTGGCCCGGGGGATACAGGATCTCGACCTCGGGGAGGAAGAGGAGGTCGCAGCCCGCCTCGCGGAGGAGGTCGGCGTCCTGCTCCGGCTGGCGCGGGTAGCGGGTGAAGTCCTCCCCCGGGCCGAACTGGGTGGGGTTGACGAAGACCGAGGCGACCACCCGGTCGGCGCGCTCGCGGGCCTGGGCGAGGAGCGACAGGTGGCCCGCGTGGAGCGCCCCCATGGTGGGGACGAAGCCGATCGTCTTCCCCCTCGCCTTCCAGAGGCCGATCTCTCCCCGCAGGTCGGGGACGGTGCGGACGGTGAGCATGGCGGGTTCCTAGCCGTAGAGCTTCTTCAAGTCCTCGACCGGGCGCTTGCCCTCGCCGTAGCTCTCCTCCAGGGAGGGGAAGCGGCCGGCGCGGACGTCGTCCGCGTAGCGCTCGATCGCCTCGCGCGCCAGGAGCCCCAGTTCGGCGTAACGGCGGACGAAGCGGGGGGCGATCCGCTCCTCCAGGCCCAGGAGGTCGTGGAAGACGAGCACCTGGCCGTCGCAGTCGACGCCGGCGCCGATGCCGAGGGTGGGGATGGTGAGCTGGCGGGTGACCTCGGCGGCGAGATCGGCGGGCACGGCTTCTAAGACCAGCGAGAAGGCGCCGGCCGCCTCGACTGCCAGGGCGTTCTCGACCAGCGCCTCGCGCGCCCGCTCGCCCCGGCCCTGGACCTTGAAGCCGCCGAACCGGTGGACCGACTGCGGAGTGAGCCCCAGGTGGGCCATCACCGGCACCTCGGCCGCGACCAGGGCGGCGACGAGCTCCGGTCGCGCTCCCTCGATCTTGACCGCCTGGGCGCCGGCCTCCTTGACGAAGCGGATGGCGTTGCCCACCGCCTGCGCCTCGCCTAAGTGGAAGGAGCCGTAGGGCATGTCCGCCACCAGGAGGGCGCGCTTCACCCCCCGGCGCACGGCGCGGGTGTGGTGGAGCATCTCCTCCATGGTGACCGAGAGGGTGTCGGGGTGGCCGAGGACGACCATGGCGAGCGAGTCGCCGACCAACACGACGTCGACCCCGGCCGCGTCGGCGGTCCGGCCCTGGCCGTAGTCGTAGGCGGTGACCATCACCAGCCGCTCGCCCCGCTCGGGGGCGGCCGCAACCCAGGGGACCGTGACGTTCTTGGTATCTCCCGCCGTGCCCGCCATCTGTCTCCTCCTTCTACGGAGTCGGTTCGTTTACAGAGGCCAGAAACCGAAAAGCCCCGCCGCCTGAAAAGACGGAAGGGCCTTAGAGACACCCCCACTGGATTCGCGGCCGGCCGATAGGCGAGGTGCCGGTCTCACCAGGAGATCCGGACCTCTTGGGGCAGGCGCGCGCGCCGGGGGGCGGCGCTGGCGATTCCGTCTCGGTCCCGGGGCCTCGTCCGAAGACGGCTAGTGGGATCCAAGCGGCTGGTAGTACTCGGTCCCCTTGATCGGCCGCGCGAGCCGGTACAGCAGCTCGTCGAAGTCGGCCGGCCGGTCGGGGAAGTTCATGTGACGCGTGTCCACGACCAGCAGAGGGGACCGGCTGTAGTAATGATAGTAGTGATTGTAGGCGTCGATCAACTCTGCGATGTATTTCGGCGACATCGACTTCTCTACGTTACGCTGCCGTTTCCGGATCCGCTCCATGCAGGTGTCGACGTCGGCCACCAGGTAGAGGACGAGATCGGGGACCGGGATCTGCGGTTCGAGGAGAGCGTAGAGCTTGTCGAACAGCATCAGCTCGTCGTCGGAGAGGTTCAGGTAGGCGAAGATGCGGTTCTTCTGAAAGGTGTAGTCGGAGACCAGCAGGCGGTCGAAGAGTTCCCGCTGCTGGATGTCCTTCTGCTGCTTGTAGCGCGCGAGGAGGAAGTAGAGCTCGGTCTGGAAGGCGGCCCCCGGACGGTCCTGGTAGAAGTCGCCTAAGAAGGGGTTCTCGATGTCCTCGAGGATCTTCACCCCCTCGTAGCGGGCGGTGAGCATCTCCACCAGAGTGGTCTTGCCGACCCCGATGGGGCCGTCGACCGCCAGATAGTGGATGCCCAGGGGATCGGGTCTCAAACCGCGGCGTGGCTCTCTGTCGGCGTCGGACGGTCGGCGGGGAGGAGCGGGTTGTAGAGCGTGTCGCGCTCGACCGGCACGAAGCCCGCGAGGCGGACGATCCGCTCCAGCTCGGGCCGGCTGAGCTGCTGGGAGGTCCCGGCGCCGGCCATGTGGTAGATCTTCTCCTCGACGATCGTGCCGTCCATGTCGTCGGCCCCGAAGCGCAGGGCGACCTGCGCCAGCTTGGGGGTGATCATCACCCAGTAGGCCTTGACGTGGGGGATGTTGTCGAGCACCAGGCGGGAGGTCGCGATGTGGCGCAGGTCCTCGCTGCCGGTCGTGTGGTACTGGAGCCCCATGTAGTTGTTCTCGGGGTGGTAGGCGAGCGGGATGAAGGCGTTGAAGCCGCCCGTCTCGTCCTGAAGCGCGCGCAGGCGCAGCAGGTGGTCGACCTTGTGCTCCGGCTTCTCGACGTGGCCGTAGAGCATGGTGCAGTTGCTCTTGATGCCCATCCGGTGGGCGATTCTGTGGACCTCGATCCACTCGTCGGCGTCGAGCTTGCCGTCGCAGATGATCTCCCGCACCTCGGGGTGGAAGATCTCCGCCCCGCCGCCCGGCAGCGACCCCAGGCCGGCGTCGCGCAGGCGCCGCAGCACCTCCTCGATCGAGATCTTCTCGTGCTTGGCGAACCAGCCGATCTCGATCGCCGTGAAGGCCTTCAGGTGCGCGTTAGGGAAGCGCTCCTTCAGGCCGCGGAGCATCTCCAGGTACCAGTCGAGGGAGAGGTCCGGATGGAGGCCGCCCACGATGTGGAACTCGGTGACCGCGTTCCCACCCTGGTCGGCGGCATGGGCGTACACCTCCTCGTGGCTCATCTGCCAGGCGTGGCTCTCGCCGGGCAGGGCCGCGAAGCTGCAGAACTTGCAGTTGTAGGTGTAGACGCAGATGTTCGTCGGGTTGATGTGCCGGTTGACGTTGAAGTAGGTGACGTTGCCATTGATCCGCCGGCGGACGGTGTCGGCGAGCCGCCCCAGGTGGAGGAGGTGGGGCGTCGTGAAGCAGAGGAGGGCGTCGTCGGCGTCGAGGCGGCCGCCGTCCCGCACCTTCGTGGCAAGGTTGCGCAGGGGAGCAGGGAAGGTCGTCGGGTCCAGAATCTCGCTCACGCGAGGAGTATATCAAGAGCGGTCGCGGCGAAGAGCCAGATGGAGAGGAGACCGTTGGCCTGGAAGAAAGCGGCATCGAGGCGGGAGAGGTCGCCGGGCCGGACCACCCAGTGCTGGTAGAGGAGGAGAGCGAGGCAGCCCACCCAGCCGACCCAGAACCCGGCGCCGAGCCCCGGATAGAGCCGGGGGAGGAGGGCCAGGAGGACGAGCATGGCGGCATGGAGCCCGCCCGAGAGGAAGAGCGATCCCACCACCCCGAAGCGGGCGGGGATCGAGTGGAGCCCGGTCTGCCGGTCGAACTCCAGGTCCTGGAGGGCGTAGAGGATGTCGAAGCCGGCCACCCAGAGGAGGACGGCGCCGGCGAGGACCAGCGGCACCGCGGTGACGTCGCCCCGAATGGCGATCCAGGCGCCGAGCGGCGCCCCGGCGAGCGACAGGCCGAGGACCAGGTGGGCGGCCCAGGTGAAGCGCTTGGTGTAGGAATAGAGGAAGAGGATGCCGAGCGCCAGGGGGGAGAGGGCGAGGGCCAGCGGGTTCAACCGCCAGGCGGCCAGAATCAGGAGGAGCGCGCTCGCGGCGATGAACAGGGAGACCGCGGCCGGGGAGACCAGCCCGGCCGGCAGCGCCCGACCGGCGGTCCGCGGGTTGGCGGCGTCGATCCGGCGGTCGATCAACCGGTTCCACCCCATCGCCGCGCTGCGCGCCCCAACCATCGCCACGACGATCCAGAAAACCTTCGACCAGGCAGGCCAGCCGTGGGCGGCGAGCACCATCCCCAGGAAGGCGAACGGCAGGGCGAAGAGGGTATGCTCGATTTTGACCATCTCGAGGACGGTCTTCAGGGTATGGAGGGGGCGGGCGGCGGTGGGCGTAGACGAGGACGTTGACGTCAAAGAGGATCATCCCTCATACGACAAGCATGCCGAGGCAGACATCAAGATGTCAAGCCAGGCGGCGCAAAGCCGAAAACTGCCAGTCGGCGGCGCTAGTTACAGGAGGCGGAGTCGAGATTCAGCTGGACCACCGGTTTGCAGACCAGATCGCCCTTGCTGTTCTTCTCCGTCTGGTAGCCCGTCACGACGGCCCATTTGCCCGAGTCGAGGTTGAACTGCACACTGCCGCCGATCGCGCCCGAGTCGGCCTTGCTGCAAGCGATCGGTTTGTCCAGGACCGCGAGCACCATCTGACAGTACCCCTTGCCTTCTCCAGCACAATGGAGCGAGCCGCTCTCGCCGGATTGAGAGAACTTCTTCGTCGAGGCCGCGACCGCCTTCACAGAGTCCTTGGAGTCGAAGGCCTGGGCCTCGACCTCGTCCGAGGTGCAGTTCATCACGTGCACCTGGATGTCCCCCCAGGCTGCGCTGGCGCCGAGGCCGCCGGCGACCAGCGTCAGGGCGACCAGCGCCCACCCGCGCGAGCGCCGAACAGCTCTGTCTTGCAGCTCCGAGTACATAGGGCTCTTCCTTTCTTCTGGGTCGGGGAGTCTACCACGACCCGTAGCGGCCGTCGGCTCCTCCTCTACCCCTCTCCCCACCGCAGTCCCGGCTCCCCCGCCGTGGCGATCCCCAAACGATCGAGAATGCGCAGCGCATAGTGATCGAGGAAGCGCCCCAGGTCCTCCCCACCGAGATAGAAGGCCGGGAGGGGCGGCAGGAGGGTCGCCCCGGCGAGGAGCAGGCGGCGCATGTTCTCGACGTGGACGAGGGAGAACGGGGTCTCGCGGAAGCCGAG
>DASQPA010000279.1:0-4407 GCA_035644215.1 Thermoanaerobaculia bacterium
ACCCTTCCCCCCTGGGCTACCGCTCGCGAAGAGTCCTCGGTCGTGGCGACACCGTTTCGCCCCTGGCTCGGCCTGACGTCGCCCTGACGGTCGACGATCTCCTTCCCTGAAGAACGCCGCCTTTGAGCGGTCCTGTCAGAAACGAGCAGGGTTCGTTTCTGATGCTGAGAGAAACGAGCAGGGTTCGTTGCGCTTAGCAGGCGGACAGCGGGGCCTCAGAATAGAAAGGGCGGCCGCCTGCGCGGCCGCCCCGGCAGAACGGCAGAGGATCGCGCGCTACTCGGCGCCGATCCCCAGGTAGGTGCGCAGCTTCTCGTCCTCGAACATGGCCTGGGCGCGGTCGTCCTTGCTCATCAACGAGACCAGGAAGGCGACGAGGAACGAGGCGGTCATCGAGAAGATGGCCGGGTTCTTGTAGGGGAAGATCGCCTTCTCGTGCTTGAGCACGTCGACCCACACCGTCGGGCTGATGATGATGAGGAGGATCGCGAGGATGGCGCCGGTGAGGATCGAGGCCACCGCCCCGGCGGTCGTGAAGCGCTTCCAGACGATCGAGAGGAGGAGCGCCGGGAAGTTGGCGCTGCAGGCCACGGCGAAGGCCAGGCCCACCATGAAGGCGACGTTCTGGGTCTTGAAGAGGAAGCCCAGGAGCACGGCGCAGATGCCGAAGACGACGGTCGAGATCTTCGCCACCTTGACCTGCTCGGCCTCCGTCGCCGTCCCATGCTTGACGACGTTCAGATAGATGTCGTGCGACAGGGCCGAGGCGCCGGCGAGCGTCAGGCCGGCGACCACGGCGAGGATGGTGGCGAAGGCCACGGCGGCGATGAAGCCCAAAAACGGCGTGCCGCCCAGGAGCTCGGCTAAGAGTGGCGCCGCCATGTTGCCGCCCTTGTCGATCCCGGAGATGACGTCGCGGCCCACCAGGACCGCGGCGCCGAAGCCGACGATCGGGATGATGATGTAGAAGTAGCCGATGAAGCCGGTGGCGTAGAGCACCGACTTGCGCGCCGCCTTGGCGTCGGGTACGGTGTAGAAGCGCATGAGGATGTGTGGCAGGCCTAAGAGGCCGAGCATCAGGGCGAGCCCCAGGGAGACGGCGTCGACCGGGTTCGAGACCTGCCCGCCGGGTTCGAGCGCGGCCTGGCCGAGCTTGGCGTCCTGCGCCACCGCGGCATAGAGGTTCGCCGGGTTGAACCCGAACTTGCTGAGGACCAGGATGGTCAGGAAGGTGACGCCGCAGAGCAGGAGGATGGCCTTGACGATCTGCACCCAGGTGGTCGCGATCATGCCGCCGAAGAGGACGTAGGCGAGCATCACGGCGCCGACGATGAGCTCCGCCAGCTCGTACTTGATGCCGAACATCAGCTTGATGAGGTTGCCCGCGCCCACCATCTGGGCGATGGTGTAGAGGAGGACGGTGAGGACGCCGCCGATCGCCGAGGCGATGCGCACCGGGGTCTGCTTCAGGCGGAAGGCGACGACGTCGGCGAAGGTGTACTTGCCGAGGTTGCGCAGCGGCTCGGCGATGAGGAACATGAGCGCCGGCCAGCCGACCAGCCAGCCGGTGGCGTAGATCATGCCGTCGTAGCCTTTGAGCGAGACGAGGCCGGCGATGCCCAGGAACGAGGCGGCGCTCATGTAGTCACCGGAGAGGGCGAGGCCGTTCTGGAAGGCGCTGACGCTCCGGTCCGCGGCGTAGAACTGCTTGGCCGAACGGGTCTTCTTGGCGGCCCAGTAGGTGATCGCGAGGGTGAGGACGACGATGACGAAGAAGAAGCCGATAGCCGAGGCGGTGGGGTGACCCAGGGACGTCTGCACTGCCGTCTGGACAGCCGGTGCCGGGCTCATTTTTTCACCTGATCCTTGAGGCGCGCCACCTCGACGTCATGGCCGTTCGCCCAGACGACGTAGATCGCGGTCAGGACCCAGGAGCCGACGATGACCCCGACGCCCAGGGGGATGCCGAGCGTCGTGTACTCGCCGATCTTCTGGGCGAGGAACGGCTTGTTGAAGGCGATCAGCAGGATGTAGCCGTAGTAGAGGACGAACAGACAGACCAGAAGGACGATCGAGACCGTCCACCTCCGGGAGACCAGGCGCCTGAACTCCTCGGACTGCAACATCTCTCGCGTGCTCTTCATGGGGCTCCTCTCCTCCAAGGAATGGGAAACGGGGCGGCGCACGCCGGCGCCACCCCGGTGCGACGGCTCTAGAACACGAAGACCTGGTACTGCAGCCGGACCTGGGTACGGTTCGGGCTGGTGTCGCGGTCGATCTTGCCGACGCCCAGCTTCAGGTTCGAATTGAAGCCGTGCGGGAAGAACCCGAGACCGATCTCGGTGCGCTTCTCGTCCTGGTTGGCGGCGGTCTTGACGTCGAAGGTGCGCTGGGTGAACTGAAGGTAGGGCAGGAGCTTGGGGACGTGGGCGTAGTAGCCGAATTCGACCAGGACGTTGTTCTGCTTGGGCAGCGATTTCAGGAAGACGTCGCCGTCCAGCTGGTTGTAGTCGACCTGGAGGGTGAGGCCGTCGCCGCCTCCCACCGGCTTCTCCCAGTAGAGGTCGCCGCCGTAGGACTTGTAGTCCTTCTGCATGTCGAAGCTGCCGCCGATCGACAGGGTCTGGGTCTTGCCGAGCGAGCTGCCGCGATAGAAGAAGCCGGTCTGGGGACCCATCACGTAGTAGGCGAGGCGGCCGGCGTAGCGGAAGGAGTTGTCGACCTTGCTGCGGTTGCCCTGGAAGACGCCGGCGCGGTACTCCAGGTGATCGTCGCCCAGATAGCCGCGCGCCTCGACTCCGTAGTCGCGGCCGGTGCGCCCCTGGAGGGGGGTCGATTCGAGGAAGGTGTTGGCCCCGTAGTCGATCGTCATCAGGCTGGCCGCCGACTGGGTGTGGTTGTAGCTCGCCGGCGGCAGCATCATGCCGGCGTCGATCTGGAACGCCTTGCTCGCCGTGTAGGTGGCGAAGAAGTCCTGGACGAACATGTCGGTCGTGGTCTTGCCGCCGGCGCCGTCGCCCTTGCCGAGGTTCGGGGTGTCGGTGTCGAAGAAGACGTTGATGTTGTCGTACAGCTTGAACCCGGCGATGAAGCGGATGCGGCGCAGGTAGAGGTCCTGCGCGGTGTGGGTGGCATCCGCGTTGTCCAGGGTCTCGCCGGTGACCTGACCGAGGATGCCGATCTTGCCGGAGATCGTGCCGTCGGGCGAGGTCACCTGGATCTGCGCCGAGGCGGCAGGAGCAAGGAAGCAAAGCGTGGCGACAAGGAGGACCGCAAAGAGAGTGCTGCGCTTCAGGAGGTCTTTCATCGTACCCTACCTTTCGCGCGCAGCCGGAATTGGCTGCGGAGTCCATGACTGGAGATGCAAAGAACCAGATTCCAGGGAAAGCTAGGCCAGCTGTGGCACAACTGTCAAGTCCCTGTCAAGGGGGTGCCTCACGCGGGGCGTCTGCCGGAGGCGTCCGGAGAGGGGGGCTCGGCCGTAGGATGGAGACGAAGGGAGAACGATCGTGAAGAGAACGTGGATGGCAGCGCTGTGGATCCTGCTCGGCGGAGCGGTTTTCTGGCTCCTGGGGGGTGTCCATCTCGTGGGAACGGCCTGGGCGAGCAACCCCCATGCCGCCAATACCCCGGCGCCCCTGCCCGACGGGCCGGGCCTCGCCAAGGCGACGTTTGCCGGCGGCTGTTTCTGGTGCATGGAGGGGCCGTTCGACAAGCTCGACGGAGTCAAGGCGACCACCTCGGGCTACGCCGGCGGCCACACCCAAAACCCGACCTACGAGGAGGTCTCGGCCGGCGGCACCGGCCACGTCGAGGCGGTGCAGGTGCTCTACGACCCCAGGAAGGTGACCTACCAGAAGCTGCTCGAAGTCTTCTGGCACAACGTCGACCCCACGGTCACCGGCCGCCAGTTCTGCGACATCGGCGACCAGTACCAGTCGATCGTTTTCTATGCCGACGAGACTCAGAAGCGGCTGGCCGAGGAGTCAAAGCAGGCGATCGCGAAGACCAAAACTTTCAAGGATCCGATCGTCACCCCGATCCGGCCGCTCGTCCGGTTCTGGCCCGCCGAGGAGTACCACCAGGACTTCTATAAGAAGGAGCCGTTGCGCTACAAGTTCTACCGCGCCGGCTGCGGCCGCGACCGGCGGCTGGAGCAGCTGTGGGGAAAGGCGGCGGGGGGGCACTAGAGCCCTCACCTATGATGGCGGCACCTTCCGTCGTCGGTGCGCACTCGCCATTCAACTCGCCTCTCCCCACCCCGCTCCCACCTCGGCGATCCTCGCCTGGACCTCCAGGGTGAGGCCGAGGGCGGCCGCGATCCGGCAGAAGGTGGCGGCGGCCTCGGCGGTGAGCACCCGGCCGGCCCGCGCCCGCAGCCAGCCAGGGAGCACCGCGTGGCCGCCG
>DASQPA010000280.1:0-32323 GCA_035644215.1 Thermoanaerobaculia bacterium
CCCGAACTGGGCGGTGAGCTGGGGGTAGCTCTCCCGGAGGCGACGGACAATCGTCTCCTTGGTGAGGCTGGCGGGCGGGGCTGCGTCGGGTCTCATAGAGTTTCAAGCTTACGTCTGAGTGTACAACTACAACCCCACGCCCTCTCAAGGCGGAGAGACGAGTCTCCGGACACAAACCAGTTCACCGGACGCTAGGAGCCGTGAACGGACGCTAATCGGCGAGAAGGAGGCGGAAAAGCAACTGCAACCGGACGCGCTGCAGCTCGGGGAGGATGCGGTCGGCGTCCTTCATCCGGCAGCCGACGAGGTTCTCGGACGCCGGCTGGAGTCCGCTTACTCCCGCCAAAGTCCCGCGACCCTGAGTTGGCGGCCAAGACCCTGGCCCAGCGTCCGCCGCGCGAAGCCGGATTCATCCGGCGCAACTCATAGCCCGGAGATTTATCTCCGGGCGGAGGTCCGCGCCGGGCTTACCGTCGCCCCTTCGGGGCTGCCTTCCTGCGGGACCAGGGAGGAGAGGCCAAATAGCGCCTATGGGGGTCGGGGGCATAGGCATTGACGTAGAACCTGCACAGGGAAGGCACAGGGGCTCTGCCCCTACCTGCCCTGCTGCTACCTTCATCTCTCCACCCCACTTCGCCGATTTTCTCGGGCGAACGGACGGCGCAAGAGAACGACCCGACGGGTCGGGCGGGCCCTCCGGACGGGTGGGCCGCCGGGCGGCAAAAAATTGCGGCTCCATCCGGCGAAATTGTCGATCCTTCCGGATGGAGCCGAAGTGGGCGGGGGCATACCCCCGCGCCATCTCTAGGATGCGGCATCAAGATTACGTTCTGGATTACAGGAGCTTCGGCTTTGCTGTTCCACGGCGAGGATCGGGGAGACCAGGGCGATCTCGGCCTCGATCCCGGCGCAGAGGGGGAGAGCCGCGGCGAGCGCACCGCTCCGGGCCTGGGTCTCGAGCTCGCCGCAGAGCGCCGCCAGACGCGCGGCCCCCAGCTGGGAGCTGCTCCCCTTGAGCGCGTGGGCGGCGAAGGCGAGCTGCGACGGATCGGCGTTCGCCAGGGCCTCCAGGATCTCCGCCAGCCGCCGCGGCGCCTCGTCGAGGAAGTTGCCGACCACCTCGGCGACCAGGGCGCGGCCGGTCGCCGCTTCGAGCTGGCGCAGGCGGTCGAGATAGGTGGGATCGAGGAGCGGCGGCCCCTCCCCGGCGGCGGCATCGGCGACCGCCGTGGCCGGCGGCGCGACGGCGGCCTCCGCGGATACCGGCGACAGCGGCTCGACCGTCCGCAGCAGGGCCGACCGCAGGTCGTTCAACAGGATCGGCTTGCTCACGTAGTCGTCCATGCCGGCGGCCATGCAAGCCTCGCGGTCGCCGCGCAGAGCGCTCGCCGTCATCGCCACGATGCGCGGCCGGCCGGCCTCGCCGGCTTTCCCGGCCTCGCCGGCGACGATCCGGCGGGTCGCCTCCAGGCCGTCCATCTGCGGCATGTGGACGTCCATGAGGATGATGTCGTAGGGCCGTTCGCCCAGGGCTCGCAGGACCTCGATCCCGGTGTCGACGGCGTCGGCCGCATAGCCCAGGCGTTCGAGCATGAGGAGGATGACCTTGCGGTTGACCGCGTTGTCCTCCGCCACCAGGATGCGCAGGGGCAGCTCGGCGGCGAGGCGCGAGCTGCCCGCCGACTCGGGGAAGTCGGTGGCGGCCATGCTGCCGCCGGCGAGGAGGCTCGGCGGCAGGGCAATGGGCGCCGGCCGGCAGCGGATCGTCAGGTGGAAGGTCGAGCCCTCGCCCGCAGCACTCTCGGCCCACATGTGGCCGCCCAGGCTCTCGGCGAGCCGGCGGCTGATGGCGAGCCCCAGCCCGGTGCCGCCGTAGACCCGGGTGGTCGAGGAGTCGGCCTGGCTGAACGGCTTGAACAGGCGCTCCATACGCTCTTGGGGGATGCCGATCCCGGTGTCGCGGACGGCGAAGTGGAGGATCGCGAACTCCTCGTCCGTCGGCTCGGTGGCCTCGCGGCGGACCTCCAGGCGGATCTCGCCGCGGGCGGTGAACTTGACCGCGTTGCCCAGCAGGTTGACGAGGATCTGGCGCAGCCGCGCGGCGTCGCTCACCACCGCGGCGGGCACGTCGTCGGCGATCCAGGTATGGAGGGCCAGGCCCTTGCGCGCCGCGCTCGCCGCGAAGAGGTCCAGCGCCTGGCCGATCGCCGTCCGCAGGTCGAAGGGCGCGGCCTCGATCTCCAGCATCCCGGCCTCGACCTTCGAGAGGTCCAGGATGTCGTTCAGGATCTCCAGGAGCGCGTTGCCGCTGCTCCTTATGATCTCGGCGTACTCCCGCTGCTCGGGCTGGAGCCGGGTGCCGAGGAGGATGTTGGCCATGCCGAGGACGGCGTTCATCGGCGTCCGGATCTCATGGCTCATGTTGGCCAGGAACTCGCTCTTCGCCCGGTCGGCGTCCTCCGCCTTGCGCCGCGCCAGGTCGGCTCCCTCCTTGGCCTGCAGGAGGTCTTTCGTCCGCTCGTCGACCAGGGCGAGAAGCTCGCGCTCGCGCCGGCCCAGGCCATGGACCCGCAGGCGGTAGAGCCCGGCTCCGACCAGGACGAGAAGGGCCAGCACCAGGCCGACGAACCCGGCGGTCTGGTGGAGACGGGGGGCGAGGCCGAAGGAGAGGCTCGTCGCCTCCGGGCTCCACACTCCATCGTTGTTGCTGGCCAGGACGCGGAAGGTGTACGTGCCGGGGGGGAGGTTGGTGTAGTAGGCGGTGCGCCGGGTGCCGGCGTCCACCCAATCCGGGTCGAACCCCTCCAACCGGTAGCGGAAATGGACCTGCTGCGGGGCGACGAGCGACAGGGCGGTATAGCGCAGCTCCAGGGCCTCGTTGGCCGGCGGCAGCTCGAGCGGTCCGCTGCCCGGCGGGCGCGGCACGACCTGGCCGTCGGCGAGCAGGTCTTCGATCACCACCGAGGGGGGGACCGGGTTCAGGAGCAGGTGCTCGGGGTCGATCGACACCACCCCCCGCACGGTCGAGAACCAGAGCCGGCCGTCGCGTGCCCGGATCGCGGCCGGCGAGCCGCCGCCGTTGCAGGAGGCGCTCCGCATGCCGTCGGCGGTGCCGAAGTCGAGCGTGGGGAGGGTGGCGGCGCGGCCGGCGGCATAGGCTGCGAGATCGGCCTTCCGGAGCCGCGAGATGCCGCGCGCGGAGCTCATCCAGAAGTCGCCCGTGCCGTCCTCCAGGAGCTGGTAGGCGGCATCGTTGAACAGCCCGTCCCGGTGGGTGAAGGCGGTGAAGCGACCGTCCTGGAAGCGGGCGAGGCCGCCGCCGTTGGTGGTGATCCAGAGCACCCCGTCGCGGTCCTCGTGGGTCGCCCAGACCCAGTCGCTCGGCAGGCCGTTCTGCCGGGTGAACGAGGTGAAGCGGCCGTCTTTAAAGCGCCACAGCCCCTCCCGGGTGGAGATCCACAGGCTCCCCTGGCGGTCCTCGTCGATCGACCAGACCGTGGTGCGCGGCCCCATGGGGAGGAAGCGGCCACCGGAGAAGAGGTGCAGACCCTGGTAGGTGCCGACCCACAGCCTCCCCTGGCGGTCCTCGTGGAGGGCGAAGACGCCGTCGTCCAGGAGGCCGTCCCGCCGGGTGAAGGCGGTGATCTTGCCGTCCTGGAGCCGGTTCAGGCCTCCGCCGAAGGTCCCGATCCAGAGCGCGCCGGTAGAGTCCTCGACGAGCGACCGCACGTGGTCGTCCGTGAGTCCCTCCCGGGTGGTCCAGACGGTGATCCGGCCGTCGGCGAGGAGGTTCAAGCCCCGGCGGGTGCCGATCCACAGCCTCCCTCGGTGGTCCTGGTAGACCGCCCAGACGTTGTCGTTGGACAGGCCGTCGCGGGTCGAGACGACGAGGAACTTCTGGTCCACGAGGCGGTCGAGGCCGCCATCCGTGCCGATCCACAGGCTCCCCTCGCGGTCCTCGTAGAACGAGCGGACGGAGTCGCTGGTGAGGAAGTCTCGGGACGGGAGGGGCACCAGACGGTCGTTCCGGATGCGCTGGAGCCCGCGATCGGTGCCGATCCAGAGGTTGCCCTGGCGGTCCTCGAGAATCGCCCGCACCGGCTCCTGGAACGGCCCCTCCGCGCTCGCCAGACGGGTGAACCGACCGGCGTCGAAGCGGTCGAGCCCGCGGTAGGTGCCGATCCACACCCGTCCCGCCCGATCGGTGTAGATCGACCAGATGCTGTCGCTCGACAGGCCGTCGCGCGTCGTCCAGAGGGTGAGCCGGCCGGCGTGCAACCGGCAGAGCCCACCGTCGTCGGTGCCGATCCAGAGGTCGCCTGCACGGTCGAGGCTCAAGGCGCGGACGTTGTCGCTCGGCAGCCCGTCTTTCCTCGCCAGGGTGGTGAACCGGCCGCCCGAGAACCGGCTGACGCCGCCGAAGGTGGCGATCCAGAGGTCGCCGGCGCGGTCCTCCACCAGGCTCCGCACCCGGTCACCCGCCAGCCCCTCGCTCGTCGTCCAGGTGGTGAAGCGGCCCTCCCGCAGGCGGGTCAGGCCGCCGCCGTCGGTGCCGATCCAGAGGGTGCCGTGCCGGTCTTCCAGGAGGGCGGAGATGGTCGGGTTCTTGAGCGCCGGGGTGGTGTCCGGGTGGAAGACGGTGAAGTGGACGCCGTCGAAACGGGCGAGGCCGTCCTGGGTCCCGACCCAGAGATAGCCGTCGCGGGTCTGCACGATCGGCTGGACGGTACCGTTCGGCAGCCCCTGCTCGACCTCCCAGGAGTCGTGGCCGTACTGCGAAAACGTACGGTCGGGGTCCAGGGCGCCGGCCGGGGAGGGCAGGAAAGCCGAGAGGAGGGCGAGCACCAGCCCGAGGAGGCCATGGCCTGTCCTCCGGCCGCCCGGTGCGCCCATCGTCGAACCTCCTTTGGCACTTGAGAGACTGGCTTCTAAGACTAGCCGCGGCGGCGCCCGCGGTCAATCCGTACCCGGCCGGCCCGGTCGACATGATAACGTCCGTCGACCACCATGGGCAGCGCCAAGGCCACGGCAGAGAGCCCCCTCCAGCCCGGCGGCACGGGCGAGGGATTCTGGCGGGAGGACGCCGATGCCGCCGGTACCGCCGGGATCCTCCTCGCCCGGCTCGGCTCGGCTCCCGACGGCCTGACCGCGGCGGCGGTCGAGGCGCGCCGCCGGGAAGCCGGGCGCAACACCCTGCGCCGGGAGCACAAGCGGTCGCTCCTCCTGCAATTCCTCGGCCGCTTCAAGAACCCGCTGGTCCTCCTGCTCCTCGCCGCGAGCGTGCTCTCCGCCGCCACCGGCGACGTGGCGAGCTGCGTCATCATCTCCGTCGTCGTCCTCCTCTCCGCCGTCCTCGACTTCGTCCAGGAGCACCGGGCCGGACAGGCGGCGGAGAAGCTGCGGCAGTCGGTGGCCGTCCGCGTCGAGGCGCTGCGCGACGGGGTGGCGGCCGAGGTGCCGGTCGCCGACCTGGTGCCCGGCGACGTGGTCCTGCTCGCCGCGGGCTCCCTGGTGCCGGCCGACGGCGTGGTGCTCGAAGCCCGCGACTGCTTCGTCAACCAGGCCCTGCTGACCGGCGAGCCCTACCCGGTGGAGAAGCACCCGGGGAGGACTCCCGCCGGCACTGCCGGCATTGCCGCCAATACCGACGATACCCTGGCCGCGGCGGAGAACGCCGTCTTCATGGGCACCTCGGTGGTGAGCGGCACGGCGCGGGTCCTCCTCTGCCGCACCGGCTCGTGGACCGCCCTGGGGGGGATCGGCGAGTCGCTCGCCCGGCGCGCCCCGGCCACCGCCTTCGAGCTCGGCACCCGGAGCTTCGGCCTCCTCATCCTGCGCCTCGCCATGCTGATGGTGCTCTTCGTCCTCCTGGTCAACACTCTCCGCCACCGGCCGCTCCTCGCATCGTTCCTCTTCGCCGTCGCCCTCGCCGTGGGGCTCACCCCCGAGCTCCTGCCGATGATCGTCTCGGTCACCCTGGCGCGCGGCGCTCTCCGCATGGCGGGGAAGAAAGTCATCGTCAAGCGCCTGGCCGCGATCCTCGACCTGGGGGGTATGGACGTCCTCTGCACCGACAAGACCTGGGGGACGGGATCAACGACGCTCCCTCTCTCCACTCGGCCGACGTCGGCATCTCGGTCGAGGGCGGGGTGGACGTGGCCAAAGCGGCGGCCGACCTGATCCTCCTCGAGCAGGACCTGGCGGTGCTGAAAGAAGGCGTGCTCGAGGGGCGGCGCACCTTCGGCAACATCATGAAGTACATCCTGATGGCGACCAGCTCCAACTTCGGCAACATGTTCAGCATGGCCGGGGCGGCGCTGGTGCTGCCGTTCCTGCCCATGCTGCCGGTCCAGGTGCTGCTCAACAACTTCCTCTACGACCTCTCCGAGGTGCCGATCCCCATGGACACGGTGGACCCGGACACCGTCTTAAAGCCCCAGCGCTGGGACATGGACACCATCCGCCGCTTCATGCTGGTCGTCGGCCCGGTGAGCTCGGTCTTCGACTTCCTGACCTTCTTCGTGCTGCTCCGCCTCTTCCATGCCGGCGAGACGCTCTTTCACACCGGCTGGTTCGTCGAGTCGCTCGCCACCCAGGTGCTGGTGATCTTCGTCATTCGCACCCGCCGCTCCCCCTTCGCCAGCCGGCCGAGCCGCCTCCTCGTCGCCACCTCGCTCGCCGTGGTCGCCGCCGCGGTCCTCCTCCCCTGGACGCCCCTGGGGACCCGGCTCGGCTTCGTACCCCCGCCGGCCGCCTTCTTCCTCGCCTTGGCCGGCATGGTGATCCTCTACCTCGCCATGGTCCAGGTGATCAAAAGCTGGTTCTACCGCCGCTTCGCCCCCGCATGAGCGATTGGAGCGTCGAGGTCCACGGGGTCACCAAGCGTTTCGAGGACGTCTCGGCGGTCGACGGCGTGACGTTGCAGATCCGCCGCGGCGAGTTCTTCTCTCTCTTAGGCCCTTCGGGCTGCGGCAAGACCACCCTGCTCCGCCTGGTCGCCGGCCTGGAGCTCCCGAGCGCGGGAACGATCGCCATCGGCGGCGCCGCCATGACGGCGGTGCCGGCCCACCGCCGGCCGGTCAACCTGGTCTTCCAGCAGTACGCCCTCTTCCCGCACCTGACCGTGGCCGAGAACGTCGCCTTCGGCCTGCGGTATCAGAATCTGCCGCGAACCGCCCAGGCGGCGCGGGTGACGGAGGCCCTGGCGCTCGTCCGCCTGGAAGGGATGGAACGCCGCCGACCCGACCAACTCTCCGGCGGCCAGCGCCAGCGGGTGGCGCTCGCCCGCGCCCTGGCTCTGACGCCCCAGGTCCTGCTCCTGGACGAGCCGCTCTCCGCCTTAGATAGGAAGCTCCGGGAGGAGATGCAGGTCGAGCTCAAAGGCCTCCAACGGCGGGTGGGGATCACCTTCCTCCTCGTCACCCACGACCAGGAGGAGGCCCTGGCGATGAGCGACCGGGTGGCGGTGATGCACCAGGGCCGGGTCGAGCAGGTGGGGACCCCGGCCGAGGTCTACGAGACCCCGGCGACGCCGTTCGTGGCGTCGTTTCTGGGCGCCTCGAACTTCTGGACCGCCGAGGTGCGGGCGGTCTCGGAGAAGGGCCTGACGCTCGCTCTGACCGGGGGGGCGGAGATCGTGGCGCCGGCTCCGGAGGGAAGGGCCTTTCGGACGGGCGAGACGGTGCAGTTCCTCGTGCGTCCCGAGAAGCTGGTGCTGACGGCGTCGCCCCAGGAGGGGCCGGCGCTGCCGGTCACGGTTGAAGAACGCATCTACCAGGGAGCGAGCACCACCTGGATCGTGCGCGACGAGCGGGGGGAGCGGATTTCGGTCTATGCCCAGAACGCCGGAGGGCGGGGGGAGGGGCTGGAACCGGGGCGCGGGGGGTTCCTGTCGTGGGAGCCGCGGTTCACGGTGGTGGTAGGGTAGCGGTGGAAGCCCTGCGGGCCGCCGGTTCCCACCGGAAGCCCTCGAATTGCAATTCAAGTGGCTCGAATTGTAATTCGAGTCACTCCAATTACAACTCGAGCCACTTGAATTCGGAAACAAGGCGTAAGAATTTAAATTCAAGCCGTCCGAATTACAATTCTGGTCACTCGAATTGCAATTCAAGCCGCTCGAATTCGGAAACAAGGCGTAGGAATTCAAATTCAAGCCGCTCGAATTACAATTCGAGCCACTTGAATTGCAATTCGAGGCTTTTGAAAGACTCCGCACCGCCTCCATACCGCCTCCGGGTCGTTTCGGAGGCTCCCGGAGACGTTTCGGAAGCGCCTGGAGGGGTTCCGGAAGTGTCCGGAGAGGCTCTGAAGGACTCTCCAGGGACTCCGTGAGCGTCCGGAGAGGTTTCAAGTTTCCTCAAGCCGGCCGCCGCTTGGCGCCGGCTGATCTACCATCGAAGGGTTCGGGGCCGACGGGGGAGCACGACGCGCAAGCCCAGATCCCCGAGCTTGCTCCACGGCTCCCCGGTGTCCCGGTACGCCGCGCGAACAACGTCCGCGCCGTCCCCATATCCGCCACCGCGTACCACGCGCCCGCGGCCGCCGGGAGCTGGAGGTCCCCACGGATCGACCTGCTCCGCCCCGGTGTAGGGGCCGTACCAGTTCGCCACCCACTCCCACACATTGCCGTACATGTCGTAGAGACCCCAAGGGTTCGGCTTGAGCTCGCCAACTGGGTGGAGTCGCCTGCCGGAGTTGCGGTCGTACCAGCCAACCTCTTCGAGGGCAGTGGAGGACCCGTCCCGGGTGCTGTATGCGTGGGGAGATCCGGCCCGCGCCGCATACTCCCATTCCGCCTCCGTAGGCAGCCGTCCTCCCAGCCATGCGGCGTAGGCATAGGCAGCGTACCAGCTCACTTTGGCGGCCGGCAGGGCGTCGTCTCCCTGATGGTCCGGGACGAGTCGGCGGTATTCCCGGTTCGTCACCGCGTAGATTCCCATCCAAAACGGCGACACCGTCACCCGGTGCGCAGGCCAGCCCATCTCAAAGCTTCCGCCAGGAATCGCCGCCCAAGCTCCACCTTCTGGTCGGGGACGGCAGGCCAGTAGCGTGCGCAGCCCTTCTTCCCGCAGCCGGCGGGCGGCCTCCCGGTCGATGCCGGAGCTGCTCCTCCCGGGGAAATAGTCGAGCCCCCAAACCGCGATACCGATCGTCTTGAGATCCTCCGGCGCGAGCGGCAAGGCCGCTTCGACAGCCTTGAGAACCTCTGCCGGCCGGGAGGGGGAAGAAGAAGCCGGCGAGGACGCCAGCGCTCCCAGGGATACTCCTCGTCGGCTCTCCCCCCAGGCTTCCGACCTAAGCCTGGTCAGACGTCTAAGTAGGCCACGACCTCGACCTCGCGAGTCTCGATGGTGAGAGGCAGGCCTTGCTCGGCGCGCACCTCGAGACAGAGTGCGATCGCCTCCTGGATGTTCTCCAAAGCCTCGTCTTTCGACCTGCCCTGGCTGACGCACCCGGGGATCGAAGGGCATTCGATCACCCATATCCCGTCCTCGTCCCGGTCCAGGGTCACCTGAAATCGCATGCAGAGCCTCCTCTACCTGTGCCAGAGGGACTCCACCGGCGGTGGAGCCCGCTCCTCCCATATGATCCCCCTGCCATGCCCGGCCCCCACACCCCCATAGGCGCTAACTTACCGCCGAAGTGTTTCCCTGGGAGCGCCGGCGTCCTCGCCGGCTCTTTCCGTTCTTCGCGATCCGGCCGGCGAGACGCCGGCGCTCCCAGGGACCCCCACCCGCCCCAGCTCCTCCCGCTTGGCCGGTAAGTTAGCGCCTATGCCCCCCGCCCCCCGCCACTCCGACCGCGCCGCCTGGCTGCTCCTTCCCACCTGGCTGACCCTCGGGATCTTCTTCCTTCTGCCGCTCGGAATCATGCTCCTCCTCTCCTTCGGCGAGCGAGGGCTCTACGGCGGAGTCCACCCCATCGCCGACTGGGGTGCCTACCTGCGTTCGGGGGCGTTTCTCGGCAACTATGCGCGCTCGTTCGCCGGGATCTACCTCCAGATCGGCTGGCGCTCGCTGTGGATGGCAGTCGCCACCACGGTTCTCTGCCTGCTGCTGAGCTATCCGGTCGCCTACTGCCTGGCCCTCGTCGTGCCGCGGCGGTGGAAGAGCCTCCTTCTGGGGCTCGTCGTCGTCCCCTTCTGGACCAGCTTCCTCATCCGCACCTACGCCTGGATGTTTATCCTGCGGAGCGAAGGGCTCCTCAACCGCCTGCTCCTTGCGGCCGGCCTCGTCGACCACCCGCTGGCGCTCCTCTACACCCAGCTGGCGGTGATGATCGGCCTGGTCTACGGCGAGCTGCCGTTCATGATCCTGCCGCTCTACGCCTCGCTCGAGAAGCTCGACCGAACGCTGCTGGAGGCCGCGGCCGATCTCGGGGCGGGCCGCGCCGGGGCGTTCCGGCGGGTCACCCTGCCGCTCACCCTCCCCGGCATGGCCGCCGGGGTGGTGCTGGTCTTCATCCCCAGCCTCGGGCAGTTCGTCGTCTCGGACCTCCTGGGCGGTGCCAAGAGCGTCCTCGTCGGCAACCTCGTCCAAAACCAGTTCGCCGTGGCGAGAAACCAGCCCTTCGGCGCCGCCCTGGCCTTCGAGCTGACCGCCGCCGTCCTCCTCCTGCTCTTCGCCTACGCCCTCTACGCCCGGAAGCGCGGCGGCGAGGAGGCGCTGCTGTGATTTCGGGAAGAGCTGGCCGAGCGCTCCTCGGCGCCCATACGCTCCTCGTCTATCTCTTCCTGTACGGGCCGATCGCGGTCCTCGCCGTCTTCTCCTTCAACGCCGGCCGCCAGACCGCGCTCTGGGAGGGCTTCACCCTGGAGTGGTACCGGCGGCTCCTCGCCGACGACCGCCTGCTGGCCGCCACCGGCAACAGCCTGCTGGTCGCCGCCGTGGCAACCGTCGCCGCCACGGTTCTCGGGACCGCCGCGGCCCTCGCCCTGGCGCGTCCGCATTCCAGGCAACGCCGCGCCACCCAGACCCTCCTCTACCTGCCGGTGATCCTCCCCGAGGTGGTCCTGGGCGCCGCCCTGCTGGCCTTCTTCGGGCTCGCCCGGCTGCGCCTGTCGCTCGGCACGGTGATCGTCGCTCACGTGGTGTTCAGCCTCTCCTACGTGGCGATCGTCGTCCGCGCCCGCCTGGCCGGGCTCGACCCGGCGCTCGAAGAGGCGGCGCGCGACCTCGGAGCAGGTCCCTGGGAGGCGTTCCGGCGGGTCACCCTGCCGCTCGCCCTGCCGGGGATCGCCGCCGCCGCCCTCCTCGTCTTCACCCTCTCGATCGACGACTACGTCGTCACCTCGTTCGTCGCCGGAGTGGGGGCGACGACGCTGCCGCTCCACATCTATTCGATGCTCAAGGTGGGCGTCACTCCCGAGGTCAACGCCGTCTCGACCCTCCTCCTCGCCGCGACCGTCGTCCCTATCGTCCTCGCCCACCGCCTGATGGTCAGGGCGCCAGAGAATGCTCCTTGAAGAATTTCACGATCAGATCGGTCGCCGCCGGCGGGAAGACGTGGCCGCCGGGGTGGATGAAGGTCTCGACCGGGGTGTCTTTCGGCGAGGGGTAGAGGGTGCAGCCGGTGCCACAGGAGGTGCCCGCCGCGGTGGCGCCGTCGAGTTGGCGGACGGTCTCGATGGTCTTCTCCTGGTCGGCGAACTTGACCAGGGGGTCCGCCTGGCCTCCGACGTGCAGCGCGGGCTTCGGCTCGGTGAGCTGCAGGGTGGGCCAGATGAGCCCGGCGCAGGGCCCGAAGGCGGCGAAGGTCTTGCCGCGCTCCGCCCACAGGAAGTAGGTGAAGAAGGCGCCGTTCGAGAAGCCCGTCGCGTAGATGCGGCGATCGTCGACCGGGTATTTCTGGCGCAGGGTGGCGAGGACGGCGTCGAAGAACTTGAGGTCTCTGTCGCCGTTCTCGCCCAACTCGTGCTGCCAGCCGGGGCGCCGCCCCTGCGGGTCGATCTTGGACGGCGTGGGCAGTCCCTGCATGTAGACGACGATCGCTCCCGGCCAGGCCTTTTGGAAGGCCATGCCCCGCGCCGCCCCTCGCATGTTCCCGCCGTGCCCATGGAAGGCGAAGACCAGCGGCACCTTGCCACCACCGTGCCCGGGGGGTGCGAAGACCAGGGCCTTGCGTTCGACGCCGCCCACGGTCCAGGTCATCACCGCCGCCTGGGCCACGGCGGAGCCGAGCAGGATGCAGAACGCGACCAGCCACACGATACGGGTCTTCATGTCTTGATCTCCCCATCTAAGCGGACTCTGCGATTCTATATGATTCCATCCGCCTGCCGAGCGGGTATCATTCCGCGCCATGCCCGCTCCCCACCCCCTCCGCCGCGCGATCCCAGGGCTCTGTCTTCTCCTCGTTCTGCTGCCCGCCTTCCTCGCCTGCGGCGGCGGCAAGGCCGGTGGCGCCGCCGGCGGCGATCGCGGAGCGCGCCAGGTCAATCTCTACATCTGGACCAACTACCTCCCCGACGAGGTGGTGGCCGGATTCGAGAAGCGGACGGGCATCCACGTCAACGTCGACACCTACGCCTCGAACGAGGCCCTGCTCGACAAGGTGCAGTCCGGGGTCGCCGACTACGACGTGGTGGTCCCCTCGGACTACATGCTGAAGATCCTCATCCCCCAGAAGCTCCTCCACCCGCTCGACCGCGCCCGCCTGCCGCACCTCGCGACTCTCGATCCGCGGTTCTTGAACCAGAAGTACGATCCGGGAAACGGCTACTCGGTCCCCTATCTCTGGGGGACGACCGGCCTGGGCTACGCCAGGAAGCTGGGGACGATCGACAGCTGGAAGTCCGTCTTCGATCCGCGCAACAACGGCCACATCCTGATGCTCGACGACATGCGCGAGGTCTTCGGCGCCGCCCTCCGTCTCCTCGGCCACTCGATCAACGAGCGCGATCCGGCCGTCCTCCAGCAGGCGGCCGCGATGCTCAAGGCCCAGAAGAAGCTGGTCCGCACCTACAACAGCGCCGACTTCGCGAACCTCCTGGCGACCGGCGACGTCGACCTCGCCCAGGGCTACAACGGCGAGCTCGCCAAGGTGGTCGCCAAAGACCCCGTCCATCTCGCCTACGTGGTGCCCAAAGAGGGCGGCACTCTCTGGATCGACAACCTCGCCGTCCCCAAGTCCACGCGCCACCTGAACGAGGCCTACGCCCTCCTCGACTACCTGATGGAGCCCGAGGTCGCCGCCGCGATCGTCAACGGCGTCCACTACGCGAGCGCCAACCGCGAGGCACTGTCGAAGATCGATCCCAAGATTAAAGACGATCCCGCGATCTATCCCCCGAAGCCGATCCTCGACCGCTGCGAGCTGATCGAGGATTTGGGACAGACGACGATGCTTCTGGATCAGCTGTGGACGGAGGTCAAGGCGCAGTAATCGCCTTTCAACGCCTTCCAGTCACCCGCAGGAGGAATCTCGCCGCTATGCCCTCAATGGCCCATGAGATCCTGGTGGATCTCTTCAAGAACCGTCCGTCGCTCGCCGCCGAGATCCTGGTCGAGGTGCTGGGCCTCTCGCTTCCACCCTACACCGAGGCGCGCCTCGCCTCGACCGACCTGACCGAGATCCAGCCCGCCGAATACCGCGCCGACGTCGTCGTCGTCCTGCTCGACCGCGACATCCCCGTCCGGGTGGTCATCGTCGAGGTCCAACTGGCCGTCGATCCCAGAAAGCGCCTCAGTTGGCCCGCCTATGTGACCGTCTCGCGCGCCCTCCACGGCTGCCCTGCAAGTCTTCTCGTCGTCGCGCCCGATCCGAGTCTCGCCTCGTGGTGCGCGGAACCGATCGAGACCGGCGTCCCCGGCTTCGTCCTCTGCCCGCCCGTGCTGCGCCGCACCGCCGTTCCGGTCGTGACCGACCCTGGGGAAGCGGCTCGCCGGCCCGAGCTCGGAGTGCTCTCCGCAATCGCCCACGGCGAGGGCGATGAGGGAGCGACCATCGCCGCCGCGGTGCTGCCCGCGATCCGGGAGCTCGACGACGACCGGGCCAGGTTTTACTACGACCTCGTGTACAATTCTCTTAATGAGGCGGCTCGCCGCGCACTGGAGGCGATGATGAAAGGCTACGAATACCAGAGCGATTTCGCGAAGAAGTATGTCGCACAGGGGCGCATAGAGGGGCGCACCGAAGGGCGCACCGAGGGGCGCACAGAAGGGCGCATGGAGGGGCGAACAGAGGGGCGCACCGAGGGGCGGACCGAGGAGGCGGTGCGCGCCCTGCTGACCGTGCTTCGGGTTCGCGGCATTGCGGTACCGGACACTGTCCGCGAGCGCATCCTGGCCCAGAAGGATCCGGAGCGGCTGGAACGCTGGCTGGAGAGGGCCGCGGTTGCCTCTTCGGTCGCCGCTATCCTCGACGAGCCGAACTGAGTCCCCTGAACCCTGGGGAGCAAGCCCCAGGTAGGGATATCCCCTCTCAGGCTTGGAAAACCGGCTGCCACGGTTCGGAAATCCGTTTCCAGGAGCCGTCAGGCTGCTGACGGGGCTCGTTGGGCTCAGACGGGGAACCGACAGGACCGCTTCCCGCCGCGTCAGCCTCTATTCGCTCGCAAACACGCCCACTTCGCGCAGCTTCCGCAGCAGCGCCGGCTTGGCCTGGGGGTCGTGGAGCTCGACCACGGTGTCGGTGAGCAGGGTCACGCTCTTGCCGCCGGCGGCGAGGACCCGGCGAGCCGTCTCGACGTCCGGACAGCGGACGAGAACGGCCGGGCGGAGGGTGACCCTGCGGCACTGGCCGAACCAGCTGGCGATCTCCCGGGCCACGTTGTCCGGGACTCCCTTGGGCGCCGCCTGGCGCAGGGTCGCAAGCGCCTGCTCGGCGGTCAGACCGGTGGCCGCGGCGGTGAGGATCGAACGGCGGGTGATCCGGAAGAGGGTGCCTACGCCGGTGCCGAGGCGCTCGGCGAAACGGCCGAGGGCGGCCTCGGTGGGGATCGAGGGAGTGAGGAAGACGACGTCGAAGTTGGGCTGTACGACGACCTCGGCGGCGAGCTCCTCGGCAAAGGTGAAGTCGTTCACCTGGTCGAGCAGGTACTGGCCGACGTCGGTGAGCGCGAAGGAGATCCCTCCCCCGCTTTTGCCGAGCCGGACACCCCCGAGGAGGACGAGCCGGTCGCCGAAGAAGCCCAGCAGGCGCCGCGTCCACAACCGCTCGATCTGCTCGACGACTCCCGGTAGCCAGTAGTAGCGCTTGCCGGAGCGAGCCAGCGCGAGGAGCGGGTTGGCGGCCGTCGAGCGGTGGCGCAGGAACTCGACGAGATCGAAAAATATACCGGGTGGAAGGTCCTGGAAGGCGGTCACGATCGCGGTGGGCTCGTCGAACTCGTGGCTGGGGATGGTGGGCCAGTCGTAGGGCAGGAAGTTGAGCCCGCCACCCTCGGCACGCCGCCGGGATGGCGACTTCAGCGAATCGAGCAGGCGCTTCACCCGTTCCTTGGCCGGGCGCTCGATCCATTCCCGCCCCCAGCGGGTGGCGGCGAGCTGGGGACGCCCGGCCTCGTCGTTTCCGACCTCCACGAAGCTGAGCAGCCGAAGGGTGTGGACGGCGCGTTCGATCCGCTGGACCGGCGAGGCGGTGAAGACCTCCTCGACCCACTCGGGGAGAGGAGCCAGGAGGGCAACCAGCGTCTCCCGGGCGCGGGCGAAGAGGGCGAGGTCGTTGCTCCGCAGGCGGGGCGGCTCGACCATGCAGGCGGCGAGAACGATGAGCATGTCGTCGAGGGCGAAGCCGGCGGAGCAGGTCGCCTCCGGCTCGACCGGCCGGGGGGCGGGAGAGGCGGGCTCCGCCGGGTGCCGATCGAAGTGCTTCACGCCCAGCTCTCCCCGGCGAGCTCCTCGGCGTCCCGGATACGGTACTCGTAGCCCTGCTCGCAGAGGAAGAGCTGGCGCTCCCTTGCGAACTCCTGCTCCACGGTGTCGCGGGAGACCAGGGTGTAGAAGTGGGCCTGGTTGGCCCCCGGCTTGGGGCGCAGCAGCCGGCCGAGGCGCTGCGCCTCCTCCTGGCGCGAGCCGAAGGTGCCGGAGACCTGGACGGCGAGGGCGGCGTCCGGCAGGTCGACCGCGAAGTTGGCGACCTTGGAGACCGCGAGGACGCGCAGGCGGCCGCGGCGGAAGTCGGCGAACAGCTCGTCGCGCCGCCGCTGCGGGGTCTCGCCGGTCAGCACCGGGAACCCCAACTCGCGGGCGATCGACTCGATCTGGTCGAGGTACATGCCGATCACGAGAGCCGGCTCCTCCGGGTGGCGGGCGAGGATCTCCCGCACCAGCCGGGTCTTTTTCGGGTTCTCGGATGCGAGGCGGAACTTCAAGCGCGGCTCGGCCAGGGCGTAGGGCATCCGGAGGTGCTCCGGCATCTCGACCCGGATCTCGGTGCAGGCCGCCTCGGCGATCCAACCCTGGCGCTCGAGCACCTTCCAGGGCACCTCGGCGCGCTTCGGGCCGATCAGGGCGAAGACGTCGTCCTCATGGCCGTCCTCGCGCACCAGGGTGGCGGTCAGGCCGAGCCGCCGCCGCGCCTGGAGGCCGGCGGTCACCTGGAAAATGGGGGCGGGCAGCAGGTGGACCTCGTCGTAGACGATGAGCCCCCAGTCGCGATGGTCGAAAAGCTCCAGGTGGGTGAAGTCGCCGCCCCGGCGGCGGTGGGTGAGGATCTGGTAGGTGGCGACGGTGACCGGCCGGACCTCCTTCGCCCCGGAGTGGTAGGCGCCGATCTGCTCCTTGTCGAGCCCGGTCTTGTCGAGCAGCTCGTCGATCCACTGCTGGACCGCGGTGACGCTGGTGGTCAGGATGAGCGTCGAGCACTGGAAGGCGGCCATGGCGGCGATGCCGACCATGGTCTTGCCGGCGCCGCAGGGGAGGACGATGACGCCGCTCCCGCCGTGCTCGGCGCCGCCGGCATGGAAGGCGGCCGCCGCCGCCAGCTGGTAGTCGCGGAGGGCAAAGGGGCGGCCCCGCCGCGTCGTCTCCCGGAGGCTCAAAGCCAGGCTCTCCCCGGCGGCGTAGCCCGCCAGATCCTCGGCCGGGAAGCCGGTCTTGACCAGAGCCTGCTTCAGCCGGCCGCGCCGCGCCGGATCGACGCGGAAGGAGAGCGGTGAGAGACGCTCGCCCAAAAGCGGCGCCACCCCCCTCTGGCGGGCGATCTCCTCGGCGAGCGGCCGGTCGGCGGCGATGAGCGCCAGCTCCTCGGAATGGGGAGCCAGGCGGACCAGGCGGAGCCGGCCATAGCGCGAGGCGTGGTCCCGCACCCCCTTCGTCACGTGCTCGGGGACGGGGTACTTGGCGAGGTCGGCAAGCGCCGCGACGATGTCGTCGGGCGAGACCCCGGCGGCGCAGGCGTTCCAGATCGAGAGCGGCGTGATGCGGTAGGTATGGATGTGCTCGGGCGACTTGACCAGCTCCGCGAAGGGCGAGAGCCGGTCGCGGGCCTCGGGGTAGCGCGGCGAGTCGACCTCGACGAGGAGGGTGTGGTCGCCCTGGACGATCAACGGGTTGTCCGGCCGGAATCCTGTCATGCCGGGAGATGATAACCGGATCGGGGGAGAATACTCCAGTCGGGGAGATGCCGCCTTTCGGCAACGGCCTGCAGGAGGCGGGTGCCGCGCTCTGCCGCTCGGGCGGCACCGCCAGCTCGGCCGCTGGCGCTCAGGACATCCCGTCGCTCGCTTTCCAGGCCGCCAACAACCCCGGCAGCTGGGCCGCTCCCAGGGCGGCGAGGAGGAGGAGGAGAATCCCGACGAGGATCACCACCCCTTTCAGCCAGCGGCCGCGGCCGCTCAGGAGGTCGGTCAGCACGAAGAGGAGCAGGTTCAAAAGCGCGGTGACGCCCAGGGCCGACCAGCCGAGCTGCAGGACGCCGGGCTTGCTGAACAGGATGCCGCCGACGATCAGCAGGGCCTCGAACAGATAGAGCAGCTGCAGCCAGTGACGGAAGACGAGGTTCGGCACGCTCCGCGGCACCGCCACCTCGACGAAGCCCCAGAACCAGCCGCCGAGCCGGGCGATCCAGGCTCCCGGCCGGCTGTCCTTCTGGTAGCGGTTGCCGAGGTCCGCGAGGATCGCGCCGACGATCTGGGTCGAGCGGGCGAGCGAGGTGATGGCCAGCCGGGAGTTGATGTCCCGGGGGCAGTTGAACTCCTCCTTGTAGAAGCGGAGGAGATGCTCGCGGTCGACCGACGTGAGCGCCTGGCGCAGCGCCGCCTGGAACCCGGGATTGGCCTTGGCGCCCAGCTCGCGCTCGGCGAGAGCGCGCAGGGCCGTCTCGTTCGGCTCCTGGGAGTCGGTCGCCAGCCAGGCTTTAGCCACGATCTCGCCCAGCTGCGTCTGATCGAGAGTCTGGAGCTCCTCGGCGAGAATGGCGAGGTTCGCCTCCTGGCAGAGCGCCTGGCGGGTGGCCGCGTATTCGTCGCCCGGCAACAGGGTGGTGATCAGCCGCTCGGCGCCGTCCAGCCGGCCCCACAGAATGTCGTTGCGCCGGAAGCCGCGGTCGAGGAAGGCGCCGAAATGGCCTAAGGTGGTGCCGGCGAGCTTGCGCCGGCCGGTCTCGCGCTCGTCGAGGATCGACGTCGCGTCCTCGGGGCTGAACCGGTAGACCTCCACCGGAGAGATCTCGTCGCCGACCTCCGTCGAGTAGAGGATCGGGAAGGAGATCAGGTCGAAGACCTCGTACTCCTCGAAATAGTGACGCACCAGGTCGTAGGCCAGGACGGCGGCGGGGGCCGCGCCGGGGGGCGTTTGGAGCGCCTGCTTGCAGGCATCGGCGGCCGGCTCGGTGTCTTTCCGCAGCCTTTCCTGCAACTCCATCGCGAAGCGCTTGAACTCCGCGGAATGCTCCTGGCTCCCCGCTCTCGCCCGCTCCATGGCCCGCTCGCCGTCGCCGGCGCCCTCGAGCAGGCCCATGAGATAGCTGGATTTGACCCGCAGGGGCTGCTCCAGGTCCTGGCGGATCGGGTTGCTCGCGCCGAGGCCTTCGAGCTTCCCTTCCAGCTGGCGGAATCTTCGTAGCACCTCGCTCAGGGCTTTGCGGAGGGTGGTGAGAGCGCCACGGAAGGCGCTCGCCTCCTCGCCCTGTGGCGGCTCGTGGTGCCAGTTGGCGAGGACCTTCTTCGCACTCGGGTCGAGCGGGGAGAGCCGGTCGATCCGGTTCATGACGAAGCGCAGCCGGCGCATGCGATAGCCGAGATCGTAGAAGCGCAGGAAATCGCTTTCCGTCCAGGGGCGGGGGGCGTCGGCCGGGGCCGCGGTCGTTCCGGCCGGAGCCGAGATCGACGTGAAGTTGACCTCCCGCCAGGCGCGGGACAGGTAGCGGATGGCCAGGAACTGATCGGACTGGAGATCGAATTCGTAAGCGCGGGCGATCCAGGTGGCGACGGCGTCGGTCACCGCCGACACTTTCAGCTCGTGATAGCTGCGATAGGAGGGACCGAAGCGGGCGATCCGCTCCTCCAGGTCGCCGACCGAGAACCGATCCGTCGGCTTCAGGGACTCCTGTTTCCAGTCGAAATGGTTTTCGACCCCGGCGAGGTAGAACTCGACCCGCTCGATCAGGCGGTTGCGGGCGAGGATCCGCTGGAGGTCCTCGCGGATCGTTTCGTAGCGCGCGAGCGACAGAGCGGCAGAGACGTTTTCGAGCACGTCGGGCTTCTCGGGCTTGACCCTCTGGTCTTCCGGATGTTCCGGCGAGGGCTCGACGTAGATGAGCTTGCGCCGCACGGGCAGCTCCGAGCTGCGCTTCGCGAGGGCGTCGATGGCATAGCTGAAGGGCTTGTTGTCGAGATAGCCACCGTCCCCGAAGGCGCGGGCCGCGGCGTCGTACGCATTGGCAGGATGCTGGACGCCTTCCGGTACGCGGTAGGCCGGAAAGTAGTCGGCTTTCCAGCCCGCCGCCGTTTCGTCCGGCAGGCCTCCCGGCAGGAGATCTTTCAGGTCGCCCAGCTCGAACGGCTCGAAGGCGAACGGGAACGAAGAGGTGCAGCGCGCGGCGAGAGCCAGGACCGGATTGTTCTCCGGCGCGAAGTCGTTGACCCCCTCGGCCTGGTCGTAGCGGAACGGAAAGACGTTCTTGTGCCGCTTCTCCCAGACGACGCCGTCCGCGAGCTTGATCGGGAGCGGAAGGCCGCGGATGTCGGTCGTGGTGACGAAGAGGTCCACCTGGTCGACGAGCGGGCCGGCGGGCGAGCCCGCCTCCATGCCCTCGAAGGCGGCGAGGAGCTTCCGGTACATCCGTTCCCCGTTGAGCAGGGCCTGTGGCGGCTTCTGCGCCGCGAGGCCGGGAACGCCGGCGATCGACGCCTTGTCGTTCAACAGCACCTCGATGTTCCCTTCGCTGACCCAGAGCTTCTTGAGCTCTTCCAACGACTGGCCGTTGGCGAGCGCCTTGGCGAGATAGATTCCGTTGATCCCGCCCGCCGAGGTGCCCGACAGGATGTCCACCACGAAGCGGCTGTGGACGGGCGGCAAAGGGGTCTGTCGGTTCGGATCGTTCAGGTCGTCGAGCACCTTCTTCCAGTCCGATCCCGCAGGCTGACCCAGGAGCTGGCCGATCTTGCGGTAGACCGCCTCGGTGCCCTTGGGCTCGGCAACCAGCAGCTGGCCGGGGCGGGCCGGGTCCGGCGCCGTGGCGCGGACCATCCGCAGCATTTCCTGGGCGATGCCGTTGATGTAGATCGCGAGCGAGACGCCGCCGTACATGACGACGGCGAAGCGCACTTCCTGCTGGAAGTCCGAGGTCGGCTGAGCCATGGCGGACACCTCCCGAAGAGGAGACGGACAGGTGGAAAGAATTCCGGGTTGCTGCCGCCGATTCTTGAGGAGAACCGGGAGGCGGTCAAGGGTATCGATGCATCGGGATATCACTCCACCGCGTTCTGCACCGCGTGCGCCGGCCGGTGGGTCTCCGGCCGGCCGCAGGCCTGGTGGATCTTCGGCAGCTCTTCGAGGAGGACCGCCCTTCCCCGCAGGTCCGGATGGGCTGCCAGCGACTCCCGGCTGAACGGACAGGGGGCGTCGCGGAACCAGCAGAGGCCGCGCTCCTTGCCTTCCCGCCGCGGGTTGAGCGCCGGCCGGGAGGGGTCGAAATGCGAGGTGACCGTTTGGGCGTCGACGACGTCCAGACCGTGGACGCCCCAGGCCTCCATCCAGGCGCGGGTGCCGTTCTGCCGGGCGTCGTGGTAGAAGGTCGCGATCGTCGAGGCGCAACCGTGGGCGATGCTCTCGACCTGCTTTTGCCGGCGGAAGCGCAGCATGGGGTGGAAGCTGAAGGTGTTGCAGAGCCAGCGCGGCCGGACGGCGAGGACGTGCAGGTCGAGCGGCGTCCAGGCGGGGTCCTCGCCTTGCCGGACCCGGCTCTGGTAGATCTCCCGCAGGTCGCGCTGGAGGGTCTGGTAGGCGTCGATCTTCCGGTTGTAACCGAAGGTCTTCGCCCGCTTCTTGAGCCGCAGGAAGTTCTTGCGGACCTCCTCGGCGCCGCCGTCGCCCAGGGCGGTCTTGTCCACCTCCAGGGAGGCGGTGAAGAGCAGGTGCGGCACCTCCCGGCCGCCCACCCGGGGCCGGCGCGCGACCGTGGGGTGAGCGCCGCGCGAGGCCTGGTCGAGGAAGCGCGCCGCGGCGTCGAGCGGCAGGTTGTCGATGATCCCGCCGTCGACGAAGAGGTCGGTGCCCTTGTCCCGCCGCAGGATCTCCCAGCGCCGGCGGGGCCGGAAGACGACGGGGAAGGCGCTGCTCGCGAGGAGGCCGTAGAGGAGCGAGGTCTGGTCCTGGTCCTCGGGGAGCCCGAGGACTTCGAGCTCCCCCGAAAGGAGGTTGGTGGCGGTCGCCAGGAACTGGATGCCGTGGCGGGCGAAGGCGGCGAAGGTCTCATCGCTCGCCCCGGGGTGGAGCGGCTGGATCACCTCCTGGTGGATGAGGAGGGCGAGCGGCTCGGCGCCCAGGATCTCCCGGCCGACCCCGCCGCGGTCGAGGAGCTCCTGGAAGGCCGCCTGCAGGAGCTCGCTCAAGGTGCGGTAGTCCTGCTCTCGGGCGGCCCGGACCAGCGCGAAGAGCTGCGTGGGGCTCAGGTAGAAGAGTCGTTCCAACCCGGCGACCACCCGCCGCGCCCGGGCGCCGTAGGCCCGGGGGTCGAGGTCGTAGCGCCGCAGCGCGAGGTCGAAGTCGCGGGCCGAGAAGTCGGCGTCGGCGGCGCGCAGGGTTAAGCCGCGCACGAAGTCGGCCAGCCGGTCGGTCATCACCAGCTGGTCGAGGCCGAGGAAGGTCGCCGCGAGATCGGCGATCGGCCCCTGGCGCCCGGACCGCGGTCCGGCGAACACCTGGGCGATCATGGCGGCGACGATCGAGCCCACCGACGAGCCGGCGACCAGGTCGGGCATCAGGCCGAGCTCGTTCAACCCGTTCATCACCCCCATGTGGAAGACGCCGCGGA
The DNA here is from genome assembly GCA_035644215.1 of Thermoanaerobaculia bacterium. GTDB lineage: Bacteria > Acidobacteriota > Thermoanaerobaculia > Multivoradales > UBA5704 > DASQPA01. The sequence continues at coordinate 22,417 of DASQPA010000280.1, forward strand.
AGACCCCGCCGCCGAAGAGGAAGCTGACCACCGGGCGCTCGCGTCCGGCGAGCGCCGCGCGGTCGAGCGGCCAGCCGGTGACGGTGAGGGTCGGGGGCTCGACGGCCGGCGCCCCGAGCGGCGGCCCGCCGGGTTCCACCGCCTCCCCCTGGAGCGGCCACTCGGGACCCTGCGGTTCGGCCTGCAGCCGGAGCCGCTGGCGGAACGACCGGTCGGCGGCCGGGGCGCTCGGGGGCTCCGGGGGCAGGGGTTCGCGGTGGAGGGCGCAGCGGGCGCAGATCTCGGGCAGGCCCGGGCCGTCCTGGTGGCGGTCGCCCAGCAGCCCGTCTTCGGCCTCGCCGAGCCGCCGGCGGACCGCCTGCCAGCAGGGCACGGAGTCCGCCGGCCGGGCGGCGGTGGCGATGGCCCGCGGGATCATCGCCTCGAGCGTCGCCCGGCAGCCGTCCGCCACCGCCTCCTCGATCAGCCCCTGCAAGCCGACGTCGGCGTTGCCGGTCAACACCTCGCGGTTGATCGCCGCCGGCCGGTCGAGGCGGATGGGCCAGACGGCGGCCCGTACGTAGGTCTTCTCGCCGATCGTGATCCGCGCCTTCCCGGTGACCGGCAGGGCGCGGGTATAGAGGTCGGCATAGCGCTGCTCCATGGTGGCGTCGCGCCGGCGGCGCAGCTGGAAGGCGCGCAGGGCGACCTGGAGGAGCCGTGAGCATTCGCCCTGGGTGGCCGCCTCCGCGCTCCCCGAGACGGTGTAGACGTCGATCCCCGAAGCCTCCGCCACGGCCTGGTGCGGGTCATCCTCCTGGCGCAGGAGCTCGAGCAGCGCCCCGATCGGCTCGTTCGAAATGTTCAACCCGTCGACGAAGATCTTCTCGCTCGCCCCGTCCGCCTTGAAGCAGCGCGACTCGACCTTGACCGCCGGGAAGAGGGGGACGATGGCGGTGGCGGCGAGCAGGGCGTCGACCACCGAGACGTCCCGGGGCAGCACCCGGAGGTCGCCGGAGGCGAGGTCGGCGGCGATCGGCGCGACGACGATCCGCGGCTCGCGGGACGGGTAGCGGCCGAGGGTCTTCCGCGGCTTCTCGGCCGGCGCCGGCGTCTTCGCGCGGCCGAGGGCCTGGTCCAGAACCCGGCCGATGTCCGGCGCGCCGTAGTAGCCGGGGTCGAAACAGCGGATGAGCTGCTCCTTGATGACGTAGGAGTTGCCCAGCCCGTCGGCAAGCCCGTAGTGCTGGAGGATGCGGTCGCCGAGACGGCGCCAGAGGGTGCTCCGCCGGCGGCGGGCGGAGCGCAGGTAGGTCCAGGCGAGGGCGGGCACGGCGAAGAGCGGCAGGACGATCCAGGAGAGGACGAAAAGGACGACGTCCAGGAGGTCGCGCACCCCGCGCAGAGCCTGGCGGAAAGTGCGCCGGCCGCCGATCAGGGAGGCCGCCTTCCTCCCCTGCTCGAAGCCGGTGGTCTCGCGCGGCGCGCCGGCGAGCGCCGCCCAGGCGAGAGCGCCGGCGGTGGGCCCCAGACCGTCGGCATAGCGGAAGCCCGTCCCCCAGAGGGAGCCCAGGGTCCAGGCCCGGGTCCACAGCCGCCTTCCCCAGGAGACCTCCTCGGTGGCGGCGACGAAGTGGAGGACCCGGTTGGCGATCAGGGCGATCGCCTGGACCGGCAGGCGCACCTCGCACAGTCGGTTGAGCAGCCGGATGAGGCCGGCGCGCGCCTGGTTGGCGGTGTCGCGCCCCTGGCGCTCGCGGTCGAAGTGGATAGGCAGCTCAACCGGTTTGAGCGGCTTGGCGGCGTTGATCTCGAAGGTGTCGGGGAAAATCGAGCGCAGGAGCTCGGCCGGCAGCTCCTCGTAGGAGGCGAGGAAGCGGCGCAGGGTCACCACCTGGGCCTCCCGCCGCTCGTCGGCGGGGAGGTCGTCCCCGGCCTGGAGGATCTCGGCGAGCGCGGCGGCGTTGACCGCGCCGGCCGAGATGCCGGCGACGTAGTCCGGGGCGACGCCGCGGGCGACCAGCAGGGCATGGGCGACGCCCAGCTGGGTGGCGGTGTCGAAGCCGCCGCCGGCGAAGGCCAGGGCTCGGCATCGCCGGCCGGGCCGGCCCGTGGCCGGGGTGGGACTCTCCTCCATCGTGCGCTCTCCTGCCTCCGGGTTGGACGGACCGGGCCGCCGCTTTCCTGCTCCGGCAAAAGCTGTCTCAATAAGGGTGGCGAATTCTACGGCTCCATTTCAACGGCGACAAGGGGCGTCCCCCCCTGGAGGGGTGCTAGGCTCTCCCCGAGTCGAAGGAGGAGCCTCGATGAGCCTCGTCGACAGAGCCGCGGCCGGGCTGCTCGCGCTCGCCCTGCTCACGCCCGGCTGCCGGCAGCAGCCGTCCCCATCCCCGGCCCCGGCCACGACCGGGGAACCGGTCGCGGCGTGGGTCACCGTCTACCACCCCCGGCTGGCCTGGAACGGCTATACGCTCACCCTCTACGAGGGCCGCATCCCGGTCCTCCTCGACATGAACGGCCGGCCGGTCCACCGCTGGCCCGCGGCGCGCATCAAGTCCCGGGTGCGCCTCCTGCCCGACGGCTCCATCCTGGGGATCGGGCTCGGCCGCCAGGTGGTCGAGTACGACTGGGAGGGCCGGCCGACCTGGGCCTTCCCCACCCCCGGCGCCATCCCGCACCACGACGTCCTGAGGCTCGGGAACGGCAACACCCTGGTCCTCGCCCTGCGCGACGGCGACGGCGCCGACCTCCTGCTCGAGGTCGACCGCGCCGGGCACGTGATCTGGACCTGGGTGGCCGCCGAGCACCTGGGCGACCTGCTGGCGGAGAAGGCGCACCCCGGCGACCTCACCCACGTCAACTCGCTCCAGGAGCTCCCCGAGAACCCCTGGTACGCCGCCGGCGACCGCCGTTTCCGGCCCGGCAACCTCCTCCTCTCGGCGCGCAACGTCAATACCGTCTTCGTCGTCGATCGCCAGAGCGGCGCCGTGGTCTGGCACTTCACCGCCGACCTGGACCGCCAGCACGAGGCGCGGATGAACGGTCCCGGCCTGCCCAATCCGGGCCGCATCCTGCTCCTCAACAACCGCCTGGGGAGCTTCTGGGGCGACCACCAGAGCGAGCTGCTGGAGATCGACCCGCGCGACGGCGCGGTCGCCTGGCGCTACCGGTCGCCCGGTTTCTTCACTCCGACGGGCGGGACCGGGCAGCTGCTGCCCAACGGCAACGTCCTCGTCACCTCGACCCGCGGCGGCCGGGTGTTCGAGGTGACCCGCGCCGGCCAGATCGCCTGGGAGTGGGTCTCGCCGCGCGAGCCGATGCGCGCCGTCCGGGTGGCGCCGGACGCCTGCCCCCAGCTCGCCCGGCTCCCCTTCCCGACCCCCACCGCGGTCGTCCCTCCCCGCGGCTATCGCTACGTCGATCCCGACGCCTACCGCTTCGCCCGCCAGGGCTCCCGCATGCCGGCGAGGGTCGCCGGCGAGCCGCGGACGGTGCTCAAGGAGGAGAACGACTGCCGCCACCTCACCCTGCCCGCCGCGGCCCGGGTCCAGGTCGGCTACGGCGTCGATCCCGACCGGCTCCGCGCCGCGGGCCGCGCCGCCCACCCTCCCGTGTTCACCCTGCGAATCCAGCCAGAAGGCGCCACGCGCGAGGTCGAGCTCCTGCGCGACACCGTGGGGCTCGGAGGCCCCCCCTGGCGCGAGCGGGCGATCTCGCTCGCCGCCTACAGCCTGCAGACCGTGGAGATCTGCGTCGAGATCGACGGCGGCGCCGAAAGCGCCAGGAGCCGGCGCGAGCGCTTCGCCTACTGGGAGCAGCCCGACGTCGACTCCGCCACCGCCCGGCCCCGCCTGGCCGAGAACGGCGACGACGACGCCACCCCCCGCGACCTCACCCCCGAGGAGCTGGAGGTCCGCCGCCAGCACCTCAAAGCGCTGGGTTACGTCAACTGAAGCGTCAGGTCAGATATTTGCCGGCGTCAAACCAGGCCTTGAGCTTGGGCGAGTACTTGGCGAAGAAGGTCGGGTCGTTCTTCCACAGCGAGAAGGCCTCGTCGTAGAATTCCGCCGGCTCGGACGGCCAGTGCTTCGCGGCGTAGGCCGTGGGCGGCTTTATCGCCTCCTTGGTCACGAAGTCGACGAACACCTGGAGCCGGGTCGTGTTCGAACCCGTCTTCAACTTGTCGGCCGCCGCCCTCGACGCGTCCGCCGTCGTCTTCGCCGCGAAGAGTTTCTCGAGCGCGGCGAAGTAGGCGTCCTGCGCGGTGAGCGCCGCCGCGAAGCCGGCCACGACCGAGTTGCCGGCCGGGATCGCCGCCTTGGCGGCATCGCGATCGCTGATCGCCTTCTTGGCGTTCGTCTCGTGCACGGCGTCGGGCGAGGCCTCGAAGGCCTGGAGGACCTTCTGCGCCGCCAGGACCTGGTCGACCAGCGGCTGGCCCGCCGTCATATCCTTCTTGGAGTATTTCCCGTCGAGCGCCGGGTTGATCGCCTTGTTCGCCGCCAGCTGTTTCGCGTGCGCGTCGACCCCGGCCAGGTTCGCCTTGGCCGAGTCGTCCGCCGCAACCGCGTTCAAGTCGTCGAACGGCTTGGCCTCGAGCGCGTGGCCCACCTCGTGGATCAGGGTCTCGAAGCTCGCCGGCGCCGCGTCCTTGGCGTCGCCGATGAAGCTCTTGTCGTCGTCGGCAAAGGTGCGGTCGGCGAAGCGGATCTCCCGCGCGTGCGTCGCGGTCGTCGCTCCCGTCGCCACGTCGTCCGTGTGCGTGGTCTGGCCCTGCAGGTCCTCGCCGGTCGCGGAGGTGAGCTTGTCCGTGCGGAGGAGCGTATAGCCGGCGAGTGCGGCCGCCTCGGCGGTCGACAGCCGGCCCCAGGCGGCCACCACCTTGTTGAGCTCGTCCAAGCTCCAGCTCTTGCCGTGCTCGCCCGTGACTTTGGCCAGCTTGTAGGTCTTGACCAGCGCGTCGCTCGCGTCCTTGACCGTGGTGAACGCCGCCGGGACGGCGGGCGCCGCCTTCCCCACGAGCTGCGCCACGGCCTTGCCCGCGGCGTCGAAGCGGACCGTCACCTCCCCCTTGCCGGCGCCGATCGAGGTGACGAGGTCGAGCTCCGAGCCCCAGCGTCGCTTGTCGGCGAGGAGGACGAGCGCGTTGTAGAGATAGATCTCCTCTGGATCACCGGACTTGACCCCGGAGAGCGAGTAGCCGGTGATGTCGCCGGCGGTGATCTTGAGCTTCAACTGGTCCTCGAAGTCCTTGACCTTGTACCCCGCGGGTGGCGCCGTCAGGGTGAGCGCCTCGCGGCTGTAGGGATCCCCGGCCCCGAGCACCGCCGCGCCGGGCACCCGGCCCACCGATATCGCCGGCATTGCCGGCAGCGGAGCGGCGGTTCCGGCGAGCGCCGCGGCGGCGACATCGTCGGCCCTCCGTTCGGCCGCGCCGGCGCCCAGCCAATCCCCCGTGTTCGACCGCTGCTGTGCGGCGTGCGCCAGCTCGTGCGCCACGTCGCGCTCCGTGGCCAGGGCGCCGAGCGTCACCCGGCCCTGGTGCGTCGAGGCGCGCTTGCCCCCGGCGTCCCCGGCCTCGACCGGAACGGCGCCGACGTCGGTCCCGGTGATCCGCGACACGCGCGTCCGCAGACCATTGAGGCCGCTCTGCACGGCCCGGTTACCGATCGTGCGCTGGAGGTCGAGGAGGGGGTGGGACGGACCGCCCGGCGCCGCGGCCGGGGCAGACACCGGCGGGCGTGGCCGGCGAGGCTCGTTCTCCCTGTGGGCGAAGGTTCGCATCGTTCTGAGGCGTCCGGGTCGAGACCGGGACGGCTGTCTCGTAGGTATTCAGTATATCGTCCCTGCAGACGCTGAGCGCCCACCGGAGGTCCCGGACGGCGGCGAGGGACGTCTCTACTCCGTCCGCAACGCCACGATGGGATCGACCCGGGTCGCCCGCCGTCCGGGGAGATAGGCGGCGAGGAGGGCGATCGCGAGGATCCCCAGGGCGACCCCGAAGAAGGTGAGCGGATCGGTCGAGCCGACGCCGTAGACGAGCGACGCTATCACCTTGTTGAAGGCGTAGGCGAGGACGAGACCGAGGACCACCCCGACGCCGGTGAGCTTCCCCGCCTCGCGGAGCACCAGCCCGAGCACCCCTTGCGGCAGGGCGCCCAGCGCCATTCGCAGGCCCAGCTCGCGCGTCCGCTGGACGACGGAGTAGGCGGTCAGGCCGTAGATGCCCACCGTCGAGAGCACCAGTGCGAGGAGGGCGAAAAGCCCCAGGAGGAGCAGGCTGAAGCGGCGGTCGGCCAGCGAGTCGTCGACCAGCTTCTCCAGGGTGCGGACGTGGGTCACCGGCTGCGCGGGGTCGATCTCGTGCACCGCGGCGCGGACCGCGCTGACGATCGACCGGGGGTCGCCCGTGGTGCGCACGACGACCATCAGCTGGTTGGTCATCATGGGCTCGGGGACCTGCGCCGACGGCTCGTAGACCTGCGGCTGGGGAACGGCGTTCATCACGGAGCGGGTGCTCCCGGCCACCCCCACCACCGTGAGCCACTGCTGGGACCGGGCCGAGTAGCGGAAACGCTTGCCGATCGGGTCCTCCTGCGGCCAGTAGGTCTGCGCCAGCGCCTCGTCGACCACCACCACGTGCAGGCTGTCCTTGGTATCGCCGACAGCGAGGTCACGCCCACGCTTGAGCGGGATCCCCATGACCGCGAAGTAGCCCGGGAAGGTGGTGTGCCACTCGGCGAGCTTGATCTCCTCCGGCTTCGGAATCGGCCGTCCCTCGACCAGGACGGGGGCCATGATGTCGATATGGGTCAGGGGCAGCTTCGATTGGACGCTCGCTCCGGTCACCCCCGGCAGCGCCTGCAGGCGGTCGGCCAGCCGGTTGAAGAAGGGTGTGAGCCGGGCGGGCGGGTAGAGGTCCGGCGGCAGGTTGGCCTCGAAGGTGAGGACGTGCGCGCTCCTAAAGCCGGGATCGACGGCGATCAGGCGGACGAAGCTGCGCAGGAGGAGACCGGCGCCGATCAGGACCAGCACCGTGATCGCCACCTCGAGGGCCACCAGGGCCTTCTGCGTCCACCGGCCGCGCACCGTGCCGGAGCCCGCCCGCGTCCCCTCGCGCAGCGACTCGGCGAGGTCCGGCCGGGTCATCTGCAGGGCGGGAACGAGGCCGGCCAGGAGGGTCGTCACGACGCACAGGAGGAGGGTGAAACCGAGCACCCGGAAGTCGAGCGTGGCGGTCGTGGCGCCGGCATAGGTGACCGGGACGTAGGCGGAGAAGGCGCGCAGGCCGACGACGGCGAGGACGACGCCCAGGCCGCCGCCGATCAGCGACAGGAGCCCGGCCTCGATCAGCAGCTGCGCGATCAACCGGGAGCGGGCGGCGCCGATGGCGGTACGGACGGCGATCTCGCGCTGCCGCGAGGCGGCGCGGGCGAGGAGGAGGTTGGCGACGTTGGCGCAAGCGATGAGCAGCACGATGCCGACCGCCGACCAGAGGAGGAGGAGCGCCGGGCGATGGTCGCCCGTCATCTCCTCGGCGAGCGGCACGAGGCGGGCCGACCATCCCTTGTCGGTCGCGGGGTAGGCCTGCTCCAGCCGCCGGCAGATCGTATTGAGCTCGGCCGCCGCCGCCGCCAGGCCCACCCCCGGCTGGAGCCGCCCGATCACCAGGCTGAAATGGACCTGCCGCTCCTGCCGCATGGCGGCGGGCAGGGCGAACGGCACCCAGGCGTCCGGCTCCGGCGCAAAACCGAAGAGAGCCGGCATCTCGGAGCCGCGCGGGAAGGCGAAGCGGGGCGGCATCACCCCGACGATCGTCATCGGGGCACCGTTGAGCGTCACCTTCCGGCCCACGACCTGGGGATCGCCGCCGTACCGGCGCTGCCAGAACGCATGCGAGAGGAGGACCGCCGCGGCCTGGTCCGTCGCGTCGTCGGCGGGGAGGAGCGTCCGGCCGACCTCGGCGGGCGTCCCGAGGAGAGTGGAGAAGTCGCCGGTGACGCGGACGACGCCCAGCTGCTCGGGCTCCCCTTCCCCACTCAGGTTCATGCGGTCGGGCTGCAGCATGGCGAGGTGGGCGAAGGAGCGGCTCTCCTTCCGCCAGTCATAGAATACGGCGTTGGTGGTCGGCAATTTGTCCGGCAAGCCCGCCGCCCGCGCCGTGGGCGGGTTCGAGTTCCAGGCGACGACCAGCCGGCCGGGGTCCTGGAACGGCGGCGGGGTGAGGAGCACCGCGTCGACGACGCTGAAGATCGAGGTGTTGACGCCGATCCCCAGGGCCAGGGTCAGGATGGCCGCCAGGGCGAGGCCGGGCTGCCGAAGCAGGGAGCGCGCGGCGAGGCGGAGGTCATGCGCCAGATGGCCCATCGTCTTCTCCTCAAGGTTCCGTCTCAGGTATCCGAAGGATGCGGGGATCCGCCTCGAAATGCCTGCTCGGCCACCGGCGGGAAGGATACACCATGGCCTGCGACGGAAGCTGTCCCGCGACGGACCCCGGGCACACCCAGACTAGTAGTGCAGGACCCAACCCCCCGCCGGGAAACCCCGGGGGAGAAACGGAGCTTTTGCGATGAAGAAGAAGATCGTCGGTGCCAAGAGGATTCACCTGAGCCGGGAGACCCTCCGGCAGCTCGATGCCCTGGAGCTGGCGGTGCCGTACGGCGGAGTTTCGATCCCCATCCGCACCTGCGAGCCAACGAGCCAGTGCACGACGACCACGGGCTGCACCGTCACCGCCTGCGGCCACTGCTGAAACCGCGGATGCCAGGGTTCCTGGACGCCCAGGAACCCCCACCCTCTGGGCCACAGGAAGCTGGCCGCCGATCTGGGCGCGGCCCCCCGTCTTGCGCTAGGATTCCTCCACACTCTACGAGGAGAATCCTGATGCAGAAGCGCCGCCCCAAGAAGTTGAGCCTGAGCCGTGAGACCCTGATCCTGCTCACCCCCGACGACCTCGGCCGGGCCGCGGGTGCGTTGTCGGGGACCTTGACCTACGAGGGCTCCTGCGAGAACTCGTACTGCCCCTGCCCGACGACGCGGACCCAGACGCAAGTGTAGAGGCGGTTCGGATCGCGCCCAGGGGAGTTCTTCATGCGGCCGTACAACCCGGTTCCACCCCCCTCCTGTCCTCCCCCCATCCCCGCCCTCCCGCCCGCCCAGGGGGGAGGGACCCGATCGGCAGCTTCATCTCGAGCTCTGACCACCCGGCGACGACGCTGACTACCGCGTTCCTCCCCCCTGGGCGGGAGGGCGCAAGGGGATGGGGGGAGGACAGGAGGGGGGTGGCAGGCCGAGCGGGCGCCTACCTCACAGGCTTTTTCAGAGCAGCGCTGGCGACCCACAATGGCCGGCGTGTAGAGATTGGTCCGAATCGGCCGGCGAGCCCTCCGGGAGCGGCCGTGTCCTAAGGACGCCCCGCCGCTCCCGCTCCGTGGCTCACTTCGAGGTCCGATGACTTCCGAGGCGCTCTTTCAGGAGAGGGAACAGCCAGACCTGGATGCCGAAAGCTGCCAGGACGAGGAGCACGGGGAGAGCAAGAAAGAACAGTGTCATTTTCGCACCTCCGGCGCAAAGTTAATGCCAACCAAGAGAGCGGCCAACCCGGCGCCGATCCATGCCATCGCCGCCCTCACCTGCGCTTGACTCCCGCCACCTCCGTTCGATAGATTCAGCCTCAACGTAGCCTATCCCTAAACTAAGGAGGTGTCCCGCCTCACCCACCAGCCACCGCAGGTCCCCACCCGAGAGCGGCCGTCCCGGCGCGTGTCCGGAGAGGCCCAAAACGTCAAAGCGGCCCGGGCGAGTAACGAGCTCACCCGAGCCAGATCCCGCAAGGAGCTAGCCCATGCGAGACCATGAAGATGGTAGCACCCCCCGTCCGTCCAGCGCCTTCACCCCCGAGTTCCTCGCCCGTCTCGACCAGCAGGAC
>DASQPA010000281.1:0-26704 GCA_035644215.1 Thermoanaerobaculia bacterium
TCCCGATCACCTGGCGCAGCCATCGGAGCTACCTCATCATCTGCCTCGAGCGGGCCGCGGCCGATCGCGACGCCCCAGGACCGAGCTCACGGTCGGACGTAATCGTCGCCCGCCAAACCTGAAACCGGGAGGTGTCATGGACACGATGCCGCAACATTACAACCTGCTCCTCGTCGCCCTCTCCTACGTGATCTCGGTCCTGGGATCCTTCACCGCGCTCCGGCTCTGCCGCCAGCACGCCGGGATCCGCGGCGCCGAGAAGTGGCGCTCGCTCCTGGCCGGGGCCTTGGCAATGGGGGCGGGGGCGATCTGGTCGATGCACTTCATCGGCATGCTGGCCTTCGACATGGGCATGCCGGTGGCCTACGACGTGCCGATCACCCTGGCCTCGCTGCTGGTGGCGGTGGTCGTCACCGGCCTCGGGATCTACGTCGTGGGCCAGGGGCCGACCAGCCTGTGGCGGCTGGCCGGCGGGGGCACGGCGATGGGGGTAGGGGTGGCCGCCATGCACTACACCGGCATGGCTGCGATGCGGATGCAGGCCCAGTTGTCCTACGACCTGGTGATCGTGGCGATCTCGCTGGGAATCGCGGTCGTGGCGTCGATCGCCGCCCTGTGGCTGGTCTTCAACACCACTCGCCTGTGGCAGATCGTCGCCAGCGCCCTGGTGATGGGGCTGGCGGTGTGCGGCATGCACTACACCGGCATGAAGGCGGCGATCATGCGGCACGACCCGGCGCTGCCGGCCCAGGTGGTGGGGCTCTCGCCCGAGATCCTGGCCTACGTGATCTTCCTGGTGACCCTGGTGATCCTGTCGCTGGCGTCGCTGTTGGGCGGCGACCGGCAGGCGATCGCGATCCGGCGCACGGCGAGCACGCCGTGATCTAGCGCCCGCCGGGAGTTTCCCAGCGAAGATGCAGGTCGCACCGACCGTGGGAGCAGGAACATGCTACAATTAATAAAGAAAGTTGTAGCGCAATGTTCCGCGATCCACAACCCTTAAGGAGAACGGCCATGTCGGAAGCGAAGCCTCGTCGTTGGATGTTGCTCAGTCTGGTACTCGGTCTGTTGTTGACTCTGACCGGTGGCGCCGCCCAGGCCCAGGTGGCCCGCACGTCGGACGATCCTCTGGCATCCCTGGAGAAGGCGGACGGGCGGTTCGACTCCGCAGCGACGGCCGCGGAAACCGAGACGGTCGAGGGAGCGCAGCCTTTCCTCGCGCCCCAGATTCGCGATGGCTGGCTGGCCTTCCAGCTGAGCCTGGGCGGTGCGTGGAAGGGCTCCGTCGACCGCCGCACCGGCCAGATCGTCGATGCCGTTGCCACGGAAGGCCGCGGCCTGCCCTGGATTCCGGGGCGCCGCAACCGTCTTCTCCCGGCCGACATCGCCCAGCACCTGAAGGGCAAGGCGAAGCCTGATCTTCAGACCCTGGAGAGCATCGCCCGCGCCTTCCTGCCGCGCGTCGCCCCGCTGCTCGGCGTCGCCCCGAGCGCTCTCGTGCTCGCTCCCGGCCGCTCCGGCCCGCGGGCCGGGCAGGTCTGGCTCGTCGATTTCAACGTCTTCGCGGGAGGCCGGCCGATCGACGGCGCTCGCGTCTTCTTCCGGATCCGCCAGGGCAATCTGATCCAGCTCGGCAGCGAAAACCTGCCCTCGCCCGGCTCTGCGGTCCCCACCGCGACGCGCACCCGTACCCAGGCCCTGACCGCCCTCGGCGCCTATCTGGGAGGCCTCTCGGCCGACGACAGGTTCCTCGATCCCGGGAGGCTCCATCTCGTTCCCATCGCCGTTTCCGACAGCCGTTTCGCCGACGGTTTCGCCTTCGGGAAGGGAAGAGGGCTCGCCGCGGTCTGGCAATTCACCTTCAAGCGTCCGGGGTCGGCGGGGACCTGGCAGGCGCGGATCGACGCCCAGAGCAGCGCGGTGCTCGAGCTTCTGAACGTCAACCCCGACAAGACGGTCCTCTACGCTGCCGTCGACTTCCCGCCGACCGCGAGCTTCTACGTCGGTTGCACCAACCTCACCTGCACCGCCGACTCCGAAGCCTCGGGCGACGACATGGGGATCGTCAACTACACCTGGACTTGGGGGGACGGCTCGACGACCAGCGGTGGGAGCTCGGTCTCGGCCCCCACCCACACCTACGCCGCCGCCGGCACCTACACGATCACCCTGACCGTCCGCGATGTCGCCAACCAGACCTCGACCACCTCGCACAACGTCACCGTGAGCGTCGGCCCGACCGCCGCCTTCACGTTCAGTTGCACCGGCCGGAGCTGTAGCGTCAACGCCTCGGGCTCGACGAGCACCGTCGCGATCACCAACTACCACTGGGACTGGAGCGACGAGAGCGTGACCGATACGGCGTCGACGACGGCTTCGCACACCTATGCCTATGGCGATAGCTTCGGGGTGTCTCTCACGATCACCGACGTCAACGGCGCGATGGCGGTGGTGACGCATACGGTGACCGTGCCCTGACGACCGCCGAGGGCGGCAGGTGCTCCGCTCGGGCAGGGGCCGCCGAGACCGCTTGCGATCCCAGGCGGTGCCGGGCGACCCTCGCCCGTGCGGCGGTTCTGCCCGAGCTCGCGGGCCTCTTCTTGGTTTGCGCAAGGACCGCCGCGGCGAGGCCCCAGGCGATCTGGCGCGCGATTCCCAATGCCTCGTGGAGCGGCAGGGGGCCCTGCTCGAGCTTCTGCTGGAGGCTCTCCCCTTCGTAGAAGGCCAGGGCGAGGAACGCCCGACCGCCCTCGGTCTCGCCGGTCTCGTAGATCGTCGCCTGGGGGGAGCCGGCGGCCACGCCCCCAACGGCCTCGATGATCGGGGACGGCAGACCCTCCGGTAAGATCTGTTGCTTGCCGCCGTCCAGCCAAGGACGAAACCCATGCCCCGGGACCAGTGGCCCGCCAAGTGGCTGGCACTTATCGGCTGGCACCTATCGGCTCGGGCACCTATCGGCTCGCCAAGTGGCTGGCACTTATGGGATCAGGACGTGGAAGGTGGCCTTGGTCCAGGTGAGAGGCGGCGGGTTCATTCGCTCTTCTCCCCGCGCCATGCGCCGAGCTGCGCCTCGATCTTCAGGGTGACAGCTTCTCCTGAATGTGCCGGAGCAATCGTGGGGTAGTACGGAAGGTGGTTCGCTCCAGACGCTTCAGGGCATCTACCAAGTCCACCAACCCGCGGCGCGCAGCCAAGTCGAGGACTCCCAAAGTGCCAGTGACGGCGAATCCCAGATCCCGTGCTACTTGGCGCCCCTTTTTCTCATCAAGTAGGACGAGGCTCGCACCCACTGATTGAGCCAGAGCGATGGCTTCCTGCTCACCGGGATCAAGTTGCTGCAGATCCTGAGGAATTTGAGAGACGATTCGGCGTTCCAGCCAGCTTGGCCAGGTTTCGAGGAAAGCCTTCACCGGTTGCGGTGCCGCTGGCGAGCGGAGCTCGTGCCAAACGGCCTCCGGGATCAGGACATGGCCGAAGAGAACAGGGAGGATCTCTTGATGGTCAATAAGGACAAGATAATTCAGGGGCGAGGTGTTCGAGACGACCGTCATCGGAGCATGAGGCGATCGAGGTCTCTACGATCTTGCTCGAAGTCCTCCTCCGTGTAGGCAAGATAGGCCTGACGCTCCTTGAGGAACGCTTCCGTCTCCCAGAAGGAGAGCCCGAGGAGCCGTTCCACCTGGCCGCGTGTCAGCGCCCCTTCACGGTACCCCTCGACGGCGATGGCCTCGAGGGTGCCTCGTGATACATCACGCCATGCGAGCTCCAAGCGCTTCGCGATGTCCTCGGGTAGCTCCAGGGCGATCTGCATTTCTACGTTCTCTCCCTCGGCAACTATAGCAGAGACGCGCGGGTAACCGGTGCCGCGGCGGCCGGGCAGGCTCGCGATGACTGCCGTCCGTCATTCAGTGACCGCCGAGCCGTTGAGTGCCAGCCGTTGAGGCTTCGAGCCGGGGAGCGCGATGTCGCCGCCCGCCCTGATTCTCGCTCCTACTGTACTAACCCAGAGAGGAGGCGGCGAACCGCGCCGCCGAGCACCCGGGCGCAGCGGCTGCCAAGTGGCTGGCATCTATCGGGTCCACCGCTCCAAGCACCTGGCACCTCGTAAGCGCGCACCTTATCGGCACCCCATCGGGCAGGCCTTCACTCCGCCATCCGGTGGTCAGCGGCCGCTCTTTGGATTTCCGCTTCGGCCGCGCTTCTGCCCTTGTCATAGGCTGCAGGCCAATCCACCTGGAGTTGCCCTCTTACGCCATCGATCTCCCTACGGTGCGACGCCGCAAGGTTGTCCCCAGCGGTCTCACCAGCGTCGAGCGCTCTCTCGCAGAAGCGAAGGCTCGCAGCGATCCACGGCTTCACGATCTCGGGGCGTCCGGTAGCCGTCTCCAGGAGACGCTTTCTGCTGCGGGCCACCGCCGCCAAGTCTTCGGCGTCAACGGGTCGCTTACCGATGAGCCGTGCCGTCTCGGTAGCAAGTTCGTTTGCTATCTCGCAGCGGTTGTCCAGAAGGATTAGTTCCCGTACGTCCGACTCCACCCTCGCCTCCTCAAGGCGGTGACGGGCCTCGCTTCGCGATCGGGCACCCAGGGAGAACAGCACGAGCACCAAGCCAAGGATAACTACGGCGGCCAAGATCTTCACCTAACCCTCCTTTTGAAACACGAATTCTAGCGCTTCCGATACGACGCACGAGTTTAGCCTTACAAGCATACACTCCTCTTCGACAGACAGGTAACCGCCAAACTGCACAGACACCCGCGTGACGACCACCCTGCCCGCCACCCACCGCCGCCATGCTGGCGCCCACTGCCGCCCTGCACGTAACGCCCTCCACCCACCACCGGCCCCGCCATTCGCCTGGCACCTATCGGGCACCTATCGGGGGAATCGAGTTGGGCAGCCGGGCTCTCCCCCGCACCCCTGCCGCCTTTCGCCTGGTACCTATCGGCACCTAGCACCTATCGGCGCATGCCGTGGAGCGGGGCGGTCATGCAGCTAGGTACCTGTATCTATTTGCATCGCTGGCAGGATATCGGCTATTCTTCTTTAGACTTCATTCGGTGAGACTCGTAACGGGCGCATTCCTAACGGAACTCACTTGCGCGGTGAACCTAAGGAGGATGAGAGGAACCATGGCTAAGGCTAGAAGCCTAACGGTTTACCTCATCAAGCGAAGCGAATCAGATCCTCGAAAGCTCGTCAAACTTGACCCTGAACTGAAGAAATATAGGATCGAATCTCCCTCTGGCAGAGATTGGTGGCTGTTTACCAAAAAGGCGCGACCAAAGCCTCCAAGTTGGGCTGACTTTTTTCTTCCGCAGATAGATCCTGGCGAGTTTGGATTTGTTGGTTCCGCCTCAGCAGTACTGCTTGTGCCAGGCGAGGGTTTATGGTGGGGCTTGACGTTCGGTCAGGGACGCCATCTTCTTCAGGATGGTCTGTATGTAGATGGGTTTGGATTACGGGTGGCGCTCAACAGTTTAGGAGAAGATAACCTCAAGAGCATTGACAAAGAGACGTTCGATATGATTGCAGGGCACTCTCGACAGCAAGCAAGCAGAGAGGTTGGGACAGAAGAGTTCGGCCTCGACATCGAGCGTGACCTACTTCGGGCCGTTACCGGAAGCCCTACTGATCCGGCCTTAGGCCAGCAGCTAACAGGAAGAGATGCCCTGGTCGTTTCGGCACACATTGACCTGAACGGGTTGGAGGATTTTCTTCCACGCCTCTATCCTGCCTTCGTCGCTACACGCTACCAAGACAAATTTTCATGGATAGATAATGTCTGCGAGGCAGATGAAGAAGAACGCCAGCTGCTCGATTGGGAGATTCTTGATCGACTCAAGAAGAAGAATTTCGAGCAGACGTGGCTTGCACCTCCTGAGGTGCTTGAGTGGTCGGAGGTTCGGTATTTCTCGTATGCGGAAGCGTACCGTTCCCCAGAAAGGTTTGATGTCCATTGGGCAACCTTCTTTGAAGAAAAAATTGAAGATCCGTCAGCACTTTCGCTCGACTTCCTAAAGAACCGGTACATCTTTTGTGTGGGAGATGACGGACGTACTCTCAAGCATTGGCCGGTATATCGCTGCATCTACGCAGAAATCGACTATGGTAATGACTCCTACTTCTTGAGCGGAGGAAAGTGGTACAAGATTGCCAAGTTGTTCGTCGATCAGGTGAAGGACACTGTAGGCAAGATTCAGGTGCTAGATGGTTATCTGCCGAACTATTCTGACAAGACGGAAGACGACTACAATATTCGCGTGGGGACCGGCAATTACGGTTTCCACCTAATGCATAAGGTGCTCGTGCCATACGGCGGAGGCAAGAGCAGCGTAGAATTCTGTGACCTTTTAGGATCGAACGGCGATATTATACATGTAAAGCGTTTTTCGGGATCGAGAGACTTGAGCCACCTCTTTGCACAAGGATTGAACTCAGGGCAGCTGTTTCAAATCGACGAGGGCTTTCGGCGAGCGGTCGACCCCCATCTTCCAGACGACTTTCGTGGCAGATTCGTCACGAACCGCCCTGCCGCGCAAGAGTTGCGGGTCGTGCTGGCAATTGTCAGTAAATCACTCAAGCCGTTAAATTTACCGTTCTTTGCGCAACTATCGCTCCGCCATGCTATGCAGCGGCTTGAGATATTCGGGTACAGAGTGGCTCTGGCAAAAATTGGTACTGACCTGCAGCATGCCGGTCTCCAGCGCTTTGACAAGCGACAGAAGAAACAGAAGAAAAAGCCGGAACCAAGAAGCCTCGGTAACTTATGACCTTTACGAATGTCACCATCCAAGCCAATCGTTGTTCGGCTTTCCGTGCGGGAGCTTCCCTCCGGCCGCGCGCCGCGGAGAGCTGGAACAGCGCGCCGGCGACGTCCTCGGCTGGATCCGCGACGGCAAGCTCGGACCCCCGATAGGGTAGAGTCGACGGCGGGCGCGGTGACTGTAGGTCGAGGGAGTAGCTGTTGCCGGCGGCTTTCGCTGTAGTGCCGGTGCCTCAGTCTCGGCCGTGGTTCCGTTTCCCGCCGCCGCTCATCGAACCGGACGTGCGGCTCTACCGCATCCGGCTCTCGGAGGGACTTCACGAGCAGGCATGCACGGGCTTCGTTGAAGGCGCCTCTGGAGTTGAAACAGGTCGATCACGCCCCGTTCTCCATAGACCTCTTCCAGTCCGAAACGACCGGTCCCTCCGATGCGCAGCTTGTGGCGGCGACAGAGGAACCGTCGGGCTCGATGCGCCACATGTAACCGAACGGCCTGATAGGCCTGCCGGGGCCACCCGAAGCTAAAGTACTGGGCCCAGCCTTCGATCTGCCGGTTGAGCCGGTCCCGTAGTTCGGGCCATGGCGTCGGGTTTCCCCGGTACAGCAGGGTGTTGATCTTCTCCTTGAGCCTCTTTTGTGCCTTCTTCGAGGGCTGGGCTACGAGGATTCGCTTCCCGGTGCGCCAGTGCCGAACCGGACCTAAGGTGTAGCCCAGAAAGTCGAACGGCTCTTCCCGGGCGTAACAGAGGCGCGTTTTGGTCGGGTGGATCGTCAAAACCGAGCTTCGACAGCCAGCGGCTCACTTGCGCCAGGCTCTCTTCGGCCTGGCGCCGGCTTGCGCACAGGATGACGAAGTCATCAGCATAGGAAACGATCTGCCCCAGCCTTTCGGGACCCAGTGGAAAGAAGAGGACTTTTGAGACACACGTCTGGCGGCGACCACCGCCGCCCTGCACGCAATGCCTCCACCCAGCCCGATAGGTGCCACCTAAACGATGAGCACCACACAAACGGTGAGCAGTGGGGCGCCGAGGCTCGCCAGCCCTGGAGATTTGAAAGTGGTCCTCCCAGCGGTCCTCCCGTGGATGAAAGAGCCGAACCAGGGTATCGCTTTCGGGATCTCTGCCATCGAGGAGCGTCGCCTTATAGAGATTGCAGGAACGGCAGGCCAACGCAAGATTCGATTCCTCGGCACTGCCTCGGCGAGCGAACGGCACGACGTGCTCGACCTCGAATGGGAAATTGAAGACCGCCTCCGGGGCGTGGCAATACTCACACCGATGCCGTGCACGGAGTGCAACCTGGGCATAGTATGGATTCATTGCCCTAAGGCATCAGCGAGTGTCGCAGCACGGGTCGCCGATGCGCGCAACTCCGCCTCAACGAGCGCCTCCAACTCGATCTGCTCGTCCACCGGCAGGGTGTGGCCTCGTCTCGCGCTGTCCGCCAACGCGCCATCAAGTCGGCAAGTCGCTCCTGCTGGGCCGCAGTGAAGAAGCGGTCTGGGCGCAGTTGCACGATGAACAGGTGCTCGTTTCGGCCTCGGACAATTGAGCCGCGATAGCATCCAAAGCCTGTCCAGCCCGTATTGCCCTCAGCGTGCTTCGCGCCGGCGACGGCATGATAGGAAAGGGCGCCTTGCTCTGTAGACACGGGCAGGATGGCTACCTTCGTCATGGCAGGGATCTCCTTCAGGGCGACGGAACGCATATTGGCAAAGTAGCCCCGGCTGCGTCGCGCTGTCAAGCGGCGCCCCTCGGCTGGAAGCGCAGGTAAAGCGGAAGCGCGGAACCGCTGCAACGCTTCGTTGTACAGGTGTAACGACTCGTTGTACTGGTTCAACGGTTCGTTGACACGGTGCAACGCTTCGTTGGACCAGTACAACGTCACGTTTACACGGTGCAACGACCCGTTGTACTAGTTCAACGTCTCGTTGTACTGGTCCAACGCTTCGTTGTACAGGTACAACGTCACGTTTACACGGTGCAACGACTCGTTGTACTGGTTCAACGACCCGTTGTACTGGTCCAACGCTTCGTTGTACAGGTACAACGTCACGTTGACACGGTCCAACGATCCGTTGGACCGGGCTGGCAGCGGGCTTCTGGAGGAGAGGGAGAGCGGGAGGAGGAAAAAACTCCGGGGGCGTGGTGGGCACGCCCCCGGAGTGCTGCGGCTACATTCTTAGGAGTGGCTGGCGGGATCCGACGGGGGCTTCGGGGTGGTGACGGCGGCCGCCGGGGTCGTGGACAGCTCAATGGCGGGCGCGGGCACCGACGGGGTGGCCGGGGTCTTGGCGCGACCGTGGAACACCTTCACGTTGAACTCGGTGAGCTTCGGCGACGCGGGACCGTAGTGCTGCCGGACCGCCTGGCGGAGCAGGGCCGCCAGACGCTGGCCTTCGATGATCGTCGTCTGGAGCTGCTCCGAGGCCGTCTGCTTGGTCGCCCGGCTGGCGGCCTGCTGCTTCTTGATCCCCACGGCCTGGGCCAGAAGTGCCGCGAGCTGGGTGCGCGGAATCTCCAAATGGGGCAGGTCGGCGGCATTGGCGTCGAGCGGCGCCAGGATGCGCTGCCAGTCGCCGAGCTTGCCGGCGTACGTGGTCTCCCGCTGCTTGACCTTCTTCTTGTCCGTCGGCGGCGGGGTGGGAGTCGGGGGCGGGGTGCTCATTTGGCTCTCCTTCGCTTTTGGTTTAAGCTACGGAGCTGTCTCTCGTGGACACGCCCGGATCCTCCGCATGAGAACACCGGGCGATCTCCGTAGTCGGTTACGGGTACTACCGTTGCCGGGAGGAGGGCTCCCCTGCAAGGGAGCTCTCCTCCACCTTCATCTCTCTTCTGGGGGGTTTCTCACCCCCGGTCCTCTCGCTCCAATTGGCAACATGGTAGTCATCTCCAGGGAGAAGTCAAGGGCTTTTTGCCGAAAAAATCTTCCTGGAAGTGACGGGAGACGGTGAAACTTCCCTAAGTCCTAGATCCTGCCGTCTTTACCGCAGGGGCACCACCTGTAAACTCGGGGTGTCGCCCGTCGCGCTCAGAAGCTGCCCCCCTCCGGCCCCACCCCGCGCTCGGCGAGCATCCGCTCGACCTCCTCGGCCGACAGGCTTTCGAGCTTCTCCAGAATGCGGGCGACCTTCTCGGCCTCGGTCTCGGAGGGGCCTCATGTTGAGCCGGACGACGCCGGTCGGCGTCTTCAAGACGAGGGAAAGCGACAGGCTCAAGAGGCGCTGCAGGCGTTGCTCGAAACGCTGATACTGGACGCCCGAGCGGGCGAGCTGGAAGGCGTCGAAGAAGTCGGTCAGGTTGCTGAAGGTGACGAAGCCGGTGTCGTAGGTTAGGGTGGTGATCCACGCCAGAAGAGCGCGGTCGGCGCCGAAGGGGATAGGGACGCCGGGCTCTGTCGTGAAGTAGACCGTCCGCGTGCCCCGGGGGACGAGAAACGACTGGGTCAGGTCGGCTAGGACGAGGACTTAACTGATTCGATTGCTGGAGTTTACAACTGGAGCCGACGATCGGATTTGAACCGATGACCTGCTGATTACGAATCAGCTGCTCTACCACTGAGCTACGTCGGCAAGACGGGGGCGCCCCAGGGCGAGGCAGCGGTGGATTGTAGGGCATGGCGGCCGGAGGCGCAACCGGGAGCAGCTGATTCGTCATCAGCGGCCGCGCGCCAGGTCGGCGTTCACGCTGTCCAGGAGCTCGATGGCGGTCAGGACCATGGCGGCGGCGAAGCCGGCGGTCACCCGGCTTTCGGGGAAGTTCTCGCGGTGCTGTCCGAAGTCGCCCACCGACTGGAGGGCGTCGATCAAGAGGGCCGTCGGCTTGGTCGCGAAGCGGGCCAGGGGGCGGACGTGCTCCACCCCGGTGATCAGGCGCAGGGCGCCGCACTGCGCTCCCAGCTTGCGCGGCAGCCGCCGCGAACCGTCCAGCCACTGCGGATGCACGCCCGTCCGGTTCCATTCGGCGATCCAGTCTTCCGGAAACCTCTGCTCTGGGCCGAGCTCGGCGTTCCAGAGCAGGATCAGGGCGCGGCCTGCGATGCCCCGCACCCAGTGGAGCGCGAGCTCGGGGTGCGGCGAGAGCTCGCGGACCGCGGCTTCCAGAGGGTGCAGGAGCTCCGGGTCGGTCGACGGCGTCGCCACCTGGGCCAGGCGGAGCTCCAGGAGGCTCCGGACGTTCCTCTCGAACCCCTCCCGGCTGCCGAAGAGCCGCGTGAGGTCGGCGACGGACGGCGCCTGCTCCAGGGCATAGCGCGCCAGGAGCCGGCAGGCGGAGTGAATCCGGCCGCCGCAGACGCCGCTGAAGCCTCGCGCCGCGAGCCGGCGCTGCCGGGCGGCGGTGAGATCCGCGGACGGGATCCCCTTGCCCTCGTGGGTGGCGAGCTCCGCGAGGTCGCCCTGCAGCTCGACCCCGCAGTCGTCCCAGAGTGCCGCGAGGAGCAACCGGCGCTCGGCGAGCACCGCCGTGGCGATGGCGTCGACCGCGGGGCCGTTCACGGTCGGACCGTCCCGATCCTCGCAGTCGGCCTGGGCCTCGAGCAGCGCGGCGGCGAGGACCGGCACCCCGCCGGACCAGGCGGCCAGCGCTTCGCGGGCGGCGACGTCGACGGCGATCCCGCTCGCCGCGAACGGCGCCAGGAGGTCGTCCCAGTCGGCCTCTGCGAACGGCCCGACGGCGACCGGGGTGTCGTAGAAGATCTCCCAGAAGTCAGAGGTGCGCGACTCCTCGCTCTTGCACAGCTCGCGCAGCGGGCGGCGGCTGCCGGTGACCAGCCGCAGGCTCCGCTTCTGGGCGAGGGCGCGGAGCTGGTCCCAGAGGTTGCGGGTCAGTCCCGTGCCGGCGAGGACGTGGTCGAAGCCGTCGAGCACGACGAGGAGGCAGACGCCCTCCCGCGCCAGCTCCTCGAGGACCAGGTCCAACAGCTCGTGGATCCCGGCGTCGTCCAAGTCCAGGGCCTCGGCGAGGGCGGGCCGCGGCGCGGCGAGGGCGCTGCGCACCAGCTCCGCCAGGCGGCGACGGAAGTCGGCGTCCCGGGCCGGCGGGGCATGGCGCAGGTCGGCGTAGGCGGTCGTCAGGTAGCGGGGCGAGCCCGCCCGGTGCCGCTCGGCCAGGTGGTGCAGGAGCACGGATTTGCCGTAGAGGGTCGGGCCGACGACCTGCACGTGCTCGGGAGAGGGCTTCAGGAGATGATGCTCCAGCTGGTCGAGCAGGCGCCGCCGCCCCAGGAGGAGGGGAACGGTGGCGCCCAGGACCTGGTAGGGGTGTCTCACGATGGGGTCTCCTCCGCCTCCTCCCGGGCGCGGGTGACGACGTCGTCGAAGTCGACCGAGGCCGCGATCCACATGCCGAGGAGGGGGACGGTGATGCGGTAGGTACCGCCGCGGTAGCTCTTGTCGAGGTCGATGATCTCCAACTCGCGCAGGTGCTCGACGTCGTCGCCCAGGAGGCTCGGCCGCGGGACGCGAACGCCATAGGCCGCCAGCCGGCCGAGCAGCAGATCGAGGCTCACCGCGTCCGGCCCTGCGGTCAGGCGCTGGCAGAGGGCGAGCACCAGGCGCCGACGGGCGGTCCGCGCCGAGTCCCAGAGGGTCTGGAAGTGCTCGTTGTCCTGCACCATGACGGCGGCGTTCTCGTCGACCACCCCGGTGGTGATCGTCCGTTCCCCCGACTCCGCGGCCCACTCGAAGACGCGGTTGGCGAGCGACTGGACGAGGAACGGCTGGCTGGCGCAGAGCTCGACCAGCCGGGCGCGGGCGTTGGGCAGATAGTGCAGGCGGTCGGCGACCGGCTCGGTCACCAGCCGGCAGGCGTCCGCGAACGGCAGGGCGCCGAGGCCGATCCGATAGCCGAGGCCGAAGAGGGCGGACCAGGACTCCTCACGCAGGTGCTTCAGGCGGCGCGAGCCGGAGAGGATCGCCGAGAGCCCCGCCTGGTGCTGCAGGAGGTGACGGAGGTTCTCCGGCACCTGGGGGCTGGTCACGCCGGCGTCGATCCCCTCCTGGAGCTTGTCGAACTCGTCGAGCAGGAGGAGGAGCCGGTGTGGTCGGGCGGCGGCGAGGGCGCCTTCGAGGTACTCGGCGAAGGTCTCGAAGGGGTGGTCGGCGGCAAAGACGTGGTCGAGGGCGGCGCGAAGCTCGACCTTCCACGGCCGCTTGCCCGGCGGTTTTTCCGGCGGTTTTTCCGGCGGCAGTGGCGCGCCGGCGAACCAGGTGGGGATTCCGGCGTCGAAGAGGGTCCAGGCCACGGTCCGCGCCAGCAGGCGGTAGACGTTCCGGGTCGAGATCCCGGTCCGCGTCTCGTCCCCCTCGGCGTCCTGGAAGGAACAGTAGACGGGGAGCCAGCCGCGCAGGGCCTCTTTCTTCTGCAGCTGGGCGAGGAGCGAGGTCTTCCCGGTGCGCCGGTTGCCTTCTAAGAGGATGACGTTGGCGTGGGTGGCGGCGCCCACCTGCCGCCGGATCCGCGCCAGGACGTCGGCGCGGCCATAGAACATCTCTTCGCGGTCCACCGGATTGCCGACGATGTAGGGGCTGGGTCCCAGGTCACGGGCGCGCACCGCCTCGCGGGTGGAGCGGACGGCGAGCTCCAGCCGTGCCTCGCCGCGGGCTGGCGCGCCGTCCAACCGCACCGCCTCCCAGCGGAGCGCGATCTCGAAGGGCAGGCCGGCGTCGCTCGCCACCACGGTGACCGGCACGATGGCGCTCGCCCCTTCCGCCAGGTAGCCGGTGCTCCCCGTCCCGACGTTCGGCTCGGTGGCGAGCAGGAGGGAGCGCAGGCCGACGAGAGTCGAATTGCGCAGCTGGAGCCGGACCTCGGTGGGGACGCCGACGACGACTTCCGCGGGCGCGGCGGAGAGGTCGATCGAGACCGGCCTCAAAAGGGTACCGACGGCTTCGTCGAGGAGGCGTTCGAGCCCGGCGAGGAGAAGGCGGAGACGCGAGCCCGCCGGGCTGGCGTCGGTCGCCAGGCTTTGCCGCACTGCCGCCGAGCGGCCGCGTGCCAGCTCGAGGACGGCGAGCCGCGGCGCTCCCTCCGGCAGGAGATCGAGACCGGCCAAAACCGTCCCCAGCTCGACGGCGGCGGTCCGCCACCGCAGAGCGGTCGGGTTGGGGAGCGAGCGCAGCTGCAGGAGCGTACGGCCCACCGCCGAGAGCGTCTTCGCCGCGTCCAGAGAGGCCGGCGACTCGCGCAGCAGGACGAGGAAGACGGGCTGCTCCAACCAGGCGCCGAGGGGGTCCGTGCCTCCCCCGATCGTGGACCGCAGAAGCAGGGCGAGGGCGTCCCCGCCTCCCGCCAGCTGGCGCAGGACGGCGGCCTGCACCGGCACCGGCGGCACCGGCACCACCAGCCGGCGCAGGACCTGAAGCGAGAGGTGCTGGAGAGCCGAGCCGCTGGCATGGCCGGCGATCCACTCCCGGTAGCCGGGCGAGCCCAGCAGCGCCGCGAGGAAGGCGGCGGTCACTTCCGCCCGTGGCCGGATCACCGCGAGGTCGCCGGCGGCGGCGGCCAGGTGCCCCAGGTGCGCTTCCACGACGGTTCCAACCTCCCCCGCCATCCCCGAGGTCGCCATCAGGAGGTCCCCGCCGAGCAGTGGGCAGCCGGAGGCGCCCGGGAACACCTCGGCCAGACCGTCGAGCGGGACCAGCCGCAGGCGGGGGTCGGCCGAGGTGAGGCGCGCCAGGGCCGACTCCAGCTCCAGGGCGCCGGTGCGCTTGTCGAGGAGCTCGTAGTCGCGCGCCGCCAGGCTGGCCACCGGCACGTCCCAGACCTCCGCGTCGGGGACCCGCTCCTCGGGCCGCTCGCCCGCCTCGGCGAGGAGGGCCGGCAGATCGCCGGGAAGGGTGGCGTTCTTCGGCACGCGGACGAAGCGGACGTGGTGCCGCGGCGCCGCGCGGCGGAAGAGGACGAGGCTCGCGGGGAGCAGAGTGCAGGGAGCGAGAGCGCCCTCCGGCAGGGCGAAGACGCCCTCGACCCGAAGCTCCGAGAGGAGGGTCCTGCGCACCTCGCGGTCGGCGCCCAGGCGGAAGAGACTCCCCTGGGAGAGCGCGAGAACCGCCCGCCCGCCGGGCCGCAGGTGGGCCATCGCGTGCTGCAGGAAGAGGTTCTCGATGCCGCCGCCGGGCACCGGGTAAGGACGGACGGCGGCGCCGATCCGGCCGCTCCAGGGCGGCGCCGCCAGGATGCAGTCGAACCCGGGAGCCTCGCCGCTCCCGGCCGGCTCCGGCAGCGCCCGCTCCAGCGCATCGCCCCTGGCCAATCCCAGGTTCTCGAACCCGGCCAGCGCCAGGCGAGCGAGGGCGATGGCGACGGCAGCGGGATCGATCTCGACTCCGAAGAGGCCCTGCTGACGGAGATCCCGCTCGCCCCCGGGCCCCTGGTGGGCCACCGCGCTCTCCAGCCGGCGGGCAGCGGCCATGAGCAGCCCGCCGATACCGCAGCAGGGATCGTAGACCTGGTCGCCGGGCCGCGGGTCGGCGATCTCCACCATCAGCTCGGCGACCGGTCCCGGGGTGAGGAGCTCGCCGCAAGAGCGGCCCTGCGTTTCGAGCCCGCGGGCGAGGAGCCGTTCGAAGGCGGCGGCAGCGGCGGCGCGCCCCTGGGCGGTCTCGAAGTCCAGCCCCGCGACCCAGGCGAGGAGCGCCGCGAAGATCTCCGGTGCCTCCTGGGCGCTCTTCCGGACCAGCGGTACCACCAGGCCGGCGTGGCGGCCGAGGGCCGCGCCCTGGTGCGGCGTCCAGAGCTCCAGGCCGGCCACGAACCGGCCCGCCGGCGCCGCGCGCTCGCCCCAGGTCGGCCGGCGCAGGGCGGCGGGCAGGACCGGCGTGAACGGCCGGTCGTCGAAGGCGGCCACCGCCTCCTCCTCGGCCTCCAGGAAGGCGGTCCAGCGCAGCACCAGGAGGCCCGCCAGAGGCGCCATCACCGTCGCCAGCGGGGAGGCCGCGCCGCCGCGCGGCGGGTCGGAGAGCACCCACGCCGGCAGCTCGGGGACCGTGGCGCGGTCCGCGGCCAGGGCCGGGGTCATCTGCCGGGTTGCCATGGGCGAGGTCCGCTCACGCCACCAGCGGGACGTAGAGGTGCTCCTTGACCGCTTCGAGATCGTCCTTCAGGGCGGCAGGTCCGCCGTAGCGTTCCAACAGGCGGCTGAAGCTTCCGAACGGGCGGGTGAACTCCGGCGTGCTGTAGGTCGCGCCCTGCTCGAGCTCGTCGATGCCGTGGAAGGCGTAATGGTCCAGGCAGGCCTGCCAGAACCGGCACTTCTGCCGCTCGCCATCGGGCTGCCCCTGCTCCCCCACCCGCGCCAGCAGCCAGCCATCCTCCTGGTCCCAGAACCGGGCCACCCGGTCGGGCCGGCTCGGCACCCGCACGAGGTCGAAGCCCAGCTTCGCCAGGATGTCGACGTCGTCCGTCTCCGCCAGTTCGAGGAGGTGGCGCAGCGCGGCGACGTGGACGTCCTTTTCCTGGAGCGCGAAGCGGAGGTCGCGGCGGGTGACCGGGTGCCTCCAGACCCGCAGGAGATCGGGCAGGCTCGCCGGAGCGAGAGCCCGCACCACCTCCTGGCAGTGTTCGAGATAGACGTCGAACGGGACCTTCCGGCCGCTCGCCAGGCAGACGTAGAGTTCCTGGTGGGCGACGAGGACGGTGACGCCGTCTCCGACCGACGTCGCGACCGGCTCCCCCGGCACCTTCTGGCGTGGGGATCGCTGCTGCCGGTCGGCCGGTTCGCCGTCGAACTCGCCATCCTCCAGCTGCGTCGCGCCGACGTAGTCGAAAACCGTGCAATAGCGCTTGTCGATCGCCGCGCAGAGGCGGGTGGCGCGTCCTTTCATCTGCTTGTAGAGGCTGAAGCTGCGCAGCGGCCGGACGAGGACGACGCTGCGGACGTCGGGAGCGTCGAAGCCGGCCGCCAGGAGGTCGACGGTAACCGCGACCCGCGGCCGGGCCGGCCCCACCGTCGCGAAACCGCGTTCCACGCGGGGCGCCTCGCGCTCGGTCCGGGTCACCAGGGCGGCATAGCCGGGATCGCCGCTCAGCCGGCGGAGCTCGGCGGCCATCAGGGCGGCATGGGTGTCGTCGACGCAGAAGATGATCGACTTTTCCTCGCGCAGCTGGTAGCGGCCCAGCACCTGCCAGAGATCCTCGGCGACCCGCCGGGTCTGGTCGGGGAGCCGGAGGTCGCGCTCGAAGCTCCGGGTGGCATAGCGTCGGCCATCGGGTCCCGTGAAGCCCGTGTCGTCGAGGTCGTGGATCCGTTCCTCCAGCAGATAGGGGACGGCATACCCGTCCTCGATCGCCTGCTTCAGGGTATAGAGATAGGCGGGCAGCCCGTCCTCGCTGCCGGTGAAGTAGACGAAGGTGTCACGGCAGAGCTCCTCCGGGGAGAGCCGGCGACCCCGCCGGTCGAGCTCCGGCGGCGTGGCCGTCAAGCCCAGCTGGAAGGCGTCGCCGAAGTGCTGGAGGACGCCGAACCAGTCGCCGAACCCCGAGCGGTAGCACTCGTCGACGACGACGAGGTCGAAGGTATCCGGGGGAAGGCGCGCGTAGAGCTTCCGCCCCTGGTGGAGCTCCTCCAGGTCCTGATAGTTGGCGAACGCGACCTTGCCGGCCACGGGCTCGCCGCGGGCGATCGTCTCCCGGTCGAGGACCGTGCGCTCGGCGCCGAAGGCGGCGAAGGCCTGCCAGGCCTGCTCCTTCAAGCGGGCGCGGTCGGTGAGATAGAGCACCCGGCCATGCGGCAGGACGCCGCCGGCGAAGAGCTTGGCGACCAGCTGGAGGGCGGTGAAGGTCTTGCCGGTGCCGCTCGCCAGGAGGAGGAGGACGCGTCGCTCCCCCCGGGCGAAACGGGAGAGCGCCTCACCGATCGCCATCTCCTGGTAAGGCCGGACCGGCCGGCCGGAGTCCGTCTGCCAGGGTGCGTCGAAGACCGGGCGCCACCGGCGCCAGGCGGCGCCGCCGGGATCGTGGCCGAGCCGGCGCAGGAGATCCTCGGGGCCCGGCAGGACGTCGGACGGCTCGTGCTCGCCGGTCCGGTTGTCGGTGAGAACGTGCCGGCGGCCATCGCTCGCCAGCGAGAAGCGCAGGCCGAGGCGCAGGGCCTGGGCCGAGGCCCGTTCCCCGCCGGCCGCCGCCTCCTCCGGCCCGGTGAGCGCGAGGACGGCGAGCGGCATCCTCCCCTGGCGCAGCAGCGCGTCGGCGACGATGCGCTGCCCGGCGTCGTACATCGCCCCGCCGGTCAGATTCACCCGGCCCGGAGCGATCTCGAACGGCGCCTCCCGGCTCCAGCCGGCCCCCTGGAGCGCCAGCTCGACGAGCTCACGACCACTCTGTAAGACATCCCGACTCATCGCGCTCCTTCCACGAGCGCGCCCCGAAGGACCGCGGCTCCGGCGGCCAGGGGCCTTGCCGACCCCGGTGATGAAGAATTTCAGTCGAAATTATAACAGAGCTTGCGCGCTAATAGAAAACATCTCCCGGTCGGCACCGGGAGGGAGGTCCAGATCCGACGGCTGCGAAGGGGAAAGAGTCGACGCTCTCAACGCGAGCCGGTGGCCACCGCGGCTATCACCGGCGTCGCCGGCATCCCCGGCGTGCCCGGCGTGCAGCGCCGGGAGGACGAGGCCTGGCGCCAGGCCGGGTCGGCGGCGTAGGCGAAGACGAAGGAGCCGCCTTTGATCGTGTCGATGACCGGGTGCGCACTGGCCTGGGAGAGGGCCGGGCAGCCCCAGCTGCGGCCGAGCCGGCCGTAGCGCCGGATCTGCTCGGGGCTGACGTACCAGGCCCCGTGCATGACGATCTTGCGCTCCTCTGCGCGGTCGTTGATCCCCGGGTCGAGGCCCAGGAGCTTCAACGAGTAGCCGTTCTTCCCCTCGTAGGTGCCGCCGGTCTTGAACAGGCCGAGGCTGGTCTGCAGACTGCCTTCGGCATTCGAGAAGCGGGTGGCGCGGTTCTCGCCGCTCCCCTGTCCATGGGCCACGATCTCATGGAAGAGCACCTTGCCATGCGCCAGGTCGAGCACCCAGAGCCGCGGCTCGGTCGAGGGGAGGGAGTAGTCGATGAGGGTCAGGAGGTCCTCGCGCCCGCCGATGCCCTGGGTGCGGGCGCAGGCGACCGCGTCGAGCGCGGCCGCAAGCACCTGGGGCGACAGCCCCTGGAGGTCGGACGCCGCGAGCGCCGGGACCGCAGTGGGCGCGGGCGCGGCGAAGACCCGGGTGTCCAGGCGGGTTCCAGCGGCCAGGAGGAGGAGGATACCGAGGAGGCGGAGCCTCCGGGAGAAGACAGGCTTCTGGAAATGGCGGTCGACGTCGGCCGCGGCCGGTACCGGGGAGCGATCCATGCGTGCAGGGCCTCCAGCAAAAAGTGCCTAAGGATACGCTCGGCAGGGATTGGGATCAATACCCCTGTCCCGATCTTCCCGACCTGACCCCGACCTACTGCGCAGCGGCGGGACGAGCAGGTTTTTCCACCACGAACGGGATCGCGCTCGTCTCCCGGCCCCCACCGCCGTCGGTCAGGGTCACCTGGAGCTGGTACTCCCCCGGCTGGAGCCGTAGCGCGTGGAGGCTCGCGGTCAGCCGGTCCGGGGCGGCCGCGCCGCCGCGCTCCCGGTCGGTCACCTCGAGCTCGGCGGCCTGCACCTCCTTACCGTCGGCCCCCAGCACTCGCGCCGCGGCTTTCACCTCGCCCGCGCCCAGGTTGTAGACGACCAGGGCGACCCTGGCGTCCTGGCCGGCCCCGAGCACCGGCCGGGAGGCGGGGATGTAGGGCTCTTCCTGCAGGAGGAAGGGGTAGGGTGGGTTCTCCGCCGTCTTGCCGCGCGGCGCCTCGCGGGTCATCAGCCACTTGCCCGGCGGCTCGGGGAAGAAGGGAGGAAGAAGGAAGGGGCCTTGGGCGAAGGCGGGGACCTCGACCGGCGTCACCTTGAGGCCGTACGCCCCGGTCCTGCCGTTCCGGACCAGCACCCGCACCGAGTACTCGCCCGGCGGCAGGTCCAGGTGGCCGAAGAACTTGAGACCGCCCGCCCGGAGCTGCGGCCCGATCTTCCCGAGGTCCAGGTTGAGCGTCTGCGAGAAGAAGTCGCGGACGCCGCCCGAGGCGTCCAGGGCGTAGGCATAGATCTCGGCCGGGGCCACGGTCCCTTCCAGGTTGGCGAGGAGGCCCTTGCCGTCCACCTCGATCAGCACCGGCACGTAGGCCATGGGGCCGGCGGCCAGGTGGAAGGGGGCGGCGAGGACGGCGGTGGAAATCGTCCCCCCCTCAGCGCCGCCGACGATGGCGTCCGCCGCGTCGAGCGCCCGCTCCAGCGGGTTCCGCTGGGCGAACGGGCGCGGGGCATAGAACCCGGGCTTCGCCACCACCCGGGTGCCGCGCGGGGCGTTCTTCAGACCGACGTTGAGCTTGTGGTACGCGCCGTCGAGCTTCAGGTCGTCCGGCTGCAGGGTGAGGACGTAGGTGACGCTCGTCCGGTCGAGCATCTTGCCCATGGCGGCACCGAGGTCGTTCCAGTTCTCGAACAGCTCGCCTCCGGTCTCTTTGGCCATGGTGAAGAGCGCCTCCTGGCCGTTCGGCCGGGTGTAGCCCAGGTCGCCCGAGCCGCGCAGGCCGCCGATGTCGATCGCCTGGATCACGCAGTCGGCGCGGCGGAACTGGTCGAACATCCTCTCCATGCGGTTGAGCGTCCGGGTGTCGCCGTTCCTCCCCTCGGTCAGGGTGAGCACCGGGTCGGTCTCCAGCATGGCGTTGTTCTGCTGCACGTCCTCCTGGTTGAGAGTGCCGGTCAAAAGCGAGCTGTCGAACCCCTCCGAGAGATAGAGGACGTACTTCCGGCCGCCCACCGTCGCCATCATCCGGGCGAGGTCGGCGAGCGATCGGGAGAGCGAGATCACGCGATCGATCTGGTTCTGCCGGTCCTGCTGCTGCGCCGACTGGGAGAGGGTCTTCAGGGTGTCCAGCAGCTCGCCCCGCTCGAGGAGCTTGATCTCCGTCCGGCCGCCCTGCGGGTTGAGCTGCTCGTGGGCGGTGAACTGGCTCTCCTCCGCTTCATAGACCAGGCGCAGGGGGTCCGCCGCGCTCGTCCGCTCGAGCGGGTTGGCCACCCCGAGGGTATCGATGGCGAGGGCGATCTGCCGGCGGTCGGTGGTGAAGCCGAGGACCAGCCGCGGCCCCTGGTTGACGCTGTAGGTGGCGACGGCCACCAGGTCCGTGGGATGGAGCGACCTGGCGACCAGGTCCGCCGCCGCGTGCCGCGCCTTCAAGACAGAGCTGGGCTCGGAGAAGGAGAGATCGAAGAGGAGGAGGAAGTGCCGCCGCGCGGCGACCGGGAGCGGCGCCGGGGCCGGAGCCCCCGGCGGAGTCGGGGCGCTCTTCAGGTCGATGACGTCGAAACCGGTGATCTTGAGCTTCCGGCGCCCCTCGGAGACCTCGAAGTCGGCAGCGGTCAACCCGCGCACCGGCTCGCCGCCCCGGACCACCTCGACCGGCACCTCGATGGCGACGACGTTGGTGGTCTCGCCGGAGAAGCGCTCGGGATTGGCGGCATTGGCGGCAGGAGTGAACGGCCCGGCGAGGGTGAGCGCGGTGGCGAGGAGCGGCCACAATCGGTTTTTCGTAGCAGCCAATGGAATACCCTTTCTGTCTCGGAGATCGGTCCCGGGCCATTGTAGCCGCTCTCGCCCAGAGGGAGGAGCCGCGTGCGGGCCTGCGCTCTCGGCTGGCTCGCTTCTTTCGCAAGTGACGGCGCGCAAGGCCTGCCACCGTCTCACACCGTCTCCACCCCAAACCCCGGCTCGTGCCGGCGGCGCCAGAAGGGAGCTGCAGGCCAGCGGCGCTCCAGGGCGTAGTGCTCGCGCAGGAGATCGAGGTAGGGGGCGTAGGCCCGGGTCGGGAGTGGGGCCGACGAGGGAGCGGTCGAGGAGATCTCCGTCCGAGAGAAACGCCACGGCGAGTCGGCCGTCGGCCAAGAGGGCGGAGTACCACCAGCCCTCCGGCATGGCCTCGACGAGGGTGAAGGTGTCGGCCGCGGGGGTGGGGCTCTCGAGGAGGGCCGAGAGGCCCACCAGCCGATCGTACCGTACTCGGTGAGCGCCGAGCCGGCGGGCGAGGCTGGCGGCTCGGCCGGTCGCGTCGGCGACGAAATCGACGTTCAGCGTCTCGGGCAGGGTCTCAGGCGGCCCGTTCGCGCTGACCACCTCGAGCCGCCATCCCGGCCCGTTGGCGACGCAGCTCTCGACCCGGCAGCCCCAGCGCCACTCCGCGCCGGCCTCCTGGGCCACTTCCGCCAGGCGCGCCGCGAAACGGCGCCGGTCGACGTGCCAGCCGGCGCCGTAGGGGTTGGCGAGGAAGGGGCTCTCCGCGGCCTGCTCCGATCCCCAGTGGGAGCGGTTCCCCTGGGAGCGCAGGTGGCCATCCTCTTCCAGAAAGGCTTCGAGGCCCAGGTGGCGGAGGAGCGGTGCGACGCTCGGTGGCAGGGTCTCCCCCACCTGGAGCGTCGGCCCGGCGCGGGCCTCCAGCACCACCGCCCGCACGCCGCGCCGGGCGAGGACGAGGGCGGCCACCGCGCCGGCCGGGCCACCGCCGGCGATCGCCACGGTCGCGACCTTCGGCTCCATCCGGACCTAGCGCTCGTCCTGGCGCAGCCGCCGCCGCCGCGGGTGGACGACCTCGGAGGGCCGCTCCTCGCGTTCCGCGGCGAGCGTGAGGAGCGGCGTCGCCGCCACCTTGAGCAGCTCGGTCCTGGGCTCCGCCCCCTCGACCATCAGGAGCTGCTTCCAGGTTGGATCCGCGTCGCTGAACGAGCGGTCGCGGTCGGTTTCGACCCAGTAGCGGCCGGGAAACCCCGCCTCGGGCTTCCCCGCCTTGGGCGCCGGGTGCTCGGCGACGATCCCCAGGAGGCTCCATTCCTTGACCATGTTGTTGATGCGCGCCTGGTAGCCCGAGCCCTGGAGGTCGCGCAGCCAGAACTGGCGGTGCGCCAGGTTCTTCAACCGCTGCACGTAGGGCAGGCCGCGCTCCGTCGCCTGCTCGAAGGCCTGCTGGGAGAGCACGTCGTTGGGCACCCGCGCCGCCCAGAAGGAGGGGAGCGGGAGATAGGTCGAGAAGTCGTACCCGGCGAGGCAGCTCGCCTCGTCGGTCTGCCAGGGGATGCCGAGCCAGCGGGTGAGGGTGCCCGGGCCGCTGGCGGTGAGCGGCCCGTCCGGCCCCAGGCAGTGGTCGGGGGTGAGCACGGGACCGAAGTCGTCGCGCGGCGACTCTTCCGGCGGCAGGATGTTCAGCCGGAAGAGAAGGCCCGAGGCTTCGGCCGGCGGCCGCCACATCCTGGGAACCCGCATCGGCCAGGTCAGCTCGATGCCGGGATGGAAGGGACCGCCCAGGCAGTCCTCCAGAGGCGCCCGGTCGAGGGCGCGCACCTGCTCTTCGGGAGAGAGCTCGTCCAGCGCCTTGGGCCGCGGTGGCCGGCCGCTCTGGAAGTCGCCCTGCGCCCAGCGCTCCAGCCGCTCGTACTGGGTCTGGGTCAGGGCCAGCTCGTCGATTGCGATGTCGTTGTACTCGCCGATGCCGTCGCCATAGAAGGGCGGCAGGAGGGAGGGCTGGGGCGGCGGCAGGTGGGCGCGCTTCCCCGGCGCGTCCCAGGGCGGCGGCGGCTGGCGGAACATGCGGAACACCCGCTCGCGCTCCGGCCGGGCGGCGGGGCTCGGGTCCGCCAGCTTCTTCAGGATATCGGGGGCCAGCAGGTCGCCCGGAGAGCCGGGGCCGAAGAGGAGGTAGGCGCCGAGGTTGACCCACTGGGATTGCACCATGCGCTCGAAGATGGGATAGACGTCCGACCAGAAGCGGACCTCGGGCGGCGCTTCGAGCCAGCCCTGGCGCCGGTAGAGGTCGTAGATGACGTCCCAGAGGGTGACGACGCCGTGGAGGCCGGGGCCGAAGTTGGGCGGCGTCACCGCCACCATGGCCGGCTCGGCGACCATCTTCGCGCCTCCCGCCCCTTTGAGCTTCACCGTCGCCCGCACCGGGCCGTCGGACACGTCGTCGTACCAGCCCTCGTTGTTGGCGAAGGTCACCGCCGGCTGGTTGGTGGCGGAGGCCGAGTGGCCGGTGCCGCCGAGGACGAGCAGCCGCCCCTTCTCGTCGGTCCGCAGCTCGCCCAAAGGCACCTGGATCGGGCCGCCTTCGCCGAAGCGGATGAAGCCCTGGTCGAAGCGGTAGTGCGGCCCCTTGGTGCGGCGGCCGGAGATCTCGATGGCGCCCGGGTCGATCACCAGGGCCTGGCGCAGGCCACCTGCCACCGTGCCGTTCCGGAAGGTGGTGGGCAGGGCGTACTGCTTCAGGTCCATGGCGTTGGCGAACTTGTACCAGGCCGCCTTGCGGTTCGCGAGGTGGACCTCCCAGGTGATCTCCGCGACGTCGGCGTCGGCGGCCGTGATCTCCCGGACCACCTTGCCCCGGGCGTCGTAGCCGTAGACGCGGAAGCGGCAGGCCTCCTTCCTCACCTCGCCCTTGGCGTTCTTGAAGCCCTGCGGCCCGGGATCGGCGGCCCGGCCGGGGATCTCCGGCGCCAGGTAGTACTCGTCCGCCGGGGCGTTGCCGACCCGGGCGACGCCGACGGCGGGGTGGATGGCACAGCGGACGATGGGGTTCTTCTCGGGCATCGAGGTCTCTCCCTAAAGGACCGGCCCCCGGCTCCCCGGGGAGGGGCAGCCGCTTGCCTGGATGAATTTCAGTCGATTCTATAGGATGTCGAAGCGTAGCGTCCGCATCAGGCCAGGCCCAAGAAGGTCGCCGAGATGACCTCTGGAGAGGACGGATTCGCGTCCGACCGGCTCGAAAAACCCGGTACGGGTCGCCAAAACCCCTGGAAGTCGGTGGAAAAACTCTCCGGGTCGACTTCTGATGTCTCCGGCTCGACTTACAACCTCTCCAGGTCGACTTCTGACGCCTCCAGGTCGACTTTCCATCTCTCCGGGTCGACTTCTGACGCCTCCGGATCGACTTACAACCTCTCCGGGTCGACTTCTGATGCGTGCGGGTCGACTTTCCATCCATGGAAAGTTACTTTCCATGCCTCCGGGAAGACTTCCCACGCGTCCGGAAACGTCCGGAGAGTCTTTGGAAGCTCCCGGAGAGATTTTGGAAGTGTCCGGAGGGTTTTGGGAAGCGCCCGGAGAGGGTCTGGAAGGAGCTGGAGGATTTTCGGAAGTGCCCGGAGAGGCTCCGGAAAGGTCCCGAGGGCTCCTGGAAGGGTCCGGAGAGATTTCGGAAGCTCGCAGAGAGTGTCCGGAAACGCCCGGAGGGGTTTTGGCAGTGTCCGGAGAGATTTCGGAAGCTCCCGGAGATCCGGGACGCTCCCGCTGCCGACGGTGGAGGGCATGTAGGGGCAGGGGCGCCGGTGCTATTGTCCCCGGCTCCGCCGGCTGTTACCGTCTCCGCGATGGAATACGCCGATCTCCTCGCAGGAGAATCTCCACACGAGCTCAAGATGTGGCCGGTGCATCCCGACGACCTGGCGGCGGGCCTCGTCGCGTTTGCCAACACAGACGGCGGCGAATTGTACCTCGGCGTGAACGACCGGGGAGAGATCGAGGGGGTCGGAGATTCCGATCGCGTGGCCCGGGACGTGGACAACGTCGCGGCGAACAACTGTGAGCCACCGATCACGGTCCTTCAGGAAACTCTGCGATCCGTGGACGGCCGGATGGTCGTCGTGGTCCGAGTGCCCAAAGGCGACATGCGCCCGTACCGGACCAACCGCGGCGTCTACTACGTGCGCACCAGCTCCGGCCGCCGGCAGGCCTCCCGGGAAGAGCTGCTCCGGCTCTTCCAGGCGACCGAGAGCCTCTACTATGACGAGACGCCCTTCCCCCGCCTCTCCCTCCAGGACCTCGACCTCGCCGCTTTCGAGAGCTACCTCGCGGAGACCGGGCAGGCGTATCTGCGGGGCGACGACCCGGAGCGGCTGCTGGCCAACTGGTACCTGATCACGAACGGCCACCCGACCCTGGCCGGCCTCCTCCTCTTCGGCCGCAAACCGCAGCAGCATCTCCCGTACGCGCAGATCAACGCGGCCCGATTCGCCGGGACGGACAGCTCCTTCGACCCGAGGTGATCGACCAGGCGGAGCGCTTCCTCGATCTTCACCTGCCGGTGCCGCACGTCATCCACGGTTTCGCTCCCGAGCCGCGGCCGGAGCTGCCCAAGGAGGCGCTACGCGAAGCCGTCGTCAACGCCGTGGCCCATCGCGATTACACCATCCGCGGCCCGATTCGCCTCTTCGTCTTCGACGATCGGATCGAGCTCCACACCCCGGGCCGCCCGCCCAATGGGGTCGACGCCGAGGCGATGCGCTCCGGCGCGCACGTCGTCCGCAATCCCTGGATCTACGCCCGTCTCTCGGACGCCGGGCTGGTCACCCGCGCCGGCACCGGCATCCGGCGCATCGTGCGCCTGGTGCGCGAGGCGACGGGACGCGAGGTCGGGATCGAGGTGCGGGACTTCGCGGTGCTGCTCACGCTGCCGCGCCAGCTCAAGTCGGCCTGAGCCGCGCCGGGAGATCCCCCGGCACCCTCCAATCCTCCCGCCGTACCCGCTCCCAGGCGAAGCCGGCAACCAACTCCGCCGGCCGGCAGGGCTCCGGGCGGTCGAGGAGGCCTAAGGAGAAGGCGAGATGGCCGGTCAGGGCCTCGGGGTGGACCCCCCGCTTCGCGCAGCGATCGCAGGGTGAGGCCGGCGGCCTGCTTCGAGAGCTTCTCGCCTCCCTCCCCCACCGCCAGCGGCAGGTGGGCGTAGGTGGGGACCTCTCCGCCCAGGGCCTCGATCAGCTGGATCTGCCGTGCCGTCGAGGCGAGGAGGTCGGCGCCGCGCACCACTTCGCCGATCTCCATGGCGAGATCGTCGACCACCACCGCCAGCTGGTAGGCGTAGAGGCCGTCCCGGCGCTTGAGGACGAAAT
>DASQPA010000282.1:0-3237 GCA_035644215.1 Thermoanaerobaculia bacterium
CCAACCTGCCGGCCGACGTCAACAACTTCGGCCTCACCTACCGGAAGACCTCCGGTACGCCGTTGATGCTCATCTCTCTCTACTCGCCCAACGGCAGCTACGACGGCCTGTTCCTCGGCAACTACGCCCTGATCAACCTCAACGACGCCCTCTACCGGGTGCCCGGGGTCGGCCAGGTGGTCAACTTCGGCGCCTCCGAGTACGCCATGCGGATCTGGGTCAAGCCCGACCAACTGGCCAAGCTCGGCCTGACCGTCTCGGACCTCCTGCGCGCCGTCCAGGCGCAGAACACGGTCAACCCCTCGGGGCAGATCGGCGCCGAGCCGGCGCCGCCCGGCCAGGAGTTCACCTACTCGGTGCGTGCCCAGGGGCGCCTCACCACCCCGGAGCAGTTCGGCAATGTGGTGGTGCGCCTGAACCCCGACGGCTCGACGGTGCGCCTGAAAGACGTGGCACGCATCGAGCTCGGCGCCCTGACCTACAAGCAGATCGGCCGCTTCAACGGCCGGCCGTCGTCGATCATCGGCATCTACCAGGCCCCGGGCTCGAACGCCCTGGCGGTCGCCGACGGGGTGAAGAAGCAGATGGCGGGCTTGAAGGCCCGCTTCCCCGCCGGCCTCGACTATGCCGTCTCGGTCGACACCACCCGGCCGGTGACCGAGGGGATCAAGGAGATCCTGAAGACGCTCCTGGAGGCCATGGTCCTCGTCCTCCTCGTCGTCTTCCTCTTCCTCCAGAACTGGCGGGCGACGCTCATCCCCCTGGTCGCGGTGCCGGTGTCGCTCATCGGCACCTTCGCCGTCTTCCCGCTGCTCGGCTTCTCGATCAACTCGCTCTCCCTCTTCGGTCTCGTTCTCGCCATCGGCCTGGTGGTCGACGACGCGATCGTCGTCGTCGAGGCGGTCGAGCACCACATCGAGGAGGGACAATCGCCGCGCGACGCCACGCTCCAGGCCATGCGCGAGGTGTCGGGGCCGGTCGTCGCCATCGCCTTGATCCTCTCCTCGGTCTTCCTGCCGGTCGCCTTCCTGGGCGGCATCCAGGGCCGGCTCAACAAGCAGTTCGCCATCACCATCGCGGTCTCGGTCTTGATCTCGGCCTTCAACGCCCTTTCTCTCTCACCGGCCCTGTCCTCGCTCCTCCTGCGGCCGCGGAAGACTTCGCGCGGCCCGATCGCCCGCTTTTTCAGTGGCTTCAACCACGGCTTCGACCGGACGCGGCGCCGCTATCTCGTCGCCTCCGGTTTCCTCATCCGCAAGGCGGTGATCGCCCTCCTCCTCCTCGCCGGCTTCGGCGTCCTCGCCGTCGGGCTCGGCAAAAAGGTCCCGGGCAGCTTCCTGCCCGACGAGGACGCCGGCTACTTCTATCTGAACGTGCAGCTCCCCGACGCCGCGTCGCTCCAGAGGACCGACGCGGTCTGCCGCAAGGTCGAGGGCATCCTCGCCCACACCCGGGGGGTGCGCTACTACAACACGGTCGGCGGCTTCAGCCTGCTCTCCTTCGTCTCGGCGCCCTACTACGGCTTCTTCTTCGTCTCGCTCGACCCCTGGGAAGCACGGGAGGGCAACGGCCGCTCGGCCAAGGAGCTGGTCGCCCAGCTGAACGACACCTTCCGGGCGCAGGTCCCGGAGGCCAACGTCCTCGCCTTCCCGCCGCCCGCCATCCCCGGGCTCGGCACCGCGGGCGGCTTCTCGCTCTGGCTGCAGGACCGGAGCGGCGGCTCGGTCGAATTCCTGAGCCAGAACCTGCAGCGCTTCCTGGAGGCGGCGAGGAAGCGCCCCGAGCTCGCCAACGTCCGGAGCACCTTCCGCGCCGCGGTGCCCCAGGTGTTCGTCGACGTCGACCGCGACAAGGCGTTGAAGCAGGGGATCCCCATCGCCGACGTCTACCAGTCGCTCCAGGCCTTCCTGGGCGGCAGCTTCGTCAACCAGTTCAACCGCTTCGGCCGGCAGTGGCGCGTCTACCTGCAGGCCGAGGGGCAGGAGCGGGTCAAGCCGGAGGACATCGGGCAGTATTTCGTCCGCAATAACGACGGCAACATGGTGCCGCTCTCCGCCATCACCACGGTGCGGCGCACCGCCGGCCCGGAGTACACCCAGCGTTTCAACCTCTTCCGCGCCGCCCAGGTGCAGGGCGAAGCCGCCCCGGGCTACAGCTCGGGCCAGGCCCTGGCCGCCCTGGAGCAGGTGGCGAAGGAGACCCTGCCGCTCGAAATGGGCTTCGACTGGTCCGATCTCTCCTACCAGGAGAAGAAGGCGGAGGGGAGCACGGGGCGGGTCTTCGTCCTCTCGCTGATCATCGTCTTCCTCATCCTCGCCGCCCTCTACGAGAGCTGGACCCTGCCCTGGAGCGTCCTCCTCTCGGTCCCCGTCGCGGTCTGCGGCGCCTTCGCCGGGCTCCTCCTGCGGCACTTCGACTTCGACGTCTTCGGGCAGATCGGCCTCGTGGTGCTGATCGGCCTGGCGGCCAAGAACGCCATCCTGATCGTCGAGTTCGCCAAGGCCGAGCTCGAGAAGGGGCGGAGCCTGGCGGACGCCGCGCTCGAAGGGGCGAAGCTCCGCCTGCGCCCCATCCTCATGACCTCTTTCGCCTTCATCCTGGGCTGCGTGCCGCTGTGGATCGCCCAGGGGGCGGGAGCCACCTCGCGGCAGATCCTCGGCACCGTGGTGGTCGCCGGCATGCTCGCCGCCACCTGTCTCGCCATCTTCCTCATCCCGGTCCTCTTCGTGGTGGTCGAGAAACTCGGCGGGGCGGAGAAAAAACACGCCCGACGGGGCGATCTCGTGCCGGCGATGGCCGGCGCCTTGCACGAACCCGCGGCCCAGCGGGAAGACGAGGTGCCGGTCACCACGGAGACACGCCGATGAGGCGGTCGATCGTCCTGCTCGCCGGCCTCTGCGGGATGGCGGTCTTCTCCGGCTGCGTCTCCGGCCCCGAGTACCAGCGGCCGCAGGTCGCGGTCCCCGCGGCGATCCACGGCCAGGCCCCTCCCGGGAACACCGCCGAAGCCGCCTCTCTCGCCGATCCGGCCTGGTGGGAGATCTTCCACGACGAGGCCCTCCAGGCGCTGATCCGGGAGGCGCTCCAGAACGGCTACGACGTCCGCCTCGCCGCGGCACGGGTCGAAGAGGCGGAGGCCAACGCCGGGGTCGTCCGCTCCCAGGCCTACCCGGCGCTCACGCCGTCGGCCCAGGTGGGGCACGGCCAGACCTCGTTCTTCTCCCCCTCCGGCAGTGT
>DASQPA010000283.1:0-4864 GCA_035644215.1 Thermoanaerobaculia bacterium
GACCTCCATGCCGTTCTGTTCGATCACCTTGCCGCCGACGTTGTTGTTGCTCCGCGTGACGGCGTCCATGACTTCGCGCAGCGTCACCTGGTAGGCGAGGAGCTTGTCGGGGTCGAGGTCGATCTGGTACTCACGGACGAAGCCACCGATCGAGGCGACCTCCGCGACTCCCGGCACGGCGTTCAACTGATAGCGGACGAACCAGTCCTCGAGCGCCCGCAGCTCGCCCAAGTCGTGCCCCTCGCCTTCCAGGGTGTACCAGAAGACCTGGCCGACGGCCGAGGCGTCCGGCCCCAGGATCGGGGTCACCCCGCGGGGCATCAGCCCCTGGATCAGGTTCATGCGCTCCAGGATCCGCTGGCGCCCGAAGTAGAGGTCCGTCCCATCCTCGAAGATGACGTTGACCATCGAGAAGCCGAAGGCGGAGGAGGCGCGGACCGCCTTGATCCCGGCCAGGCCCTGGAGGTTGACGACCATGGGATAGGTGACCTGGTCCTCGACCTCCTGGGGCGAGCGCCCGGGCCAGTCGGCGAACACGATGACCTGGGTCTCCGAGAGGTCGGGGATGGCGTCCACGGGATTCGTGCGGACGGTGTAAAGCCCCGTGGCGACGACGAGGAGCGTCACGCCGAGGACCAGGAAGCGGTTGCGCAACGAGAAATCGATCAGCCGGTCGATCACTGGGACCCTCCCGGTTTCTTCACCTCGGAGGCGCCGCTCCACTGGATCGACTGCCCGGTGGCGAGCTGCGCCTGCGAGTCGAGGAGGAAGTTGGCGGCAGTCACGACCTGCTCGCCCTCTTTGAGCCCGGAGACCACCTCGACCCGGTCCCCCGCCTGGGCTCCCAGGCGGACCTCCCGGCCGACGAAGCGGGTGGGGTCAAGCCGGACGTAGACCACCTGGCGCACCCCGGTGTCGAGGACGGCGCTCCTGGGAATGGCGAGCCGGCTGCCGAGGTCGACCTCGATCTCGGCGTTGGCGAACATCCCCGGTTTCAAGCCGCCGGGGTTGGGCAGCTCGATTCGCACCCCCGCCGTCCGGGTGGCGGGGTCGAGCACCGGATCGACGAAGCGGATCCGGCCGCGGAACACCCGGCCCGGGTAGGCGGCGAACGTCGCGCGGGCCTCCTGCCCCACCTTGAGGCTGCCGAGATCCTGCTCGTAGACCTTGACCGAGAGCCAGAGGTCCGACAGGTCGGCCAGGAGGTAGAGGTCCTGCCCCTCGGCGACGTACTGACCGGCGACGACCTTCTTCTCGAGGACCGTGCCGCCGATCGGCGAGCGCACCACGAGGTCGGTCTCCGTCTGCCGGGTGCGAGCGATGCGGTCGATCTGGTCGCCGCCTAATCCCCAGAGGGCGAGACGCGAGCGCGAGGCCCGGACGAGGGACTCGGCGGATTCGCGATAGCCCGCGTCCCCTCCCGCACGCGCCCGATCGAGGTTCTCCAGGGCGAGGACGTACTCCCGGCCGGAGGCGACGAGGTCGGGGCTGTAGATGGCGTAGATCGGCGCGCCCCGGCGGACGGCCTCGCCGGTGAAGTCGAGATAGAGGCGGTCGAGCCGGCCCGCCACCCGGGCGGCGACGTGGACGAGCTTGGTCTCGTCGGTCAGGAGGGTGCCCACGGCGCGGACTGTGCGACGGAGGGGGGCGGGCCGGACCTCGGCGGTCGCCACCCCGGCGGCGCTCACCGCCTCGGGCGCCAGCTCGATCGTCGCGCCGGGCGCCGCCGCAGAAGTCGGCGAGGTCGGCGATGCGGGCGGGGTCGCCTGGTCGGCGTACTTGGGCACCAGGTCCATGTCCATGAACGGCGACTTGCCCGGGTGATCGAAGTGCGTGCCCGGTTTCATGGGGTCGTACCAGTAGAGGACCTTTCTCCCACCCGGCGCGGGCGGCGCGGTGGCCCGGGGCTCCTCTTTCGCGTAGACCGGGACCAGGTCCATGCCGCAGTCCGGCGCCTTGCCCGGCTGGTCGGACTTGTAGGAGGGGTGCATCGGATCGACCCAGTACAGGATCTTCCTGTCACCTCCCGAAGCCTCGTGGCCCGCGGGTGGAGCGCTGGCCTGCCGGCATCCGGCGAGCGTCGAGGCGAGCGCCACCGCGATGGCGACGAGGGGGATCGCTAGACTATTTCTCGCCATGGCTGTCTCCTGCGTCCGGAGTTCCCGCGATCAAGGGCAGGCCCGAAGCCTTCTGGAGGGCCGCCAGGGCGCGGCCGATCCCTGACCCGCGCCTCACCGCCTCCCGCCGGTAGGAATCGAGATCGATCGCGGCGCGAACCAGAGTCAGGAAATCGATCTTGCCGACGACATAGGCCTCGCGCGCGGAGCGGTAGTTGACCTCGGCCTGGGGCAGGATCGAGTCGCGGTACAGCCGGACCTGCTCACGGTTCTTGTCGAGCTCCGCGTAGGCCGCCTCCACCTCGTCTCGAATCTGGTTCTTGGCGGCCTCGACCCGAGCCCGGGCCGCGGCGAGCTCCGCTTCCTTCTCCGCCCGTCTCTCCGCCAGCCGACGTCCGTGGGCCCAAGGCAGGTTGATCGCCGCGCTCACTCCGGCCAGGTCTTCGACCCGTTGGCGATGTCCGTAATAGGCCATGAGAGTCCAGTCCGGCCTGCCTTCCAGGCGGGCGAGCTCGAGCTCCTGCTCGGTCCGGCGGACCTCCGCCACCGCCATCGCCACGCTGGGGCTCCGCGCTTCCGCCTGCCGCGCGAGCTCGCCGGCGGCGGGCACGTCCGAGCCCGGGTCCACGGGTCCGATGGGCGCCACCGGCGCGGCCACGGGGAGGCCCTGCAAGGAGTTGAAGCGCGCCGCCTGCGCCCGCCTCTCGGCCTTGAGGGTGGAGAGCCTCTCGTCGAGGCTCGTCCGCTCCAGGTTGGCGTGCAGGACGTCCGACTGCCCTGCCTTCCCGACCTGGTAGAGGGACGTGGCGGCCGCGGCGGCG
Source organism: Thermoanaerobaculia bacterium (assembly GCA_035644215.1). Taxonomy (GTDB): domain Bacteria; phylum Acidobacteriota; class Thermoanaerobaculia; order Multivoradales; family UBA5704; genus DASQPA01. The sequence continues at coordinate 2,939 of DASQPA010000283.1, forward strand.
TCTTCGAGCCGCCGGCGGGTGTCCTCCAGGATCGCGACCTCGCCGTCGATCGCGGCCAGCAGGAAGAAAGCCTCCGCGGTGTCGGCGGCGACCGCGACCGCCTCCCGCGCCCGCACCGCCGCCGCCCCGTCGACGTCCGCCAGCGCGGCGGCATGCTCCGCCGACCGCTTGCCCCGGGCGGGAAGGCGCTGGCGGCCGGTCACCATCTCCATGGTGAAGTCGCTGCGGGAAAGGGAAGGATGGAGGAACGGCACGTCTTTCAGGCCGAGCTCCACCTCCGGGTCGGGCAGCGAGAGGGTCTGCTGGATGCGGTGGCGGGCGGCCTCGGCCCGGGCCTCCGCCTCCTGGACTCGCGGGTTCTGCGCCACGGCCCGGCGCACGGCCTCCGCCAGGCGGGACCGCCCTTCGGTCTCCGGCGGGCCGGCCTGGGCCGCGTTGCGGATCGGGACTCCCTGGGCCGCCACGGGAGCGGTGGCCGCAAGGAGCAGGAAGAAGACACTGCGGATGGCTCGTGACATCACGTTCCTCCAGGTCAAAGTGGGATGGGGCCGCGGCCCCCGAAGGGCGCGGCGGGACACACTTGTCCTGGGAACGCTTTAAATCAGGAAGACGGCGAAGAGGGTGAAGAGCCCGACGCCCTGGAGCACCGCGGGCGCGGCGAGCGGCCGATGCGACGGCCCGGCCGCCATGGCGCCGGTGGCCGTCGGCAAGGCGGCGTGGAGCGGAGGGGTGACGGCGACGTCAGGCAGCGGCGCCGGCGCGTGGGCGGCGCGCACGCCGGTGCCCTGGCAGCAATCCATCCCCATCGTCCGGCAGGCGGTGCGCGCCATGCCGCCCATCGGGCAGGCGGGCGAGGCGCAGACCGGCACCCGGAGCAGGAGCAGCAGGGTGAAGATCAGGAGAGCGGCCGAGGCCCGGAGGCCGAGGGTGAAACGCGCCATCGCACCGATGATAGACCACCTGGCCGGGTGGCCGCAATCTTGACGGTCAGGCCGCCGCTGCGGGCTTCGTCGCCAGCAGATAGCACCGCCGGCTGGGATGCTCTGCCCCCTCGTAGGGCTCCCGCTCGGTCGACTCCAGGATGCGGAACCCGGCCTCTTGCAGCTGGGCGGAGACTCGGGCAGGAAGGAGGAAGCGGAAGTCGAGTGAGACCTCCTGGCCCCACAGCTCGTCGCGGTGGAGGGTCTCCTCGCCGATGTGGAAGGCGACGAGGGCCAGACCGCTGGGAGCGAGGACCCGCCGCATCTCGCAGAGCGCCGGCACGATCTCGGGCTCTTCCAGGTGGATCAGGGAGTAGAAGGCGACGATCCCCGCCAGAGACCCGTCGGCAAGGTCCAGGGAGCGCAGGTCGCCTACCCGGAACTCGATCTCGGGGTGGAGCTGCCGCGCCCAACGGATCATCTCGGGCGACAGGTCGATGCCGAGGACCGGGACGCCCTGCTCCCGCAGGTAGCGCGCGACGTGCCCGGGGCCACAGCCGAGGTCCGCGGTCCGGCCGCGATCCCGTACGCTTTCCGCGAAGCGGTTGAGCAGATGCCGGTCGAGCGGTTTGCCGGCGAGCTCCCCATAGAGATGCTCGACGTAGGCGGCGGCGACCGCATCGTAGCTGTCGCGGGTGGAGTGCGGCATCTCGTTTACCCCTGCCCGAAGCGATCCGCCTGTGGGTCCCAGAAGTCGCCTTCCAACCCGAGGCGGGCGAAGATCTCCCGGATCTCGGCCGGCTGCGGCCGGCGCGAGTCGGGCTGCAGGCGGGCCCTGTACCAGGCCGTGGCGAGACCCCAGAGTTGCTCCAGGCGGACCAGCGGCCGCACCGGAATCCCCTGCGCCCGGCACCATTCCTGAACCTTTTCTTCCGACCGGAAGAAGAGCATGTTGCTTCAGGTGAAGACGATGTCGTCCCACCAGTGCGCCGCGGGCACGGCACAG
>DASQPA010000284.1:0-5436 GCA_035644215.1 Thermoanaerobaculia bacterium
CCACCGCCGCCTCTGACCTGGCGCTCTTCACCGCCGACGACGGCGTGCACGGGCGCGAGCTCTGGCCCTCGAACGGGATCTCCCGGGGCACCCGCCTGGTCGCCGACCTCCGGCCCGGCCCCTTCGGATCCAACCCCCACGACCTGACCCGGCTCGGCAACGCCTTCTACTTCTTCGCCTCGATCTCCGGCCCCGGCGAGGCTCTCGTCCGCAGCGACGGCACGGCCGGCGGCACGGCCGTCGTCTCCGACCTCGTGCTCTCCGGCAAACCCTCCTGGGGCCGGAGCCTCATCGTCTCCGGGGATCGCCTCTTCTTCGTCGTCTACAACGAGACGACCGGGGCCGAGCTGTGGACGAGCCGCGGCGACGCCGCCTCGACCGGGCTCGTTGCCGACCTGAACCCCGGACCCGGCAGCAGCGCGCCGCAGCAGCTCGCCGACGTCGGCGGCGTCGGCGGTGTCGGCGGCATCGGGGGCGTCCTCGTCTTCGCCGCCGACGACGGGCAGACCGGCCTCGAGCTCTGGCGGAGCGACGGCACCGCGGCCGGAACCCGGCGGCTGGCCGACCTCTCCCTGGGCCGCGCCGCCTCCTCCCCCGGCCCCTTCACCGTCGCCGGCGACCGTCTCCTCTTCGGTGCCGACGACGGCATGCACGGCCGCGAGCTGTGGGAGATCCCGCTCGCCGAGATCCTGGCGCCCTGAGAGGCCGGGTCGGTATATATTGATAGGCCGATGCGCGCCGCCGCCCTCGTCCCCCTTCTCGCCATGGCCCTCGCCGGCTCCCTCTCCGCCCAGCCCGCTCCTCCTCCCCGGCTCGACTGGCAGAAGATCGCCGACCGGCTGGTCCGGCAGATGGCGCTCCAGCCCGGCGAGCGGGTGCTCCTCCTCGCCGCGCCGGGCGAGTTCGAGCCGTTGATCCCCCTCCTGCGTCTCGCCGTGATCCGGGCGGGGGGGGCCGACCTCGGCAGCTGGACCGTTCTGCCCCTGCCATTCCTCGCCGGTCAGGACGCCGCCGTGCTGGAGCAAGGGGAGAAGCGGTCGCGAACCGCCTTGCAATCGATGCTGCAGAACGTGGACGTCGCCGTCATGATGCCCGGGGCGATCCCCGTTCACGCCGAGTACGCCGCGATGCAGGAGGTGCTGAAGAGCGGCCACGGGCGCACCATCCATTTCCACTGGCACACCCTCGGGACTCCGAGCGCCCTTGCCGTCCCCGGTCACCCCCTGCCCAGCCAGGAGGTCATCGATGCCACCTACCAGCGGGCTCTCTTCACCTCCGACTGCAAGGCGGTCGGCGCGGTGCAGCGCCGGTTCGCAGTCGCCCTGCGAGCGGGCGAGGTGCGGATCACCAGCCCCTCGGGGACCGACCTGCGCTTCCGGATCGGCGACCGGCCGGTCAACTTCCAGGACGGCGACGCCTCGGCGGCCCGCGCCCGGGAGGCCAAGGTGCTGATCGATCGCGAGATCGAGCTCCCCTGTGGTGCCATCCGGGTGGCGCCGCACGAGGAGAGCGTCTCCGGGACGATCGCCTTTCCCACCGGAGAGTGGGCGGGGAAGCCGGTCGAGGGGCTGAAGCTCCGCTTCGTCCACGGCAAGGTTACCGAGGTCACCGCCACCCAGGGCCGGGAGGCGGTCGAGGAGGAGCTGCAGAAGGGGGGTGAGGCCGCCCGCTCCTTCCGCGAGATCGCCTTAGGGTTCAACCCCGAGCTGGCGGTGCCCGACGCCCATCCGTGGATTCCCTACTACGGCTACGGCGCCGGCGTGCTGCGCCTGTCGCTCGGCGACAACGAGGAGCTGGGCGGCAAAGTGCGCGGCTCCTACGTGCGCTGGAACTTCTTCACCGACACCACGGTCGCGGTGGACGGCAAGGTGTGGGTGAAGAACGGCAAACTGATCCCGCCGTAGGCCTCTCTCACCCCTCCACGGGCGTGAGGAACCACGATAAATCCATTTCGAGTCGCGCGAAATGGATTTGGAGCGGCGCGGAATCCATTTCGAGGTGCTCCCAATGCATTGAAGGTAGCCTGAAATCAATTTCGGGTCATCCGGAATCGATTTCGAGTCACCCGAATTCCATTTCGAGCCATCCGAAATGCATTTCGAGTCACTCCCAATGTATTTCGAGGCGCCCGAAATGCATTTGGAGCCGTCCGGAGCCCATTTAGGGAGGTTCGGAGGTTCTTCAGAGGTAGGCGAGGGCCGTTTCGAGCCACCTGGGAGGCATTGGGAGGGGCCGTTGTCGTTGCCTGAGACAGCCTCTTGCCGTCAGAGGCTCTCGCCGAAGACCCTTTCGTACACCGCGGCCAAGGGCAGCTCGCAGCCGATGGACCGCCACCGGCGGTAATCCGCCCGGGCTGCTATGGTTTGTACCGAGCTACCCCATAGCGATCCGCGGCCTTCAGCAAGTCGCCATCGAGGCTTGCCAGCGGCAGGCCGGTACGAACCGCTAAGTCGAGGTAGCTGGCATCATAGGAGGACAATCCCGCTTCACCCGCGACGGCCCTCCTCGATCATCTCCCGGAGCGAGAGGTTGCCGAGAGTGATCCCATGGCGGAGCTCCCGCATCTGGCGGATGACTTCTTGGACATCGAGCCTCTGCGTGGACGGAATAGGGACAAGTAGAGCAACCGGCATCCCGTTCTTGGTGATCTCAACTTGTCGTCCCCGAGTGACCTCATCGATCAGTCGGGACAGGTGAGCTTTGGCTTCAACGGCACCGACGGTTCGCATGGTTCCTCGCAGGTACTGGCGCGAAGGTGTGGGCTCTCTCTGCTTCATGGTCTTGGCGGTCGCACCCTTTGCCAGGGCCGCGGCACGCACGCTCCGAATCGCGAAGGCACCTGCTCTGGCCTCGGAAGGCGTGACTCCTAAAGACTCTCGAATGGCGGAAGCGCTGGCCTTCTCCAGGACGATCTTACCCGTCTTGCGTGTGGCCCCGTGGGGGAGGGAGGTCTTCTTGACGCTCCCCTTGCTGGTGGTCTTCGCCATAAAACTATTCTACACCAGCGGTCTCCCCTACCGTCGCCCGCCCACCACCACCCGCAGCTGCCGTAACCGCGCGTCGAGCTGCTCGGGGGTCAGGTTGGCGTACTTGGGCGGCAGGAGCCGCCGGCTGGAGGATTCGAAGACGGCCAGGAGCTCCATGTACTCCAAAAGCTCGGTGTCCCGGCTGGGGAAGTAGTCGGCCGCGGCGGCGACGAGGTGGTCGGCGGTGATCGGGGCGTCGCCTCCGGCCTCGCGGGCGGCGTTGTCGTTGGCGAGGAGGAGGACGGCCTCGACGTCGGCGTTCGAGTAGCCGACGAGCTTCGCCGAGAAACGGTCGCGGATGGTGGCGAAGTCGACTTCCGTCTTGATCTTGTTCTTCCGAACCAGGGCGCTCGCCACCTGCTCCACCTCCTCCGGGGTCTGGGAGTAGAGGAAGGGGATCTTGCGGTCGAGCCGGCCGGCGCGCTTCAGGTCGACGTCCAGCTTGTCCGGCCGGTTGGTCATCACCAGGAAGAGGATGCGGCCACGGTTCCCGGTGTCGCTCATGAACTCCTTGATCCGCGCGATGACCCGCGACGAGGTGCCGCCGTCGGTCTCGCCGTCGCCGCCGCCAAAGGCGCGGTCGCCCTCGTCGATGATCACCACCACCTGGCCGATCGCCTTGATGACGGTGAGGATGCGCTCCAGGTTCCCCTCCGTCGCCCCCACCCACTTGGAGCGGAAGTTCTTGAGCTTGATCGTGGTCAGGCCGCATTCCTTGGCGAACGCTTCGGCGACGAAGGTCTTGCCGGTCCCCATGGGGCCGGTGAAGAGGATGCCCATCGGCACCCGGCTCGTCCGCCCCTCGCGGATGCTCTCGGCGATCACCCGCAGGTCGTTCTTCACCTCCTCCATGCCGCCCACCACCTCGAAGCCGTGCTCGGGCTCGACGAACTCGACGAGGCCGAAGCACTCGCGCTCCAGGATCTCGCGCTTGCGGCGTGCGATCAGCCGGTCGGCCTCCTGGCGCAGGCGCTCGGCCGAGGAGACGGCGGGGTCCACGGGCAGGGTGGCGCCCGGGGCGAGGAGCTTCTTGATCTCCTCGTGCGGCAGGCCGGCGGTCAGCGCCGCCAGTCGGTGCGCCCGCTCCGCCGCGTCCGGTCCGCCGCCCAGGATGCCGGCGATGAACGCCTCGCGCTCGGCGGTCTCCTCGACCGCGGGCGGCGGTGGGGCGAGGATCGAGGCGATCTGGATGGCTTTCAGGCCGCCGGTGACCTCGGCGTAGCGGTCGGCGTCCTTGTCCGAGAGGCGGGGGTCGGCGGCCAGGGCCGCAGCGCGGCGGGCCTCGCGGTCCGGCATGGGGATCTCGACCACCGCCACCTTGGGGTTGGCGACCAGCTTGGGCGCCAGGTCGGGCAGGTTCTCGGCGAGGAGGAGGACGACGTTGTCGCCGCGCTCGATCTCGGGGAGGAACGACCAGCGATGGAGGGTCACGATCGAGGAGCGGTCGAAGTCGGCCTGGAAGCTCGGATCGCCGGCCGGCGCCAGCGCCTCGGCGTACTCGACCACCACGGCCGACCGGGTCGAGGCGGTGAGCAGACGCTCCAGGGTGGCGAGCACCCGGCTCTTCGGCAGGTCGGGGTCGAGTTGGAGGTCAGCGGTGCTCGGGACCTTGGCCGCAAGCCCGGAAGGCGACTTGGCGTAGCGGATGCCGGTCGCCACGTTGTAGACCGCGATCGTCTCCTTGGTCTCGCCTAAGAGGACGCCGGTCAGGAACTCGGTCAGCGACAGCATCCGCTGCCCCTGGAGCACGGCGTCATAGACGTTGCCGTGGAGGACGAACATGGAGGCCTCGCCGCGCAGATAGCGGCGGCGCAGGTCCTCGGCCCAGACGGGGAGGGTGCGGGAGTCGGGCATGGGGAGGTAGTGTACTGCGTCCGGCGGCTTCTCCGAAGAGCACCCGTTCTTGGAGGCCGAGGTCGAGGAGTGTCCGGTGTCTTTCAGATAAAGACCGCCGGCGAAACTCGAAAGCGCTCCGCCAGCGCCCGGATCTCGCCGACGTGCAGATCCCTTTCGCGCGCCAGGACCGCCCGCACCGTGCTTGCGCCGCCGAGCTCCGGCAGATCCTCGGGTCCGAGGCCATGCTCCTCCATGAGGTACTCCAGCACCTCCGGTCCGCTGGCCTCGGGAATCGGCGCGTGCTCCTCTTCGTAGGCGTGGACAAGGGTGCCCAGAGTGTCGAGGAGCCCGTATAGCGGATGCCGTTCGTCGTCGCCGATCTCCTTGAGCAATGAGCCCAGGCGCTCGACCGCTGCTGAGTAGTCATTCTCATCCCGGATCGTCAGCAGAGGTCCGATGGCTTGCCAGTGCTCGCGGGTTTCTTTACGCAGCGCGCTCATGATTTCCAGGCTCCATGGTCGTAGTCTTCGTGGGTCAAGACGTGCCGAATGTAGACTCTTTCGCGATTGAAATG
>DASQPA010000285.1:0-16602 GCA_035644215.1 Thermoanaerobaculia bacterium
CAAGTCGAGATCGTAGCCGCCGCGGGTGCCGTCGCCGTCGATGCTGGTCAAGAGCACCTCCCCGGCGCCACGTTCGACCGCCTCGCGAATCCAGGCGATCGCCTCACGTCCCGTGGCCTGTCGCCCGCCGTGGGTGACGACCTCCCAGCCCGCCTCTTCTGCCGGCCGTCGCCGGGCGTCGACCGAGAGCACCACGCACTGGTTGCCGAAACGGCGGGCGAGCTCGGTCAGCAGCTCCGGCCGGGCCACCGCCGCGGTGTTCACCCCGACCTTGTCCGCCCCGGCGTGGAGCAGGAGGCGGGCGTCCTCGACCGTCCGCACGCCACCGCCGACGGTCAAGGGGAGGAAAACCCGCTCGGCGGTGCGCCGCACCCAATCGAGATCGGTGCCCCGGCCCTCGGGGGCGGCGCTGACGTCCAGGAAGACGATCTCGTCCGCCCCCTGCTCGGCGTAGCGCTCGGCGGCCTCGGCCGGATCGCCCTGCGCGCCCTGGTCGACGAGATCGGCGAAGCGCACTCCTTTCACCACCCGGCCGTTCGCCACGTCCAGGCAGGGGATCACCCGGCGGGTGAGTCCGGAGACGAGGCTCACGCGTCCCCTCCGGCACAGGCGGCGAGCGCCTCTGCGGGGGTGAAGATCCCCTCGTAGAGGGCGCGGCCGACGATCGCGCCGGCGATTTCGGGCCGGGCGCGCGCCGCTCGGAGGTCGGCGAGGGCGTGGATGCCGCCCGAGAGGAGGGCCGGCAGGCCGGTGGCCCGCGCCAGCTGGCAGGTGAGGTCGAGGTTGGGGCCGACGAGCATGCCGTCCCGCTCGACGTCGGTGACCAGGACGGCCGGGCAGGGGAGGCCGGCGAGAGCGGCGCAGAGATCCGCGAGCGTGCGGGCCGCCCCCTCGCGCCAGCCGGCGACCCGCACCTCGCCCCCCTGGACGTCGAGCGCCGGGACGAGGCGGCCGGGAAGCTCGCGGGCGAGGGCGGCGAAGAGGTCCGGCCGGCGGGCGACGAGCGAGCCCAGGACGACGCGTTCGCAGCCAGCGGCGAGCGCCCATACGACGGCGTCGCGGTCGCGCAGGCCGCCGCCGAGCTGGAGGGCGGGGAGGCCGGGGAGGGCGAGGAGCGCGGCAATCAGCGAGCGCTGCGGTGGCTCGCCCAGGGCGGCGTCCAGATCGACCAGGTGGACCCGCCGCACCCCGGCCGCGGCATAGGCTTCGAGCAGGACGCGCGGATCGTCCCCGTAGCGGGTCGACCGGGCATCGTCGCCCTGGCAGAGGCGCACCGCACCACCATGGCGCAGATCGATCGCCGGCAGCAGCTCCATCTAGACCGCTCCCGCCATCCGCAGATAGTTGCCGAGGAGGCGGAGGCCGACGGCACCGCTCCGCTCGGGGTGGAACTGGGTCCCCAGCACCCTCCCCTTGCCCGCCACGGCGGGGAAGGCCCGGCCGTGGGTCGCGCGGGCGAGGCAGAGCTCGTCCGGCAGGTCCTGAGCGGCGTAGCTGTGGACGAAGTAGAGATAAGGACACTCCGCGCTTTCATCCCCTCCGGCCAGCCCGGCGAGCAGCGGATGGTCGGCGAGGTTGTGCAGCCGGTTCCAGCCGATGTGCGGCAGAGGGACCCCGGCCGGCAGGCGGGTGACCCGGCCGGGCAGGAGACCCAGGCCGTCGGTGGTCCCGAACTCCTCGCCGGCCTCGAAGAGGAGCTGGAAGCCGACGCAGATGCCGAGGAGCCAGGCGCCGTCCGCCAGAGCCGCCCGGAGCGCCGCTTCGAGCGGACCGCGCAGGGCCTCGCGCGGTGGCGCAAAGGCCCCGACGCCGGGGAGGAGCAGGCAGCGGGCGGCGGCGATCCGTTCCGGATCGGCGGTCGCCTCCGCCTCGGCGCCCAGGTGGCGCAGGGCGCGCAGGACGTTCCCCAGGTTGCCCACGCCGGCGTCGACCACCACCGCCGGATTCATGCCGAGAGAGTCCCCTTGGTGCTCGGCACGCCGCTCTCCCCCGGCCGCAGGGCCACGGCCTGGCGCAGGGCGAGCGCCGCGGCTTTGAAAGCGGCCTCGGCGGCGTGATGGGGATTGCGCGCCGCGATCAGGTGCAGATGGAGGGTCAACCGGCCGCGATCGGCCAGGGCCTGGAAGAAGTCGGCGACCAGGGTGAGCGGGAAGGTTGCGGTGACCCAGGAGGCGGCGATCTCGGGCGGTGCGTCGTAGACGAAGAAGCCGCGTCCCGAGAGGTCGACCACCGCCCGCGCCAGGGCCTCGTCGAGCGGCGCGTAGGCGTGGGCGAAGCGGACGATGCCGCGGCGGTCGCCGAGGGCCGTGGCGAGCGCCTCCCCGAAGGCGATGCCGACGTCCTCCACCGTGTGGTGGAGGTCGACCTCGGTGTCCCCCGAGGCGGTGAGGTCGAGGCCGAAGCCGCTGTGGGTGGCGAGGGCGTTCAGCATGTGGGCGAAGAAGCCGTCCGGCACCGCGATCCGACGCTCCCCCCGGTCTCCAGCATTCCCGGCGTCGAGATCGAGATGGAGCTGGATGCGGGTCTCGCCCGTGGCCCGCTCGACGCTGGCGGCGCGGGGACTCATCGCCCTGCCTCCACCAGGGCCGGCTGGATCTCCGCCAGGGCCATCCGGGTGGCGCGGAGTGCCGCGCCGCCGCCAATCGAGATCCGCAGGCAGCCGGCGAGAGCGCCCCCGGAGGCACCGCCGCCCACCTCGCGCACCAGGACGCCGCGCGCGGCGAGCCCCTGCTTCACCCGCTTCGCCTCGGCGGCCGAGGGACAGCGGACGAGCAGGAAGTTGGCCTCCGAGGGGAAGACCTCCAAACCCGCCGCGGCCAGGCCGCGCGCCCACTGCGGGCGGCGGCCGAGGATCACCGCCACCCGCCGCCGGGCCGCCGGCTGTGCTCGCCCGAGCGCCAGCTGGCCGGCGATCGCCCCGGCGTGGCCGAGGTTGTAGGGAAGCTTCACCTTGATCAACTCGCGCACCAGGTCGGGATGGGCGAGGAGGTAGCCCAGGCGCAGGCCGGCGAGCGACCAGGCCTTGGAGAAGGTGCGGAAGAGGAGCAGGTGCGGATGGCCGGCGAGGAGCGGCCGGTAGTCGTGGCGGCAGAACTCGGCGTAGGCGTTGTCGAGGAGGAGCGGGGCCTCCAGGCGGTCGAGCAGCCCCTCGATCTCCGCCGGCGACAGCGCCTCTCCGGTGGGGTTGTTGGGCGAGGCGAGGAGGAGCGGCCGGCGCGGATCGGCTTCGATCTCCGCCTGCAGCTCGGCGACCGGCAGGCGCAGGTCGGGTCGCGGCGGCAGGAAGCGCGGCCGGGCGCCCGCCCGGGTGACGAACATCCGGTAGAGGCCGAAGCAGGGCTCGGCGCCCAGCACCTCCCCGCCCACCGGGGCGAGCGCTTCGAGGGCCAGGGCCAGAAGCTCGTTCGAGCCGTTCCCCACCAGCACCCCCTCCCAGGGCCAGCCGTGAAGCCGCCCCAGCTCGCGGCGCAGGCCCTCGGCGTGGAAGTCGGGGTAACGCGCCCAGTCGGTCTCGACCAGGCGGCGGGCGACCTCTTGTTTCACCCAGCGCGGCAGCTCCCAGGGCACCTCGTTCTGGTCGAGCTTGTGGTCCCCCGCCACGGGGACGTAGTCGTAGGAGGGGAGCGCCCGGAGCTCGGGGCGGACCCAGGCGGCAGGCTCGAGATTCCCGAGCTTGCCGCGCTTCCGACTCATGGCAGCCTCCGGCGGGCGGCCGCGGCATGGGCGGGGAGCCCCTCGGCGTCGGCGAGGACGGCGGCCGCCGCGGCGCGGTGGGCGGCGGCCTCGGGGGTGAAACGGACGCGATGGCTGCGGCGCAGGAAGTCGGCGACCCCGAGGCCCGAGGCGAAGCGGGCGCTGCCGCCGGTGGGGAGGACGTGGCTGGGGCCGGCCAGGTAGTCGCCGAAGACCACCGGGGTCGCGGGGCCGACGAACACCGCCCCGGCCGAGCGCACGAGGGTGGCGAGGCCCTCGGCTTCGAGGCCCACCAGCTGCAGGTGCTCGGGGGCGAGCCGCTCGACGGTGTCGAGCGCCTCCTCGATATCGGCGACGACGAGGGCGGCGCCGCAGTCGGCGAGCGCCGCGCGGGCGGTGTCGGCGGCCGTGGCCGTCGCGGAATCGGCGAGATCGGCGAGCTGCCGCTCGACCGCCGCCGCCACCTTGCGGGCGAGCTTGGCGTCGATGGTGACGAGCACCGCCATCGCCCGCGGGTCGTGCTCGGCCTGGGCGAGGAGGTCCGCCGCCACTCCTTCGGGGTCGGTTCCGGGATCGGCCACGATCACCACCTCGCTGGGGCCGGCGAGCCCGTCGATCCCCACGTCGCCCGCCACGAGGCGCTTGGCCGCGGTGACCCAGGCGTTGCCGGGACCGACGATCTTGTCCACCCGCCGGATCGTCTCGGTGCCGTAGGCGAAGGCGGCGATCGCCTGCGCGCCGCCCATCCCCCACACCTCGCGGAGCCCCAGGGTCTCCAGGGCGTAGCGCAGGGGGGCGCTCTCCCGGTAGCCGGCGGGCGGGGTGGCGACGGCGATCTCGGCCACCCCGGCGAGCCGGGCGGGGATGGCGGTCATCAGGACGGTCGAGGGGTAGCTCGCCCGGCCGCCGGGGACGTAGATTCCCACCCGGGAGAGCGGAGTGACGACCTCGGCGAGCTCCACCCCCTCCTCTTCGACCCGGTAGCCCGCCTGCCGCTCCGCTGCCTGGGGGGCGTGGAAGCGCTCGATCGCCGCCCGCGCCCGCTCGAACGCCTCGACGAAGCCAGCCGGCAGCTTCGCCTCGTCGTCGGGCAAGGGGCTGAGCGCCAGCTCGGCCACCGAATCCGCCGTGACGCCGTCCAGCTTGCGCACCGCCGCGAGGAGAGCGCGGTCGCCGCCCTGGCGAATCGCGTCGACCAGCGCCTCGGCCTTCTGCACGGTTTTCTTGTCGAGGACGGAGGCGCCGCGCCCGGCGAGGCGTTCGAGGGTGCTCCGGCCGCTCCGGGAGCCTACGGTGACGATGGGAAAGGGTGTGCTCATGAGGCGACTCCCGCCGCCTCCAGGCGGCCGATCCAGCGGTTCAACAGCTCCCGGTGGCGCTGGAAGGAGGCGCGGTTGACCACCAGGCAGGCGGCCACCTCCTCGACCTCGTCCAGCTCGACCAGGTGATTTTCGGCCAGGGTCCGGCCGGTCTGCACGATGTCGAGGGCGATCTCGGCGAGGTCGAGCAGCGGCGCCAGCTCGACCGAGCCCGACAGGCGGACGATCTCGGCCCCCCAGGGGCGCAGAGCCACCACCCGCCGGGCGGTAGCGGGGTACTTGGTCGCCAGGCGCACCTGGCTGCCGGGCGTCGGCGGACCGGGCCCCTTGCCGATCAAGGACAATCGGCAGCGCCCGGCATGCAGGCGCAGCGGCACCAGGAGATCGCCGTCCACCTCGCCCAGAACGTCGCTCCCCACGAAACCGCAGTCGGCCACCCCGTGCTCGACGTAGAGCGGGAGATCCCAGTCCTTGAGCGACAGAACTTCGATCCCCGTTCCCGGCAGGGTGGTCCTCAGGCGGCGGCCGAGCCCGGCCTCGCTCATCTCTTCGCCGGCGAGGCCGGCGGCGGCGAGGGCGGCGAGCACCGGCCCCAGGTTCCGCCCCTTGGGGAGAGCGAGGCGGATCACGGCGCGACCTCCATCACCGAGGCGGTCACCGGGGCGGGGGCGCACAGGCGGTCGAGCCCGAGGGAGAAACCGACCGCCGGCGCCGCCGCTCCCAGGCCGCGGAACAGGCGGTCGTAGCGGCCGCCGCCGCCCACCGCCAGACCGGACGGCCCGGCGTGGGCCTGGAAGACGATGCCGTCGTAGTAGGCGCGCTCCCCCACCGCCTGGAGCAGCTCGGGGTCCCGGGCTTGGCGGGCGAACTCCGCCAGGTCGACGGTCAGCCGCACCTGTGGAAACTCGGCCGCGAGGTCGTCGCGGAGGGCGAGGAGGTCGGCGAGCCGGGCGGCGGCTTCCTCGCCCAGCGCCGCGGGATTGCCCGGCAGGCCGTGGTCGACGACCTCGAAGAGGATCTCGGAGGCTTGCCGCGCCACTCCTCGTTCGCGCCGCGCCACGGCGGCGGCGAGGCGGGCCGGTCCGTCCGGTCCCATGGCCCGCCCCGCCCGCAGGAGCGGCTCGTCGAGCGCCCCGGCCAGGCCGAGGACGACCTCGACCGGCGCGGCGCCCGAGGCGAGGAGGAGACGGAGAAACAGCCGCAGCACCTCGCGATCGGCCGCCGCCGCGTCGTCGCTCAGCAGCTCGGCGCCCAGCTGGAAAAGCTCGCGCAAATGGCCGGCCCGCTCCTCCTGGTAGCGCACCACGTCGCCGCGGTAGAAGAGGCGCAGCGGCAGGTCGAGCGAAGCGAGGCGGGGGGCGAGGAGGCGGGCGAGCATGGGGGTGAAGTCCGAGCGCAGGGCGAGGAGGTCGCCGCCCCGGTCGACGAAGCGGTAGAGCTCGCCGCGACCGGTCGCCGTCAAGAGAGAATCGTAGGGCTCGGCGTAGTCGAGGACAGGGAGGATGACCTCGCCGTAGCCCTCCGCCTCCAGCCGGTCGACGAGGCGGGTCTCGACCGCGCGCCGCGCCCGGGCGCTCTCGAAGAGCAGGGCGGCCACCCCGACCGGCAGACCGGCGGAGACCTTCACTGCGGTCCCTTCCTGGTTTCCACCAAAACGAAAACCTCCTTCCGGACCCGGAAGGAGGCGACGATCGTGAGGCTTTGGGGTCTCTCGTCCCGGGTGGCTCTGGCCGGGACGGCTCCCGACCTAGATCATGGAGTGATGATGCACGTGACCCCGTCCACACCGGTTCGAAACGGTGGGAGTGACCCGAGAGAGGGTCGGCGTGGGGTCGTTGTAGCGCATCGTCAAATTCCCGGTCACCAGAGAGAATATGCAGGGGGGAGGGCTGGTGTCAAGCTCCGGGCTTGGCCGCCGCGCGGGCCGCCTCCGCCGGTTTCGGTTTTGGTATTGGGGTCCCAAGACCTTCCAGGCCGCCGCGATCCGGTCGGCCAGTACGCAAGGTCTCCGATCTCAAACCGACGATTTTTCCCTGGGAGCGCTGGCGTCCTCGCCGGCTTCTTTTCTACCGCCCGGCCGGCGGGGACGCGAGCGCTCCCAGGGAAAAATCTGTCTCGTTTGTACAGATCTGCCCCAGGTCAGACGTCTAGATAGTCGTTGCCAGGACCCCATGTCGTTTGAAGAGAGCGTCGAAGAACTTCTTCACCATACCGCGTGCTGAGTCTCCCACGATTTCGATGTCGTTGTTCACAGCATCTCGGAACCGGAGATCCGGTTTCACGGAGGATGCGAAAATGAGATTTTTCGGCCGCCCCAAGGGGGCGCCGCCAGTTGAGACGATCGTGAACACGGGGTAGCCGCCCTCTGAATCGGTCTCACGCAGCTCCACACCGCACTCGCGAAGAGGTCCGTTTACAACCTGTACGAAGCGGCGTTGGGCCGCTTCATCCGGGCGCACCTCCGAGGAAGCGAGTCCTTCGAGGAACAGGGCAAATCGGCGATCTGAAGCACTGAATGCTCCAAGTCTGTCGAACAGATCCTCGGCCGACCAGTCTCCTGGGTTACGATGAACATGCCGATCGATTTCCGCACGAAGGGAGTTGCTTCATCGAAGAAGGCCAGAGGGTCGTCATTCGTAATCCACAGTCTCTCTAAGAGATCATCGAATCGCCGGGAGTCGACATACAGGTCGTCCGCTAGCGCACGAGCAACCTCCCTCCGAAACTTCTTCGGGATTTCGGGAGCGGCGGTATCAACCCAAAGAATGTCCTGAATCTCATTTCGTATGGCCGGCCTGGGTAGATGCAATTCCAAGAAGCGCTCTGCCATCAGAGGGAGATCCGCGTCAGAAAGCGCATCGAAGCTCGTACTTATCCGTTCTGCTTTAGTCCCTTCTCCAGGAGAAGGTAGGCCCAGTTTTTCGCATATATCCGGCAGCGTGCTGTGAGTACACGAATACCCGAGTGCGACAACGTGGGGCCGGAGAACTTCGCGCAGGCGAGCTAAATCCATGCGAGAACTCCCTAATGCCAGGCCCCTCAGTGCTTCTCTCTATGACTCGCTAGGTGAGCAGTTCCTATCAGATCTCCTCCTGGGAGATCGCCGCCATCTTGAGGAGATGCCGAAGCAGTCCGATCTTGAGCGCGCGGCTTCCATGAATCGGAACGGAGAGCCGGACCTCACTACCTTCCTTCATGTAGATATGGTGACTGCCATGGATCCTTCTAAGGACCCAGCCCCTCTGCTCCAGTACCTTTGCCAGGTCCTTGCCAGAGAGGGACTTCATACGGCGATTTCGATGACCCGATCCGCTCCGTGGACCGGCTCGACGTCCACGGAGAGACAACCCTCGACCGCCTCATAGAGGTTTTGAAGCAGCTCCTCGAAGCTCTCTCCCTCCGTGGCACAGCCGGGGATCGCTGGCACCTCGGCCCAGAACCCGCCTTCTTCCGCCTCATGAACCACTACTTTGAGCTTCATACGAAGACCTCCTCGATAGATATCGTAGCAGTCTTCCTCCTTCCTCCGCGCGCCGGCCAGGCAGGAGCCGGGTTACCATGAGGCGACCATGACTGCGTCCTCCTTGAGCCTGCGCGCGCTCAACCGCGCCACCCTCGCCCGGCAGGTGCTCCTGGCGCGCGAGGCAGAATCGCCGCTCGCCCCTCTCGCCGTCACCGAGCGCCTCGTGGGCCTCCAGGCCCAATGGCCCCGGCCGCCGTTTCTCGGGCTCTGGTCGCGGATCGAGGGGTTCCGGCGCGAGGACCTCCACCGTCTGCTCCACGATCGCGCCGTGGTCCGCGCCACGTTCCTGCGCGGCACCCTGCATCTGGTGGCCGCCCAGGACTACCTGATTCTTCGCGCCGCGCTCCAGCCGCTCTTGACCCGCGGGATGCACGCCATCCTCCGCCAGCGCGCGGTCATCCTCGACGAGGCCGATCTCGCCGCGGCGGCGCGCGTCCGGCTTCAAGAGGAACCGCGGACGTTCGAAGATTTGCGCGACTACCTGGTGAGCCGCGATCCGGAGGGCGACGAGCGGGCCATGGGCTACGCCGTGCGGATGACCCTGCCGCTCGTCATGGTGCCGACCGACGATCCCTGGGGCTTTCCCACGGTCTCCCGTTTCGCCCTCGCCGAGTCCTGGCTCGGCGCGCCGCTCCACCCCGACGACGGCCCGGCCGCGCTGGTGCTGCGCTACCTCGCGGCCTTCGGTCCGGCGAGTGTGGCCGACGCGCAGAACTGGTCAGGGTTCCAGAAGCTGCGGGAGGTCTTCGAGGCGCTCCGCCCCCGGCTCCTCACCTTTCGCGACGAGCGCAAGAGAGAGCTCTTCGATCTGCCGGAGGCGCCGCGGCCGCCCGAGGATACCCCCGCTCCCGTCCGCTTCCTCCCCGAGTTCGACAACCTGGTCCTGGGCCACGACGACCGCAAGCGGTTCGTCGCCGACGAGCACCGCTCGTCGGTCTATCTCCCCGGCCTGCGCGTCGCGCCGACCTTCCTCGTCGACGGCTTCGTCGCCGGCACCTGGAAGCTCGAGCGGAAGAAGGGGACGGCGACCCTCGCCGTCGAGCCGTTCGGCAAGCTGTCGAAAAGCGTTCAGGCCGACCTCACGGACGAAGCCGGCCGGCTCGTCCGCTTTGCCGAGCCGGACGCCAAGAGCCACGACGTGCGGATCGGTTGAGCCCTACTCCGCCCCGTAGGCCAGCCTCGGGTACCAGTCGGTCCCTCGCCCTTCCGGCGTGAGGTCGAACAGGTTCCACAGCGGCCAGATCATGTCCACGTGCCGGCCGTCCTGCCCCGGCTCGCTGGGGGCATAGAGGATCTCGGTGTTGTAGAAATGGTAGATCCCGTCGGTTCTCCTGCTCTCTCACTCCGGATTCGGCACCACGGCGAGCAGGTTGGCGTCACGGAAGATCACCCAGGAGCCGGCCTGTCTCTGCAGGATGGAGAGCGTGTTGCCGGCGCGCCGGATGGGCGCTCCGCCCTCCTTGGGGGTGATGACGATCGAGAGCCGGGTCCAGGTGTAGGCCCACTCGCCGAGAACTTTGATCTCCTGAATCTCGCTGGTGGCTTCGATCTGGTAGGGCTCCAGGCTGGATTGGGCCGCTGCGAAGGCGGCCCTGCCGCGCATGGGCGCCTGCCCAGGCACCAGGAACACCACGTCCTCGGCCATGAGGCGGAGGACTTTTTCGGTGTCTCCGGCTTTTGAGGCGCTGAGCCAGGTTTCCACCAGCTCTCGGATCGCTTGTTCGTCGTCGTGCATGAGATCGTCCTTTGCCGGAACTACCCTCCGAGCTGGAACTCTATCCCGGCAACGCAGGCGCGGCAAGAGACCGGAAGTTCCTTCGCGGCGACAGCCGGGCGAGCCGGGCCTGGAGGAGGCCGGCGGTTCATGATCGGGAACGGTCGCCGTTACGCCGAGGCGTGCGCCGGCTCGGCTGGCTTCGGAGCCGCTCGATTCAACTGCGGGGGGATCTCCTGGTGCGAGATCACGGCACCGCCGCCCGGCAGGGGGGTGGCGGTGAGGAGGAACTCGAGCACCTCCACCGGCCAGGCGCAGCGATAGATGAAGTTGAACTCATCCTGCCGCCCCGCGAGGACGTCCTCGAGCCCCTGGAGGACGGCCTGAGCGTAGGGGGCCTCGCGACCCTGCGTGTTGCGGCAGACGTTCAGGTAGTTGGCGCCGATGCTGGCACTGGGGGGCGGGGGCGCATCCGCCTCGCGATTCTCGCTGCCGACGCAGGACAGCCCCTTGAGCCGGCGGGAGAAGCAGTAGTTCCAGGCGCGGTTCACCTGGACGATGGTGCCGTTCTCATCGAGAATCGCGATGTGGGCGGCGAGGGAGTCCAGCACCTTCTGCGGATCCACGGCAACTTGTGCTTGCATCGCTTCTCCTTGCTTGCCTTACAAAGTTTAGCACACGAGGCTGCGGCGCGGACCTAGGGCTTCGAGGGCGATGCCGGCGGCGCCGGCGCCAGTGCCTCGACGCTCCGGAGCGGCTCTCCCAGCGCCCGTTCCACCGCCCCGAGGAGCGACCGGTCCTCCACCCGCGCCTGCACCCCGCGGATGTCCCCGTCCAGGGTGCGGTCGGCGAGCAGCGGCTCGGCCACCTCCCGCACCGCGAGGTAGGCGGCGCCGGTGCCGCGGCCGAGGTGGGTGGCGATCTCTCCCCGCCGCTCGCGGGCGGTGGCCGCCGCGAAGGCTTCGGCCTCGCGTTCCGCCTCCGCCCACTCGGTCAGGCGCGGCGCCTTGAGACCGGGGTCGATCCCCATCCCCACCCGCCATTCCACCGCCTGGGCGCCGACCAGGAGCTCGATCGCGAGGACCGCCTGGGCGTTGCGCAGCACCGTCTGCAGCTTGCGCCCGGCGTAGGTCGACATGGCATTGTGGTCCTCGGCGTTGGCCGAGGTGGGGATCGAATCGACCGAGGCCGGGTGGGCCAGGACCTTGTTCTCGGAGACGATCCCGGCGGCGCCGTACTGGGTGAGCATGAGCCCCGAGTTGACCCCACGCCGGGCGATCAGGTTGCCCGGCAGGTTGCGGTTCTGGCGGCCGTCGAGAAGCACCTGGATGCGCCGCTCGGCGATGTTGGCGAGCTCGGCGAGACCGATCGCCAGGAGGTCGGCGGCGACCCCCACCGGCTCGCCATGGAAGTTCCCGGCCGAGTAGGAGAGGCGCTCCTCACCGCGGTAGGTCGCCGGCCAGTTGGCGCGGAACTCGTGATCCCAGGGCGGCGTCTCCGCACCCGGGAAGAAGAGCGGGTTGTCGGTCGCCGCGTTGATCTCCCGCAGGGCGACCATCCGGGCATAGGCCACGGTGTCGCGGGCCGCGCCGTGCACCGCCGGGGCGCAGCGCAGGGAGTAGACGTCCTGGACCGCGCCCGCCCGTTCGAGCAGACGGCTGCCGGCGAGGAGGGTACGGAAGTTGGCGGCGCTCGCCATCTGCCCCACCTGGCCGCGGGCGGCGTGGACCTTGGGATCGAAGGCGCGGGCACAGCCGCAGACCGCCTCCAGGGAAAGGGCGGCGGCGACGTCGGCGAGGTTGGCGGCGGCCTCGGCGTCGTGGACGGCCAGGGCCAGGAGGGCGGCCGAGTAGTTGGCGCCGTTGGTCAGCGCCAGGCCCTCCTTGTAGCTCGGGGCGGGGACCGCCATGCCGAGGTCGGCCTCGAGCTGGGCGAGCCCGCGGCGCGGCTCCCGGCGCTCCGCGCGCAGGGCGCGGAGGTCGGCGGCGGTCCGCGCCACGTCGTAGCTGCCCTCCCCGAGGAGGACGACGAAGGTGTGGGCGAGCGGGCAGAGGTCGCCCGAGGAGCCGACCGACCCCCGCAGAGGGACGTGCGGCACGATCCCCCGGTCGAGCATCCGGTGGACCGCCTGGGCGAGCTCGATCCGCACCCCGGAGTGCCCCTTGAGGAAGGCGTTCAGGCGGATGGCGAGGACCGCCCGCACCACCTCCGGCGCGAAGCGGTTGGCCGGGTCGGCCGGGTCGGCGTTCTCCCCCACCCCGGCCGAGTGGCTGAGCAGGATGTTGCGCTGCAGCTCCTCCAGGCAGTCGGGGGCCACGGGGATGTCCTTGAACTCGCCGAAGCCGGTCGTCACCCCGTATTCGAGGACCGGCTGGACCGCCTCCCCGCCCGCGAGGCGCGCATAGTCCTCGCGGTAGCGTTCGGCGATCCGCCAGATCTGCTCGCGGCTGCGGCGCACCCGGTCGAGAGCCGCAGGGGCGATCTCGACCCGCACCTCGGGGTCACGGGCGATCCGGACGAGGTCGGCCAGGGTGAGGGAGCCGCCGTCCAGGACCACCGCGGAGGGAACAGCCTCGCTCAACGGGCCTCGCCCCCGATCTGGGAGAGCAGCTCGCGCACCGCGGCCACCAGCTCGCCGCGCGGCACCTCGCGCTGGCCGGGCCGCTCCTCCAGCCACTCCTTGCGGTTGTCGAGCTTCTGCGCCCGGCGGCGGCCCATCTCCATGTCCTTGAGCGTCACCACCCCCTTCTCCTTCTCGGTCGACCCCAGGAGGAGGGCGATGGGAACTCCGCAGTGGTCGGCGTACTTGAGCTGCTTGCCGATCCCCTTCTCCAGGCCGAGGTACATCTCGGCGGGAATCCCCGCCCGGCGGAGCTCGAAGGTGATCGCCAGGTACTCCTCCTTCAAAGACGGGTCCATGTTGACGACCAGCACCTTGGCGGTCGCCTTCTGCTGCCCGGCCCGCCCCAGGTGGACGAGGGCGGCGAGCAGGCGGTCGACGCCCATCGAGGCGCCGGTCGCCGGGACCTTCTCGCCCAGGAAGCGGAGGACCAGGTCGTCGTAGCGGCCGCCGCCGAAGACCGAGCCGAACTGCGGCGCGTCGAGCAGCATGGCCTCGAAGACCGGGCCGGTGTAGTAGGCGAGGCCGCGGGCGATCGAAAGGTCGAGCGCCACCGGCTCGTCGCCGTAGCCCAGGGCGTAGAGGTGGTTCGAGATCGCCTCGACGGTGCCGATCTCGCGGTCCGCCCCGGGCACCGCGGCGAAGAGGTCGCGCAACTGGTCGACGACCTCGCGCCGGTCGTCCGAGCGGATGGCGAGGAAGCGCTCGATCTTGCCGACCTGGTCGGCACTCAGCTTGAGGCCGGGGATGAAGTCGCCCGAGGCGTCGTGGTAGCCGGTCGTCAGCTCCAGCTTGACCTTGTCGAGCCCCACCTTGTCGAGCTTGTCGAGCACCCGGAAGACGTCCACCCCGCGCTCGGGGGCGAGGTCGGCGTAGGCGAGCACGAGGTTCAGGATGCCGCGGCTGGAGAAGCGGACCTTGGAGGCCACCTTCAAGGCGGCGAGCGAGTCGCACATCCCGGCGATGATCTCGGTGTCGGCGATCTCCGATTCGGTGCCCACCGAGTCGAGGTCGAACTGGGTGAACTCGCGGAAGCGCCCCGGCCCCGGCTTGTCGGCGCGCCAGACCGGCGACACCTGGTAGCGGCGGAAGGGGCGCGGCAGGTCGCGGTACTGGGAGACGACGCGGGCCAGGGGGACGGTCAGATCGAAGCGCAGCCCCAGGACCTCCTCCTCGGGGTTGCTGACCGTGAAGATCGACTGCTGCGCCTCCTGTCCGGCCGCAGAGCCCGAGAGGACGTCCAGATACTCGATGGCGGGAGTGGACAGCGGCACGAAGCCGTAGAGCTCGTAGACGCCGCGGACGGTGTCGATCATCCACTGGCGTGGCAGCATCTGCTCGGGTAGCAGATCGCGCAGCCCACGCGACAGGCGTGGCTCCACGGTGTCCGGCATGGGAGGGCTCCTTACGAGTTACACGGCTGGTTCGAAAACAATGGCACCGGCGATGGGGGTCGAACCCATGACCTCCTGATCCACAGTCAGGCGCTCTACCGCTGAGCTACACCGGCCCCGCAGGGAGGGAATGCTAATGGTTGGGGTAGGGGTTGTCAAAACGTCGCGCGCCTACCCCAACCCCAGCTGCCGCCGGGCGAGCTCGACCGGCATCTCCTTCCCGGTCATCATGCGGAACTGCCCAAGGGCCTGGGAGAGGAGGACCTCCCGGCCGTCGACGGCGACGGCGCCGCGCGCCGCGGCCTCGGCGAGGAGCCGAGTGGGGCCGGGGCGGGCGGCGTCGTAGACCAGGTCGATCACCACCGTTCCCGGGCGCAGGCGGTCGAGGGGGAAGGGGAGCGGCCCCTCGGGGTCGCGCCCCAGGGAGGTGGCGTTGACCAGGAGGTCGAAGGCCGCCGGGTCGAGCTGGTCGAGGGGCAGATAGGGGAGCTTCAGGTCCTCCGCCGCCCGTTCGCCCCGCTCGGCGCCGCGGTTGAACAGGGTCACCCGGGCGCCGGCCACCTCCAGACCCACCGCCGAGGAGCGCCCCGCCCCCCCCGCCCCCACCACGGCCGCCGCCTTCTCTCTAGGATCGAAACCGCGCGCCAGGAGCGGCAGGACCACCCCCTCGGGATCGGTCGACTCCGCCTCCCAAACACTGTCGTTCCACACCAGGGTGTTGGCGGCGCCGATCCGCGCCGCGCGCGGGCTCTCGGCGCCTGCGACCGCCAGGGCGGCCTCCTTGTAGGGGGCGGTGACGGAGAGACCGCGGAGAGGCATCCCCAGAAGCTCCAGGACGCCGCTCTCGACCACCTCCAGCCAGAAGTCGCCGAACGAGGTGACGTGGAAGGGGAGGTAGAGGGCCGGAATCCCCAGCGCCCGGTAGGCGCCGTTGTGGAGCCGCGGCGAGAGCGAGTGGGCGACGGGGTGGCCGGCGATGCCGAAGAGCACCTCGACCGGCGGCAGGTCGGGGAGGCCGTAGTCGTCGCGCAGACGGGAGAGCGCGATCTGCCCCGGCGCCCCGGGCACCTCCGAGGCCGCAGCATAGACCACCGGCGCTCCCAGGCGGGGGGCGATCAGGCGGGTCCAGGCGCCGGTGGGGCCGGAGGCGAAGGTGGCGAGGTCCGAGCGCTTCTGCTGGTGGAGGAGGAGCAGGGGGGCGAGCTCCTCCCCCGGCTGGGTGGCCGCCGGCACCATCTTATAAAGGAAGGCGTCGTAGGCGGCCATCTTCTCGAAGCGCGACTGGAGGCCCTGGAGGCCCACCGCCCCCCCGTGCCAGGAGAGAATCCGCCGCTCGGGCGCCACCGCCTTCAGGACCTCCGGGGCGAGGTCGCGCTCGCATTCGAGGTCCAGGAGGTCGTAGCGTTCGGCCGCCTCGGCGATCCGCCGCCGCCGCTTCTCGACCGAGCCCTCGAAGCCGCCCCCCTCGGCGCGGCTCCGCAAGGTATAGAGGAGCTTGCCGGGGAAGGCGGAGCGCAACGACTGCAACGCCGCCGGGTCGAGGTCGCCCACGAGGTCCGCCCGCACCTCCAGCCATTCGACCCCGGAAAGGTCGGGGAGCCCCGCGGTCGGGGCCGTGGTCAGGGTGGCGACGAGGGTGGCGTGGGTCGGGGTGGGCACGGCGGATCTCCGGACAGTAGCGGGGAAGTATAGCGGGACATTGCCTCCGCCCTCCTCGTGGTAGCATCCGGCGGATTTCCCGGAGACCCATCCCGCATGAACGACGAGCCGCAGCGCGAAACCTTGGACATCGATGTCGTTTTCGTCGGCGCCGGACCGGCGAGCCTCGCCGGGGCGTACCACCTGGCCCGCCTCCTCAAGGAGCACAACGCCAAGGCGGCCAAAAAGATCGAGATCTCGATCGCCGTCCTGGAGAAAGGCAAGGAGGTGGCGAGCCACGCCCTCTCCGGCGCCGTGGTCGACCCTCGCGCCCTGCGCGAGCTGTTCCCCGAGGACTGGCGCCAGGCGCCGTTCGAGGGCAAGGTCGAGCACGAGCACGAAAAGCTCCTCTGGTTGACCGAGAAGCGCTCCCTCTCCCTCCCCATTCCGCCGCCGCTCGAAAACGACGGCAACTACGTGGCCTCCTTAGGCAAGCTCCTCCGCTGGATGGCCCCCAAGGTCGAGGCCCTGGGCGTCGACCTCCTCTTCGAGACCCCCGCCGTGGAGGCCCTGCTCGAGAACGGCCGGGTGGTCGGCGTGCGGACCGGCGACAAGGGGGTGGGGCACGACGGCAAGAAGAAAGCCAACTACGAGCCGGGAGTGGACGTCCGGAGCCAGGTCGTCGTCCTGGGCGAGGGGCC
>DASQPA010000286.1:0-2844 GCA_035644215.1 Thermoanaerobaculia bacterium
CCCTGCTGCCGGTGATCGCGGCGGGCTGCTCGGCCGAACGGCTGGCCCGCGCCGAGGCCTTCTTCTCCGCCCCCGGTCACAGCGTGCCGGGGACCGACCGGCAGCTGGCGAACGCCGCCGACCAGGTCCACGACTGCCTGCGCCTGCGCGAGCGGGAGGGGGCGGCCATCGCCGCCTATCTCGCGCAGACCGCGGCGGCGACACGCTGAAGGCCGCCGTTCAGTGCACCGCGCGCGGTGCCAGCGGCAGGCTGCGCTCCTTGACCTCCTCGGAGGTCAAACCGTACATGGGCGGGGTGGGGATGCCGAGCATGCCGAGCATGAGGTAGATCTGCCCGCGGTGGTGGACCTCGTGCTCGACCATGGCGCGCAGCCACTTCCAGACGGTGATCGGAGTGCCGGCCGGGGTGAGGCAGCGCCGCTCGAGGTCCTCCGGGGAGAGCGCCTGGAAGATCGCCATCGACTCCTCGTGCATCCGGGTGACGAAGGCGCGCACCGCGTCATAGCCGTCGGCCAGCTCGCGTCCGTGCCCGGGGTAGAGGCTCGGCCGGCAGCAGGCGTTCTCGGCGAACATGTAGCGCTCGATGGCACCCAGGTGGCGGGCGAGGTCGCCGAAGGTGAACGCCCCCGTCCGGTGGCTCCACTCCAGCCGCTCCTTGGGGATGCAGTCGAGCACCCGCTCGGTGCGGGCGCGGATGCCCGCGAAGTAGGGGACGAAGGTCTCGACGGAACGGATCTCCATGGTGCTCCCCTCCCTTAGAAGTGCAGCGTCTTGGGGCCGAGCCAGGGGAAGATCTCCGGCACCAGCCGGCCGGCCTGGACCATCGGGTCGGTCGCGGTCAGCGTCTCGACCTCCTGGCGCGAGCCGGCGCGAAAGAGGAAGAGGCCGGAGAGGCTCCCCGGGCCGGCCTGCTCGAGGAAGGGTCCGGCGAGGACCAGCGTTCCCGCCTGGGCGAGCCGGCGGATGTTCGCCATGTGCGCCTCCTGGAGCTTCACCACCGCCGGGGTCTCCTCCGCCGTCCAGGTCGGCCCTCTGCGGAGGAGGACGAGGTAGTAGGTGGTCATCTCGACATGGTCCCCCTCTCCCGGCTTCGGCTCGGAAGCCGGGGGGGCTGCCGCAACCGGCGGGGCCGGGACGGGGGCGGCGGGAGCCGCAGCCTCCGAAGCGGCCGGGGGAGAGGGTGCCGGCTGCGGCTGCTTCTTCTTGAAGAAGTAATCGAAAGCGCCCCCGCCCTTTGCCGGCGGCGGGGCCGGAGTCTCGGGAGCGGCCGCCGGAGGCGGCTCCGCCGCGGCGAGGCCGACGCCGGCCCCGATCGGGAGCACCGGGAGCACCGGGAGCAGGACGAGGCAACCGAGCAGGAACCGTCGCAGTCGAGGCATGGCGGAGTCCTCAGGCCGGCGCTTCAGCGCGGAGCGTCGCAGCCGTGGCAGGGGTCGTGCCCTTCGGCCTCGACCTGGATGGTGACGTGGTGGATGCCGAAGCGGTCGTGGAGCGAGTGGCGGATCTCGGCGAGGAGGCCCCTGCGGTTGCGGCCCTCCGCGGTCACCACGTGGGCGGAGAGCGACTCGCGGCCGCTGGTGATCGTCCAGACGTGGAGGTCGTGGACCCCGCGCACGTCGGCGACGGCGAGGATGGCCTGGCGCACCTCGTCGACATCGATGTGGCCGGGCGCCGCCTCCATGAGGACGGCGACCGTCTCCCGGACCAGCGACCACGAGGACCACAGGACGAGGAGGCCGATGAGCGCCGAGGCGATGGGATCGGCGAGCCGCCAGCCGAAGGCCCAGATGAGCCCGCCGGCGACGATCGCCTGGACGCTCCCCAGGGCGTCGGTCAGGGTGTGCAGCCAGGCGCCGCGCACGTTCAGGTTGTCGCTCTTGCCCCCCTGGAGGATGAAGAGCGCGGCGACGTTGACCACCAGGCCGCCGACGGCGATCGCCATCATGAGCGGCGCCTTGACCTCGTGCGGCTCGTGCAGACGGTGCCAGGCCTCGACGAAAATGTAGATCGAGATGGCGATCAGGGTGGCGCCGTTGATCAGGGCGGCCAAGATCTCGGTGCGGTGGAAGCCATAGGTCTGCTTCGAGTTGGGAGGCTTCCGCGCGATCCAGATGGCGAAGAGCGAGAGCCCGAGCGCCCCGACGTCCGACAGCATATGTCCGGCGTCGGCCAGGAGGGCGAGCGAGTTGCTGTACCACCCCCCTACCGCCTCGGCGACCATGAAGACCGCGGTGAGAATCAGGACGATCACGAAACGGCGAAAGTTCGCCTCGCCCGGGCTCGGCCCGTGGGAGTGCCCACCGTGGGCGGAGTGATCGTGCCCCATCGCCATGGGTGGATTCTACAAGGGTTGGTACCCCGATGGGGCGCAAGCCTCATAGAATGGGGCCATCCGGGCGCCGGAGGTGCCGAGGTAGGAGGTCAAAGTGCTGGAGCGAATAAGCTTAAGAGGTGTGGGACCGGCGCCCGAGCTCGATTTGGAGCTTGCGCCGCGGCTCAACCTGCTCACTGGGGACAATGGGCTCGGCAAGACCTTCGTCCTGGACGTCGCGTGGTGGGCGATGACTCACAGCTGGGCAGGAGATCAAGCCTGGCCAGAGCCCAATGCAGCCAAGCCTAGGATTCACTGCCGACTCGACGGCTCAGAGACTTCAAGCTGGTTTAAGTTTCGCACTCAATCCTGGTCGCTCCCAAGGGAACCTAATCCGCATAGCAGCCTTGTGCTCTACGCACGTGTAGACGGCAGCTTCTCCGCCTATGACCCTGCGCGAGAAGTGGCTTCCGAGTACGTTGCGGCCATGCCTTCACCTGAAGATTTGGCGAAGACGTTCCATTTCTCACCCG
>DASQPA010000287.1:0-20533 GCA_035644215.1 Thermoanaerobaculia bacterium
GAATTTCGGTGACGGAATTTCGCAGGGCGGTCGCTGCCCCTTGCATTGCGATGACAGACTTTCGAGGGGCAGCCACTGCCCTCTGAATTTCGATGACGGAATTTCAGGGGGCGGCCGCTGCCCCCTGAATTGCGGCGACAGAATTTCGGGGGGCGGCCGCTGCCCCTTGAACGGCGATGACAGCCTGCCGGCGTTGGCCCTAATCCGCGTCGGAGCCGGTGAGGAAGTAGCGCTTGAGCTTGGCGCGCAGGAGGGTGCGGGAGATGCCGAGCAGGCGGCAGGTCTCGCCGAGCCGGCCCTGGCATTGGGCGAGGCCGGCCGCGACGAGCTGGCGGTCGTAGCGCTCCAGCGCCTGCTTGTACCCGTCCTCGGCGAGGCTCGTCGCCGGGTCGGGTGGCGTGATGGCAACGGTCGGCGGGTCGGGGCTCGGTGCCGGAACGGCCGGCGCCGTTTCGGCCGGGCTGGCAGGGATCGGCGCATTCTCCACCTCCGGCGCGGCCGGACCGCCGGCCCAGACGGGGAGCGCGAAGGCAACGGCCCCTCGGGCGGCGCGCGGCTCGGACAGGTTGCCGCAGCGCACAAGATAATGCCGGGCCTCCAGGAGGTGGCTCTCGGTCAAGCGGCGGGCGTTGACCAGGGTCAGGAGGGCTCGCCACAGCTCCTTCATCGGGGCATGGAAGTCCTCCCCGGCCTCCTCCAGGCGGTCGAGCGCCTCCTCGCAGGTGCTGGCGGCCCGGTTGAGGGCTCCCCGCCGGAACAGGAACTCGAATTGCGTTAGCATAATAAGGAAGGCGTCTTTGTAGAGTCCGGCCTCCATGCCGCGCGCGATGGTGTTCTGGAAGGCGGCTGAAGCTTCCCGGGCATGACCCAGAGCGTCGAGCAGGAGCGCTTCCAGGTAGCCAGACTGCAATTCAGTCCGAAGCCCCCCGAGTTGCCGGCAAAGCGGCTCGACGGCGACCAGGTGGCGCAACGCCTCAGCCGTCCTCCCCAGGTAGACGAGGCTCGCGATCATGACGTTCCTCGCCAGGACCTCCAGGCGGGCGGCCCCTGGCGGCAGTGACCGCAGGGCCTCCTCTGCGCGGTCGATGGCTTCCTCGTGGCGAAAGGCGGCCAAGAGGGTATTCGCCTCCTTCACGGTGACCGACGCCACCGCTACCGGGTCCTTGGCCTGGCGATAGAGCGCAGCGGCGCGGGCCAGGAGAGCCAGAGCCTGGTCCACATGCCCCATGTCCGTCGCGAGCGAGGCCTGGAGGGAGAGGAGCCGGGCGACGCGTGCCGGTTCGCCAGAACTCTGTTCGAGATGGCTCCGCGCCGCGCCGAAGGCGGCGGCAGATCCTTGCCAGTCTCCTGCCAGCCGCCGACAGTTCGCGACGACCAGCAGGGCTGCTCCCTGGAAGTCGTTCCTCGCCAGCTCTGGGCAGCTGCTACGCGGGAGCAGACCGGCCAGAGTGTGCGCGAGGAGGGCCATCTCCTGGCCCTGGCGAGGATCGCTCGGCGCGACGCTCGCGGCTTCCTCGGCGATAACTTCGAACAACTCGCGCGTCTGCAGGGTGGAAACGGTCCTGATCCGCTCGATCTGTTGCCCACGCGGGAGTGTCTTCAGCTCCGTCCACCAGGCGCGAGCCCGCAACCAGCGGTGTGCCTGGCTCTCCTCTCCTTCGCCCAGCGGTTCAGGCGCTGGAGGTGGGGGGGCCGGGTCACCCGCTACCAAGCCGTAGTGCTTGATCTTCGTGCGTAGGGTGTTGCGGGAGATGCCGAGCAGCCGCGAGGTTTCGCGGACGCGTCCTCCACTTCGGGCGAGGGCGGCCGCGATGAGCTCACGGTCAAAGCGCTCCAACGCCTCTTCGTAGCCGCCATTGGCGAGGTCGGGAGAGCCGGAAGGAAGCGGCCGACTGGGCACCTCCACCGGGAGTGGAGGCAATACCTCGACAGCCTTGAGATCCTCACGGTAGGCAACAGAAGAAATCTGCGGCCAACTCTCCAGTGGAGGGTGGCGCGCCGGCACAGCCCAGTGCCGGACGAGGTATTGCCTCGCCACCAACAATTGGTGCTCGGTCAATCGCCGGGCTTGGACCAGGGCCAGGAGGTCACGCCAGAGCTCGGTCATCTGAGAGTGGCAACCCGTCCCCGCCTGCTCGATCCGCTCGAGCGCCTCCTCGCAGGCCCGGGCCGCTCTTTCCAACGCATCCCGCCGGCAAAGAATCTCGAAGTGCGTCAGCATGGCAAGAAAGGCGTCCTTGTAGAGCTCGGCCTCCATCCAACTCGTAATGTTGTAGCGGAAGGCTTTGTCCGATTCCCGGTCATGCCCCAGGGAGTCGAGGAGGAGCGCCTCCAGGTAGCCCGACTGCAGCTCGGTCCGCAGGCCCGGGAGTTGCTTGATAAGAGGTTGGGAGACGAGGAAGTTGTACAGCGCCTCGGCCGGATGCTCCAAGTATACGAGGCTCGCGGTGATGACATTCCGCGCCAACAGTGCAAGCCGGGTCTCTCCCGGCCGCAGCCCACTCAGCGCCTCTTCCGCCCGGGCAATGGCCTCCTCGTGGCGGCCCGCGGCCAGCAAGGTATTGGCCTCTTTGACTTTAACCGCGGCGACTGCCTCAGTATCCTTAGCCTCGCTATAAAGCGTTGAGGTGCGAGCCAGGAGTTTCAGTGCCTGCTCCAGCTGGCCGGTGTCCGTGGCCAGGGACGCCTTGAGCGAGAGGAGCCGGGCATCCCGTACCGGATCGCCGGTCCCCCGCTGGAGATGGCCTTGTGCCGCGCCGAGGGCGGCGGCAGCTCCCCGCCAGTCTCCTGCCAGCCGGCGGCAGTTCGCGACAATCGCCAGCGCTTCGCCCTGCAGGTCGTTCCGGAACGGCTCTGGATAGCGGTCCTTAGGGAGGGCCGCGGCCAGGGCCGCAGCGACGATCGCCGTCTCTTCGCCGAGGTGAGGGTCCTCCTGCGAAGTGAGCTCGGCCTCCCCGGCCACGGTGTGGAACATCTCGAGCGTCAGAAGCTCTGGCTCGGCCTTGAGGCGGTCGAGCTGCTGCCGGACGGGGAGTCGCCGTAGCTCCGCCCACCGGCCGCGCGCCATGAGCCGGCGGAGAGACTGGGCCTCTCCCTTCTCGTACAGGTCGATAATGGCTTGGCGCTCGTCGACGGCACGCGCCAGAAGACCCTGCCTCCGCAGCTCCGAAATGACTCGACCGGCCCGGTCCCAGCACGCCTGGCAGCGAGCCAGGTGAGGGACGGCGTTCTCCACCTCAGGTCCGGAGGCTTGCCCGGAAAACACACGGACCAGCACAGAGGGCGAGACATGTCGCTCCATTCCGAAACCCTCCGCAGTAAGACGCGCGCAGAAAAGTATACTCGAAGAAACAAAGAGGGCGGTAGGCTCCGCCCTCGTCCATCCTCACTGAAATAGGGTGCCTCGGTGCGCGGCGGTGCGCCTAACCATCGGGGTCAAAAATGCCACCGGCGTCCGTATGGGCACCGTCCGGGTCAAAAATGTTTCCAGCGTGCGTCCGTGCCGTCGAGGACAGCGCGATCTCGACCAGCCCGGCCGCCCACTGGAACCCCGGAATGCCCAGGGCGAGACTGAGAGCAAGAGCCAGGAGGGCTCGATGCATACCGCCTTCCTTTCCGAGAGGCGTTCACCCGCGGGTCAGGGATTGACCCGGGTCAAAAAAAGTCTCTCTGCCCGCAGTCTGCCCCTTTGCCGCGGTTGCGACAAGCGGGAACCCCGTTCCGGCGGTAGGCAAGCGGGTGACGCGTGACCCGGGTCAGCGGAAGGCGCCCCGCGCGTTTCTCGATCACCGCGTAGGCTTGCGGGCATGAGCATCCTGGAAACCGAGCGCCTGCGCCTCCGACCCTTTCGCGGCAGCGACTTCGAGGATTACGCCCAGCTCTGCGCGGACCCCGAGGTGATGCGCCATCTCGGCACGGGGGCACCGTTCGACCGCGGCCTGTCCTGGCGCCATCTGGCCTTTCTCCTCGGGCACTGGCAGATGCGGGGATACGGCATGTGGGCGATGGAGGAGCGAGAGACCGGCACGTTCGTCGGCTGGACCGGCTTCGCCGAACCGGAAGGCTGGCCGGGCTTTGAGCTCGCATGGACCCTCTCGCGGCGCTTCTGGGGACGCGGCTATGCGACCGAGGGCGCCCGGGCGGCGCTGGCCCATGCCTTCACTGTCCTCGGCAAGGACCGGGTCATCAGCCTCATCCGGCCGGAGAACCTCGCCTCCATCCGCGTCGCGGAGCGCCTGGGCGAGCGCCTGGAAAGCCGCACCGTGGTGAAGGGGACGGAGTTCCTCGTCTACGGCATCGCCCGGGAGGCGGCCGGAGGGCTGCCGGTAACCCGGCGGATCGCCAGGGCCAGGTAAGACCGCGACGCGCCGCAGCCCCCGGGGCGCACCCTGCTCTTAGAGTCGAAGCTCTCGAACCGCCGGTTCGCGAAGCCGGCATGACCTTCTAAGGAGACGACATGAAGAAGGATGCGCTCAAGAAGCTGACCCTCTCGCGCGAGACCCTGAGGCGGCTCGACGCCGTTGCTCTGCGGGAGGCGGCCGGGGCCGGCCGGACGGACAACACCTGCGACGTCTCGGGCTGCCTCGAGTGCCTGCCCGATCCCACCTGAGCGGATTCGGCAGCGCGGCGTCCGGGGAACCCCCCTGCCCCTCCGCTCTCCTACGCGGCCGGGGGTGAGGGCCTCAGCCTCCCCCCACCCTTGCGGCCCGCCGCCGCGCTGTCATAGACTCAGCCGACCCTGATTGGTCTGGATTCGAAATCCGTTTGAAGCAGCACGGAACAGGTCTCCACCGGTACAGCTCGCCAGCCGGCGCGGCGCTTGGCGCCCAGCCCGCGGCGGGCGGAACCTTCCCGGTCTCACGTGTCGAGGAGGAGTAGATGACGGCATTAGTCGACGAGCACCTCGCCCATGGGCATGGCCACCACGAGGAGCACCATGAGCTGAGCTTCCTGCAGAAGTACGTCTTTTCGCAGGATCACAAAGTCATCGGCATCCAGTACGGCTTCACCTCTCTCGTCTTCCTCCTCTTCGGCTTCACGCTCATGATGATGATGCGCTGGCAGCTCGCCTACCCGGGGCATCCCATCCCCTGGATCGGCAAGTTCCTGGGGGAGACCAACGCCCCCGGCGGCATCATGGCCCCGGAGTTCTACAACCAGCTGGGCGCCATGCACGGCACCATCATGGTCTTCCTGGGGATCGTCCCCCTGGCCGTCGGCGCCTTCGGCAACTACGTGGTGCCGCTGCAGATCGGCGCCCCCGACATGGCCTTCCCCAAGCTCAACATGATGAGCTACTGGGTCTACTTCCTGGGCGGCGTGACCATGCTGGCCAGCTTCTTCCTGCCCGGCGGCGCCGCCCAGTCCGGCTGGACCTCCTATCCGCCGCTCTCGGACATCGCCCCCACCGGCCAGACGGCCTGGCTCTTCGGCATGTTCTTCCTCATCGTCTCCTCGCTCCTGGGCGCCACCAACTTCCTGGTCACCATCATCCAGCTGCGCGCCCCGGGCCTCACCTGGATGCGCCTGCCGTTCTTCGTCTGGGCGCAGTTCGTCACCTCGTTCCTCCTCCTCCTCGCTTTCCCGGCGCTCCAGGCGGCGGCGGTCCTCCAGCTCATGGACCGCCTGGCGGGCACCAGCTTCTTCCTGCCCTCCGGCCTCGTCGTCACCGGCCAGCCGCTGGTGAATACCGGCGGTGGCAGCCCGCTCCTCTGGCAGCACCTGTTCTGGTTCCTCGCCCACCCGGAGGTCTACGTCCTCATCCTCCCGGCCATGGGGATCGTCGCCGAGGTCATCGCCAACAACACCCGGAAGCCCCTCTGGGGCTACCGCTCGATGGTCTTCGCCACCATCTTCCTGGGCTTCATGTCGTTCGTCGTCTGGGCGCACCACATGTTCATGACCGGCATGGGGACGGTGCTCTCGACCTTCTTCCAGACGACGACGATGATCATCTCGATCCCCTCGGTGATCATCCTCACCGCCCTCTTCATCTCGCTCTGGGGGGCCTCCATCCGCTTCACCACGCCGATGCTCTTCGCCCTCGCCTTCCTCCCCATGTTCGGCATCGGCGGCCTGACCGGCCTGCCGCTCGGGCTCGCTCCCACCGACATTCATCTGCATGACACCATGTACGTCATCGGCCACTTCCACTACGTGGTGGCGCCGGGGACGATCTTCGCCATGTTCGCCGGCATCTACTACTGGTTCCCCAAGATCACCGGCCGCAAGATGAGCGACCTCTTAGGCAAGATCCACTTCTGGCCCTCGTTCCTGTGCATCAACGGCATCTTCATGCCGATGTTCATCCAGGGCCTGGCCGGGGTCTCCCGCCGCCTCTACGACGGCGGCCTGGAGTATGCCCACGCCCAGCCGGTCCTCCACTGGAACGTCTTCATGTCGATCTCGGCCTGGTGCCTGGGGCTCGCCCAGATCCCCTTCATCTGGAATCTCTTCTGGAGCATCAAGAAAGGCGAGAAGGTGGGCGACAACCACTGGGACGCGACCACCCTCGAATGGGCGGCGACCACGGCGCCTCCCCTGGCCCACGGCAACTTCGCCGAAATCCCGACCGTCGTCCGCGGTCCCTACGACTACAGCGTCCCCGGTGCACCGCGGGACTTCGTTCCCCAGCACCAGGCCTGAAGACTTCGAAAGGATACCGGCGATGCAGATCCCGTACACCGTCGAGACCCGGCCGGACACCGGCCTGTTCAATGCCAAGCTGGGCATCTGGCTCTTCCTCGCCTCCGAGGTGATGCTCTTCGGCTCGCTGTTCTCGTCCTACATCCTGCTGCGCACCGGCGCCCCGGTGTGGCCGCACGGTCGCGAGATGGGCCTCTCGGTCCCGCTCGCCACCTTGAACACCCTGATCCTCATCTTCTCCTCGGTCACCATGGTCATGTCCTGGGCCTCGCTCAAGCTCAAGGACTTCGGCAAGTACCGGATGTACATGGGCCTGACCCTCCTCTGCGCCCTCGGCTTCATGGTCATCAAGGGGATCGAGTACCACCACAAGTTCGAGGTCGGCAACTACCCCTCGAAGAACACCTTCCTCGCCATCTACTTCACCCTGACCGGCCTGCACGGCCTGCACGTCCTCGGCGGGATGATCGTCAACGGCTACTTCTGGGGTCCGGGGGCGAAGCTCTGGAAACGGGACCCCGAGCGGTTCGTCAACCGTATCGAGGTGGCGGGCCTCTACTGGCACTTCGTCGACCTGGTCTGGATCTTCCTCTTCCCGACCCTCTACCTGCTGTAAGCGAGACGAGAGCGGAGAACGAACGATGGACGCGCACGCGCACGACGATCACGACAGCCCCGAAGCGATTCGCCGGCAGACCAAGCTCTACGTCATGGTGCTCGCCGCCCTGATGGTGCTCACCGTGGTGACGGTGGCGGTCTCCTACCTCCACTTGCCGATGCACCTCGCCATCCTCGTCGCCCTGGTGATCGCGGGGATCAAGGGGTCGATGGTGGCGGCCTACTTCATGCACCTGATCTCGGAAAAGAAGGCGATCTACGCCATCCTGATCCTGACCGTCGTCTTCTTCATCGTGCTGATGGCCATGCCGTCGCTCTCGCACTGGGACCAGCGGATGATGCCATGAGCCTGTCGCTGCGCTCGTTCCACCTTTTCTTCATCGCCGTCTCGATCCTGCTGTCGGTCTGGGTCGGCGTGTGGGGGATCGCGAGCTACCGCTCGGGCGGCGGCGTCACCGGGCTCGTTCTCGCGGCGCTCTTCCTCCTGGTAGGGTTCGTGCTTCTCGTCTACTGGGTACGGATGCGCCGGAAGTTCCGGGAGATGGGCCCGGACGAGTGAGCGCGAAGGAGATTTTGGCCATGCAGTCAGGAAAGCACATCAGGCGGCAGGCGGCTCTCGTGGCGCCCTTGGGCGTAGCGATGGGGCTCGTCCTCCCCCGGCTCGCTGTAGCCTGCGCCACCTGCTACGGCGCGGCCAGCGGGCCGTTCATCGACGGACAGAACAAGGCGATCCTGGTTCTCTTGGGATTCGTGGGGCTGGTGTACGTTTTCGTCGGCAAGCTGATCTGGGACTTCCGGCAGCGCGCGAAGCGCCTGTCGCCGCCCGAGAGCGCCTCTGCCGCCCCGCGCGTCCGACACCTGCGGCTCATCCACGGAGGCAAACACTAGATGATGGAGAAATGGCTGGGACTTCCTCGTGACGCTTCGACCCACGGGGCGCAGCTCGATTATCTCAACGGCCTCGTCCACTGGCTGATGCTGGTGCTCTTCGTGGGCTGGGGGCTCTTCTTCCTCTACACCCTCGTGCGCTTCCGGAAAGGCCGGAACCCGGTGGCGAGCTACGAGGGGGCGAAGAGCCACTTCTCGACCTACGGCGAGGCGGGCATCGCGATCATTGAGGTCATCCTCCTGGTCGGCTTCGCGGTGCCGATCTGGGCCAAGCGGGTCAGCCAGGTCCCCAAGCCGGGCGAGGCGGTGACCATACGGGTCATCGCGCAGCAGTTCGCCTGGAACGTGCAGTATCCCGGGCCGGACGGCGTCTTCGGGCGCCTGAAGGTGCCGCAGGTGGGGGCGGAAGCCAACTCGACCCTCGAGCTCGACCTCGGAGATCCCGCCGCCAAGGACGACATCCTGGCCTTGAACCAGATCCACCTGCCCGTCAACAAGCCGATCCTGATCGAGCTCTCCTCGCGCGACGTCATCCACAGCTTCTTCCTGCCCTACATGCGGGTCAAGCAGGACGCCATCCCGGGGATCATGATCCCGATCTATTTCACCGCCAAGGACGTGACGCCGGCCGCCTCCCAGTTCCCCGACTGCGCGGCGAACCACGACTGCTGGGAGATCGCCTGCGCCCAGCTCTGCGGCGCCTCGCACTACCGCATGCGCGGCTACATGACGGTCGACACCGCCGAGGGTTACGACAAGTGGCTGCGGGACAACGCCCCGAAGCCGGCGGCCGCACCGGCCGCGATCCCGGCGCCGGCCGCTGCGGTGTCGATCCCGCCCGCCGCCGCGCCCGCCCCGGCGGCCAAGACCCCGTAGAACCTTCTTCCCGCTGCACCCGTGAAGCGCCCCCGTAGACCGGGGGCGCTTCCGTTTGGCCCCTACCCGGCGAGTGTCGCCAGAACCGCGAGCAGCTCCGAGGCGTGGATGGGCTTCGCCAGGTAAGCGTCCATGCCGGCGGCGAGGCAGACCTCGCGGTCGCCCTCGAAGGCGCGGGCGGTCAGGGCCACGATCGGCAGGTGGCGCCCCGTCCCAAGCTCGGCGGCCCGGATGGCGGCCGTGGCCTCGAACCCGTCCATCTCCGGCATCTGGACGTCCATCAGGGCGACGTCGAGCGCATTGCGGCCGACTGCGGCCAGGGCCTCGCGGCCGTTCTCGACCGTGACCACGGTGTGGCCGCGCTTCTTCAGGATGGCCGCGACCAGGCGCTGGTTGATGGCGTTGTCCTCGGCCAGGAGCACCCGCAGTGGGCGGCCTGCCGCCGGCACGGGCGGCAGCGGCTCGGCCACGGGGCGCGGGGCGGTCGTGGCCGCGTCCCCCGCGAGGAGGCCGACGGAGATGGTGAAGTGGAAGGCGCTGCCGCGGTCGAGCTCGCTCTCCACCCACATTCGGCCGCCCATCAGGGCCACCAGCTGGGAGGAGATGGTGAGCCCCAGGCCGGTGCCCCCGAAGCGGCGCGTGGTCGAGCCGTCGGCCTGGGTGAACGGCTCGAAGATGACCTCCTGCCGGTCCTTCGGGATGCCGATGCCGGTGTCGCGGACGACGGCGTGCACGCCCACCCGACCGTCGCGCTCCCCGTCCTTCGACAGCTCGACCGTGACCTGGCCCTGGCGGGTGAATTTGATCGCGTTGCCCACCAGGTTGAGGACCACCTGGCGCAGCCGACCCTCGTCGCCGAGCAGGGCATCCGGTAGCTCCGGGGCCACCCGGACGACGAGCTCCAGGCCCTTTTCCTCGGCGGCGGTGGCCAGACAACGCGCGGCACCCTCGACGCACTCCCGCAAACGGAAGGGGCGGGCCTCCAGCTCCATGCGACCGGCCTCGATCTTGGAGAAATCGAGGATGCCGTTGACCACCGCCAGCAGACCGTTGGCGGAGTCTCGGACCATCTCCAGATAGCCCCGCTGCTCGCCGGTGAGCAGCGTGTCGAGAACCAGCTCGGTCATGCCGAGAATGCCGTTGATCGGCGTCCGGATCTCATGGCTCATGTTGGCCAGGAACTCGCTCTTGGCGCGGCTCGCGACCATCGCCGCTCTCGCCATTTCGTTGGCGCGCCGGGTCGCCGTGGCCAACTGCGCATTGGTCGCGCCCAGTTGCGCGTTGGTCTCCTGCAAATCGCGGGTGCGCTCGCCGACCCGCTGCTCCAGGTCCTCGACGCGAATCTTGGCCTGTTGGGTGAGGCGCCATTTCTCGGTGAGCGCATTGGCGAGTTGCAGCACCTCGATGTTGTCGAAAGGTTTTTTCAGGATCACCAGCCGATCCGAACGGCCGAGCTTCTCGAGCATCTCGTCCCACGAGTAGTCGGAATACGCGGTACAGATGACGACTTGCACCTCCGGGTCCACTTCCCAGATCCTGGCGGTGGTCTCGACGCCGTCCCAGCCGGGCGGCATCCGCACGTCGATGAACGCCATGGCGTAGGGGCGCCCCTCCTCCCGAGCGCGACGCACCATGGCCAGGCCCTCCTGGCCCTGATAGGCCGAGTCGACCTCGAAAATCGGCCGGACGGCATAGCTGGCGGCCTCGCCGAACAGCTCCGCCTCCGCCGCGGCAAAGGCCGTCGCCCTGGGCTCCTGGCCGGCGCCGAAGATCTTCCGGAAATCCTGATGGATCGCCTGGTTGTCGTCGACCACCAGGAGACGCCGGTTGCAGGTCGTTTCGCTCGCAGTCATGCGGCTTCTCCCTTCGCAATTTCTTCCAAGGGTAACTCGAGGGTGAACGTGGCACCCCGGCCCATGCCGCCGCTCTCCACGGAGAGCGAGCCGCCCATCTCCTGGGCCGCCAGCGCTCCGCTGTGCAGGCCGAAACCATGGCCGTCCTTTCGGGTGGTGAAGCCGTGATTGAAAATCCGCGCCAGGTTCTCGGGCGGAATTCCCACCCCGTTGTCGATCACCGTGATCCGGATCCGGCCGCCTTCGCTCCCCACGCGCATCGTCAGGCGCTTGTCGGCGCGCCCTGACTCGTCGCAGGCATACTTGGCGTTGCGCACCAGGTTGACGAGGATCTGCAGGACCTTGTGCTTGTCGACGTTGATCGGCGGCACCGGGCCGAGCTCGCGGACGATCTCCACGCCGTGGCGATTCAAGGCGCCCAGATTGATCCGTAGGCTGTCTTCCACCAGGTCGGTCATGTGGACCAGCTCCTTGACTCCGGAGACCCTGGCATAGTTCTGCTGCATCGCCACGATCTCCTTGATGTGCTCGATGTTCGACCGCAGCGACTCGAGCTCGTGGAGCGTCGCCTCCTGATCGGCGAGGAGGTGCTCCGCGAGCTGCGAGAGATAGTCGGGGAGGAGCTTGCCCCGGGGATCCTCGCTGATGAACACCCCCAGGTCGTCCGCGTGGTCCCGCAGCAGGGCGACGACTTTCGTCAGGCTTCCAAGCCCGCTCTTCTTGACGTTCTCGGCGACCAGGGTGGCCGAGACGTTGACGCTGGTCAGCACGTTGCCGACGTTGTGGAGGACGTTGGTGGCGATCTCGGCCATGCCTCCGCGGCGCGAGGCTTCGAGCAGCTGCTTGTGGATGCTTTCGAGCTCCGCCTCCGCATGTTTTCTCTCGACGATTTCCAACTGCAGCTCGGCGGTCCGCTCCCCGACCCGTTTTTCCAGGTGATCGCGGGCTTCCTCGAGCGCGCTGTCGCGGGCCTCTATCTGGTCCAACATCTCGTTGAAGCCGTCGATGAGCCGGCCCAGCTCGTCCTCGCCCTGCTTCGGTGCGCGCACCGAGTAGATCTGCTGCGTCGCCACGATGCCGACGACCGAGGCGAGCTGCGAGATCGGTCCCGAGATGGCCGCCTGCAGCTTCGTCGAGAGCAGGAAGGAGACCAGGGAAGCGGCGAGGATCACCAGGGCGGCGATGATGCCATAGCGCCACAGGCGGGCGCGCATCTCCTCCAGATCGGATTCGAGGTACACCGTGCCCGCGCTCTCCCCGGCGAGCTCGATGCGGTGGAACAACTGGAGGGAATCGCCGGTGAAACGATGGCCCTGGGGCTGGACGGCGGGCGCCTTCCAGGCGGCCTTGAACCCGGCCCTTCGATAGGTGGCAAAGAGCTTGCCGCTCCGGTCGTACACCGCCGCGTCGACGATGTGGGGGTCCGCGTTCAAAGCTCTCAGGGTCTGTTCCGCCGAGCTTGGATCGTTGAAGGAGAGCGCGGCGGAGGTGCTGTCTCCCATGATTCTCGCCGTCACCACGAGATCGTTCGCGGTTTCCGACCGGAACACCACGAGCTCGTAGGTTACGAAGACGATGCAGGTCAGGAGCAGCGCCAGGCTGCTGGTGAGCATGATGATGATCGTCAGCTTGCGAGCGATTGGAATGTTACGCAGGAGGCGCATGGCTACGGTCTCTTTCCGCTTCCCTTGGCGAGCTTCTGGAGCTGGGCGCTGATCTTGAGCCCGGCTCGTCCCGCCGCCTCGATGTTGATCGTGAAGCCGAGCTTGTCGCCTTCGAGGAGGAACGTGACGATGCCGCCGTACCGGGCGAAGGCGTTCGACTCGCCGACGGTCAGCACGCCGGAGCCGTCCAACGCTTTGAGCAGACGCTCCACCGCCGCGTCGCTGCCGGCGCTGACGAAGAGGAGATGGGCGCTCCTCGCGGCCTCGGCGCCGTCGAACTGCTGGACGACTACGTCGCGGCCGTTGATGTGTCGGCCCTTGACCGTCTTTTCCAATTCGGACCCAAAGGGGTTGGCCCCGAGGATGCCGATGACGATCGGGGACGTGCTATCGTTGAACTTCCGCGCCGGCCACTCGACGAACTTCGAGAAGTTGAACAGGAAGGCCGCCTTGACCTGGTATTCCTTGAAGGCCGTCGCCGTAGCCTCGGCGGGCGCGCCCGCGGTCGGGATCAAACCGCAGAGCAGGGTGAGAGCGACCCTCACGCCTGCCCGGCCGAACCGCTTGCAGGGCGGGGATCGGCGGTCCCGGTAGTGCGCTGAAGAATCGGTTTTCATGGTCTTTCCCGCCGGCTCAGAATTTGTAGGTCCCTTTGACGCGCCAGCTGCGGCCATCTTGCGGGATGACGTCCTGCGCCAGACCGGGGGATGCCGGGTAGGCATACGCCCGGTCGAACAAGTTGTAGACGGAAACCGCGACCTCCAGGTGGGGCAGCACCCGGGAGCAGAGAAGAGTGGCATTGGCGAGGAGGAACCCGGAGGTCCGGTGTTCGGCCAAGGTCGTGAGGCGGCTCGTATATTGAAACTCGATCCCGGCATGGAGGCGGTCACCAGAGAGCGGCAGGCCGAGGTTGAGCTTGGCCAGGTGGCGCGGCGAGTCGTTCAGCTCCCGGCCGGTCTTGTCGTCCCTGGCGATCTGTAGGGCATAGCTGACCCGGGCCAGCAGGCCATGGGCATAGCGGCCTTCGAGCTCCAACTCGACGCCCAGCGCCCTGACCCGATCCACGTTTCGGAAGACCAGGAGTTTGTCCACCGGATCCCGCCGCAGGGAGATGAGGTCCTTGATCTCGTAGCGGTAGCCGGAAGCGCTCAGCCGCAGGTTCCGCGACAGAAACTGCTCGAGCGCCAGCTCATAGGTCGCGATGGTCTCGGGTCTCAGATCGGGATTCGCCTTGTTGATCCCCGGATATACGAGATATTGCTCGTAGGCATTGGGAGTGCGATAGGCGCGGCCGTACAACAGCTTGAGGGTCGTCTCCGTCCACGGATTGTAGATCACGCCGAGCCGCGGGTTGACGGTGCCGCCGGAGTCGTCGTAGTGATCGTACCGCAGCCCGGCGTTGACCAGCAGGTTGGGACGGACGACGATCTCGGCCTGAGAATACGCGCCCAGCGACCGCCCCTTCAGGTGGTCCAGGAAGTTCAAGGTAGAGGGGTGGTCGGTGAAAACCGACTGATGGAGGTTCAGCGCCTCTCTGTACTCGGCGCCGAAGAGGACGGTGTGCCGGTCGAGGAGCCTGGTGGTCAACTGGACCTCCGCTCCGGCGCCGTCGGCGTAGTCTGTCTCGTGCGGCGAGACGAAACCGTAGGGATAGGTGGCGCGATAGACAAAGCGGTCGTAAAAGGCTCTTCCCATGAGCCTCACGGCCGGGCTCAGGGCGCGTTCGTATTGCAGGTCGAGGAAGACCCGCTCGTCTGAATTTTTTTCTCCGCCCGCGTTGAACACGGTCCCCAGCGAGGCGGTGGGGACCTGCTTGTCGCGCAGCGAGTAGCCTCCCGACACGGTCACGCCGTGGTAGGCCAGGCGGCCGAAGAAATTCCTGGCGAACTCGCCGTCGGCATTCGTGGCGATGCCGTGGTGGGTCTCGGGAGCATCGAACTCCGGGTAGAACAGGTGCCGCTCGCCGGCGGTGTCGAAGAACGATCCCGAGAGGACCAGGTCGAGGTCGTCGGCGAACCGTTGTCCGTAGGTGAAACGGCCGCTTTTCGTGTCGAGACTGCCTGCCGTCGCCGAGACTTCGGCGCCGGCGATCGCTTCGCCCTTCCGGGTGATGACGTTGATCACGCCCAGGAAGGCGCTGCTGCCATAGATGGAGGAGCTGGGTCCGCGAATGACCTCCACCCGCTCGATCAGGTCGACGTCCAGGAGGGCTTCCCTGCCGATCAGGGCCGAGTCAAAGGGGAAGTCGTTCATCCGGTGGCCGTCGACCAGCAGCAGGATACGGTTGTTATAGTCGCCCGGCCGGTCG
Organism: Thermoanaerobaculia bacterium; assembly: GCA_035644215.1. Classification (GTDB taxonomy): domain Bacteria; phylum Acidobacteriota; class Thermoanaerobaculia; order Multivoradales; family UBA5704; genus DASQPA01. The sequence goes on from DASQPA010000287.1 coordinate 14,853, forward strand.
AACCCGCGGACCCCGAGAGTGGAGAAGTCGCGGTCGTAGGTCACGTAGAGCCCGCGGACGGCGCGCAGGACGTCGGCCAGCGTGCGATAGCCGAACTGCCGGATCTCGTCGGCGGTGACGATGGTCACCGAGGCCGGCGCCTGGCTCACCTTCTGCTCGTATTTCGAGGCGCTCCAGACCCGCTGGACGCGCAGGTCCATCAAGTCTTCGAGACTCATGTCCGCCAGGTCGCCCGGGCCGCTCGGCGGTGGGCCTCCCGCCGCCCCGGCGGGCAGCGCCAGGCCGAGGCAGAGCAAGGCGGCCAGGCCACCCCGTAACCGCGCCGGCGCTCGTTGCGCCACGTCGGTGACCGGCGGATTCGTCGCGGGCTTGCTCATCGGATTCTCTTCTCTTGCCTTGCCGGGCTCAGAACTTGTAGGTCCCTTTGGCCCGCCAGGTGCGGCCATCCTGCGGCAGGACGTCCTGGACGTGCCCCGTCGATCCCGGATAGGCGTAGTCCCGGTCGAACAGGTTGTAGACGGAAAGCGAGACTTCCAAGTGGGGCAGCACCGTGCCGCTCAGGAGAGTCGCATTGGCGAGGAGGAAGCCGGCGGTGTGGCGGTCGTCCAGGGTCTTCAAGCCGCTCAGGTATTGGAGCTCCAGCCCGGCGTGGAGGAGATCGCCATGGAGTGGCAGGCTCAGGTTGAGCTTGGCCAGATGGCGGGGCGAGTTGGTCAGCTCCTTGCCGGTCCTGCCGTCCGCGGCGTTTTCCAGGGCATAGCTGGCGCGGACCAAGAGCTCGTGGGCGTAGCGGCCCTCCAGCTCCAACTCGAGACCCGAGGCCCTGACCCGGTCGACGTTCTGAAAGACCAGCAGGCCGTCTTCGGGATCCCGCCGCTGCGAGATGAGGTGCTGGATGTCGTACAGATAGCCGGAGGCGCTCAACCGCAGGTTCCGCGGCAGATACTGCTCGAGCACCAGCTCGTAGGTCGCGATGGTCTCGGGTTCCAGCGCGGGGTTCGCTTTGTTGAACCCCGGCGATTCGAGATACAGCTCGTAGGCGTTGGGGGCGCGAAACGCCTGACCGTAGAGCAGCTTGACCGTCGTTTCCGCCCGCGGGCTGTAGATCACGCCGAGCCGTGGGTTGACCGTGCCGCCGAAGTTGTCGTAGTGATCGTAGCGCAGGCCGGCGTTGATCCGCAGCTTGGGGCCGACGGCGAAGTCGCCCTGGGAATACACCCCCAACGAGCGTTCCTGGTGATCGCTCAGGAAGTTGTAGATCCTGGGGGAGCCGCTGAAGTTGGATTGATAGAGATGGAGCGCCTCGCGGTACTCGGCGCCGCAGATGACGGTGTGCCGGTCGCGGAGCTTCGTGGTCCACTGAACCTCGGTTCCCATGCCGTCGCCATCGTCGTCGTCATGGCTCAGTACCACGAAGGGAGGATTCCCGGGCGCGGCATAATCGTAAGGATAGGTAGCACGGTAGGCATAACGGTCGTAGTAGGCTCGCCCGCGGAGCTTCGAGGTCGGAGACAGATCGCGCTCATATTGCAGGTCGAGGAAGGTCCGTTCGTCCGTGGTCCTCTCCCGGCCGTCGTTGAACACGGTGCCGAACGAAGCGGTGGGGACGTCTTTGTCGCGCAGCGAGTAGGCTCCCGACACCGTCAGGCCGTGGTAGGCCAGGCGGGCGAATAAATTCTTCGCCGACTCGCCGTCGGAATTCCTCGCGACGCCCAACTCCGGGAAGGACAGGCGCCGCTCCCCGGCGGTGTCGAAGAGCGAGGCCGAGAGGACCAGGTCGAGGTCGTTCGCGAGGTGGCGGCCGTAGGTCAGCCGCCCGCTGCGCGTGTCGAGACTGCCGCCCGCGACCGAGGTTTCGGTGCCGGCGATCGCATCGCCTTTTCGAGTGATGACGTTGATCACTCCCAGGAAGGCGTTGTCACCATAGATGGAGGAGCTGGGGCCGCGGATCACCTCCACCCGCTCGATCAGAGCGACGTCGAGGATGCCTTCCGTACCAATCAGGGCCGAGTTGTAGAGGTTGTCGTTCATCCGGTGGCCGTCGACCAGCAGCAGGACGCGGGTGTTGAAGTCGCCCGGCCGGTCGAAGCCGCGGAAGCCGAAGTTCGAGTAATTGCGGTCGTAGGTCACGTAGAGGCCGCGGACTCCGCGCAGGACCTCGGCCAGCGTGCGATAGCCGAACTGCCGGATCTCGGCGGCGGTGACGATGGTCACCGAGGCCGGGGCCTGCGTCACCTTCTGCTCGTATTTCGAGGCACTGAAAACCCGCTCGACCCGCAGGTTCATCAGTTCTTCGAGGCTCATGTCGGCGAGGTCGCCGGGGCCTCCCGGCGGCGCGCTCTGCTCCCCCCGGACCGGCATCGCCAGCAGGAGGCAGAGGAGGGCGCGGAGCCACGGGGGAGGATGGGTCGTCATGGGCGTATCCGCCGGGTCAGAACTTGTAGGTCCCTTTGACGCTCGCGCTGCGGCCATCCTGGCGGATGAGGTCCTGGGCGTCCGTCGGCGAGCCCGGGTAGGCATAGGTCTGGGCGAAAAGGTTGTACACCGAGAGGGAGAGATCGAGATGGGGGAGCAACCCAGGGCAGAGAAGCGTTGCATTGGCGACGGTAAAACTTGCGGATCGCAGGTTGGCCAGAGTTTTGAAGCCGCTCGAGTATTGCACCTCGAGACCGGCCTCCAGGCGGTCGCCGGCGAGCGGCAGGCGCAGGTTGAGCTTCGCCATGCGGTGCGGGGCATTGGGCAGTTCCTTCCTGGTCTTGCCGTTCTCGGCACCCTGCAGGGCATAGCTGGTGCGGGCCACCAGGCCATGGGCATAGTGGCCTTCGAGCCCCACTTCGAGCCCTTCCGCCCTGGCCGTATCCGTGTTCTGGAAGACCAGGAGGCCGTCCGCCGGGTCCCGCCGCAGGGAGATGAGATTCTTGATCGCATAGTGGTAGGTGGAGACGCTGAGCTTGAGGTCGCCGGGAAGATACTGTTCGAGCACCAGCTCGTAGGTCGCGATGGTCTCGGGCCCAAGGCCCTGGCTCGCTTTGGCGAACCTCGGCGCCTCGAAATAGAGCTCGTAGGCGTTGGGGGCGCGATAGGCCCGGCCGTACAGGAGCTTGATCGTCGTCTGCGTCCACGGGTTGTAGATCGCGCCGAACCGCGGGTTCACCGTGCTGCCGAAGTTGTCATAGTGGTCATACCGCAGGCCGGCGTTGATCCGCAGGTGGGGACGGACCGCGAGCTCGACCTGAGAATACGCGCCCATCGACCGGCCCTGATGGTCGGAGAGGAAGTAGTAGACCCTGGGCTCGCCCTGGTAGCTGGATTGGAGGAGATGGAGTGCCTCACGGTACTCGGCGCCGAAGAGGAGGGTGTGCCGGTCGAGGAGCTTCGTGGTCCACTGGACCTCCGCTCCTACGCCATCGCCATCGTTCTTCGTCTGGAGCAGCTGGACGTCCTCGGGGTCGCCGGGCGCGGAGGAAGGAAAGGTGCCGCGAAAGCCATAATGGTCGTAATGGGCTCGGCCCACGATCGTCGAGGTCGGGGAGACCGCGTGCACAACCTGGAGGTCGAGAAAGAACCTCTCGTCCGTGGTCTTCTCCCGGTTGTCGTTGAAGACGGTCCTCCCCAACGAGATGGGGACGTTCTTCTCGCGCAGCGAGTAGGCTGTCGACAGGGTCAGGTCATGGTAGGTCAAGCGGCCAAAAAAGCTTTGGTCGCGTTCGCCGTCGGCGTTTAGGGCGATCCCATGGTTGGTCTCCGGAGTGTCGAATTCCGGGAAGAACAAGCGCCGTTGCCCGGCGGTGTCGAAACGCGAGCCGGAGACGACCACGTCCAGGTCGTTGTCGAACCGCTTGCCGTAGGTGACGCGTTCGCCGTGGGTTTCGAAGCTGCCGCCCTCGGCGGAAACCTCGGTACCGCAGATCGCATCGCCCTTCTTGGTGATGACGTCGATCACCCCCAGAAAGGCGCTGCTGCCATAGATCGAGGAGCTGGGCCCGCGGATGACCTCGACCCGTTCGATGAGATCGACGTCCAGGACGAATTCTCTGGCGATCAAAGTCGCGTTATAAAAGTCGTCGTTCATGCGATGGCCGTCGACCATCAATAGGACACGGGTGTTGCCATCCCCCGGCCGATCGAATCCGCGGAAGCCCAGGTACGAGAAGGCACGGTCGTAGGTCACGTAGAGACCCGGCACGCTGCGCAGGACGTCCGTCAGGGTGCGATAGCCGAACTGCCGGATCTCTTGCGCGGTGACGATCGTCACCGAGGCCGGGGCCTGCGTCACCTTCTGCTCGTATTTCGAGGCGGAGACGACCCGCTCGACCCGCAGGTTCATGAGGTCCTCGAGGCTCAGGTCGACCAGGTTGCCGGGGGCGCCCGGCGGTGGGCCCTCCACGGCACCGGCGGGCCCCACCAGTCCGAGGCAGAGCAGTGTGGCCAGACACTTGATCGGTAGAGCCCTCCAGGGCGTTCTCATTCGGCGCTCCTCTCCCAGAGCCTCCGTTCCCCAGGATCTGTTTCTTTCGCGACAACTGCATGGACTGCAGGGGGCATGCCAGGGGGCTTCGCGCCCGGCCCTGGCGCGGTGCCCCCTGCGTCGGCCCTTCGCGGCGTCCACGAACTGGACAGATCGTCCGGGTTCTGGACGCGGCTCCTGCGAGCTCCCCGCCGGGCGATATCCATTCGCTTCCAGCTATGCTATCTTCGACATCTAATTTAAGCGAAGGAGAGACGATGCGCATTCACCTGTGGGCCGCGACGTTGCTTCTGGCTGCATGCCTTCCGATCACCGTTCAGGGCCGGACGGCCTCGGCGACGGCTCCGACCGACACGGTCCGGACGCCCGCCGTCGCGGCGGGGGCCGAGACCGCCGTAAACAGCGCCAGTGTGGTGACCTGCCACTTGAATTTCGCGAGCGAGGGGGCCGGCTTCCACGAGGTTCCGTTTCCTTTCGGAGAGAATCCCCTGGTGCCCAACGGAGGACGATGCACGGGCGACTTGTCCTGTGCGTCCAGGTGCTGCACGAACGGCATCTGCCAGCAATGGCCCTGAAGCGGTACCGAACGGCCCGGCACGGCCGGAGGGACCCCTAAGCCTGCGACCCTAAGCCTGCGGAGACGCCCCGACGGCAGTGGTTCCGGGAAGGTTCCGGACGGCGGCTGGGGACGTCTCTACGAAGGCCCGTAAGGTTGAGGGCCGATTTTTTCACAGCCTCTGAGCCCCGCCTCCCGGACGCGCCCGTCTCCACCAGAGGACGTTCTCTCACGGGTCTCCGCCTTGGAGGGACTGGCACGGAGCTTGGAATAGGGAGGGGTTCATGCACATCGCCTTCCTCACTCTCTTTCTCGGCCTGACCTCCGGCTGGACGCCGGTCGAGCTCGCCGTCCAGGGGGCCGCTCCCGGCGCCTCTCCGATCACCGCCATCGATTTCCAGCTCGACGGCCAGCCGGCCGGCGGTCTCACCGGACCGCCGTTCCAGGGCGAGATCGACCTCGGTCCGGGTCTCCTGCCGCACCACCTGGTGGCCCTGGGGCTCGACGCCACGGGAGCCGAGGTCGCCCGCGCCGAGCAGTGGATCAATCTGCCGCAGCCGCCGGCGGCGGTCGACCTGGCTCCCGAGACGGATGCCGGCGGCCGGATCGCCGCCGTCCGCCTCTCCTTCCAGAGCCGCACCCTCGACTCCCCCACCG
>DASQPA010000288.1:0-15356 GCA_035644215.1 Thermoanaerobaculia bacterium
AGTCTTCGGCGTCCTGTCCCTGTCCGAGAGCGCGGAGCAGATCGCCCAACTTGTTGTAGGAGACGGAGAGGCGGAGCCCCCACGGCGGCGAGGAGGCGGAGCGGCCCGGGGATCGGCACGAGGGGTGGAGCGGCGGCCTTGGGGTGGCGGCGCAGTACTCGCACCCCGGGCTCCAGGGCGGGGACGAGGCCGCCGGGGAGGCGCGCCGCTTCAAACGGCAGGGCGAGGAGGTCCGGCGCTGCCGTCTCGAAGACCAGCCGCACCCCCTCGCCGCGTTGCCGCGCCGCGGCGCAGAGCGCCTCGACCGCCGCGCCGTGCGCCCCGGGGAAGACGGCGCCGCCCACCGCTGCCCCCAGCGTCCCGAGGTCGCCCTTGTGAAGGTCGAGGAAGGCGCGGTAGGAGGAGGAGAGCTCCTTCCCGAGGGGGAACTCCTCGTCCGGCTGCACCGGGGTGCCGTCGATCTCCGTCCGCACGTGGAGCCGCCGGCCCTCCCCCCAGTGGAGGAGGACGCGGACCGAGCGCTCCGAGACGATCCCCAAAGCTTCCTCCTTCTTCTACCTGCCGCGGTCAGCGAGAGGGTTGGGAGAAGTCTATCAAGAGGTGGGGAGGGGCTGGGGGGAGGGAGGCGCCTATATATATAAGGTAGGCAGCTGGGGCAGATCTGTACAACCGGGGATGAAAGCCGTGCTGCACGGCGCCCAGCCCCTCACCCCCCCGGCCCCCCTCTCCCAACCGCCCTCCCATTCCCCCGGGAGAGGGGGGAGAAAGCCCCGGTAGCGAGCTCTTATCCTTATACACTCCGCTCCCCTCTCCCGGTGGCCGGGGTGGGCGGATGGGAGAGGGGCCGGGGGTGAGGGGTCCCGCCGGCCGGGACCGAGGAACCCTTTTTCAGTGCAGCGCTGGCGTCCTCGCCGGCTGGGCGGGGGAAGAAGAAGCCGGCGAGGACGCCAGCGCTCCCAGGGAAAAAAACAGTTCCGGCGCGCCGGAAGTCTCCCGGATGCTCCGAAAACGGTTCTGGCGCGCCGGAAGCGTTTCGGATGCTCCGAAAACGGTTCCGGGCGCGCCGGAAGTCCTCCGGAGGCTCCGAAAACGGTTCCGGGCGTGCCGAAAGTCGTTTCGGAGGCTCCGAAAACCGTTCTGGACGCGCCGGAAGCGTTTCGGAGGCTCCGAAAACGGTTTTGGATGCTCCGGAAGCGTTTCGGAGGCTCCGAAAACGGTTTTGGATGCTCCGGAAGTCGTTCCGGAGGCTCCGGAAACCGTTTTGGAGGCGCCGGAAGCGTTTTTGAACCATCCGGAGACGTTTGGGAAGCTCCGGAAGACGTTCCGGCCGCCCCGCGAGGGTTTCTGGAAGGGCCGGAGAGGCTTTCTACGCCGCTGCCGTCTCCGGCCACCCCGCCGGAGGGGTAGAGTATGCCACGCCATGCAACCCGCCTCCGCCCCCCGCCCGGCTGCCGACCTGCTCGACATCTCCGACCTCCGGGTGACCTTCCCCGGGCCGGTCGGCGCGCCGACCGCGGTGGTGCGCGGGGTCTCGCTTAGCGTGACGCGGGGGGAGATCGTCGGCCTGGTAGGGGAGTCGGGGTCGGGCAAGAGCCTGACCGCCCTCTCGATCCTCGGCCTGGTGCCGCGGCCGGGGCGGGTGAGCGGCCGCATCGCGCTCGACGGCGAGGACCTCCTCACCCTCCCGGACGCCGCCCTGCGGCAGGTGCGCGGGGGACGGGTGGGGATGGTCTTCCAGGAGCCGGCCTCGGCGCTCAACCCGGTCCTCTCGGTCGGCTTCCAGGTCGCCGAGGCGGTCGCCGCCCACCGCCGGCTCGCCCGCCGGGCCGCCCGGGAGGAGGCCGTCCAACTGCTGGCCCGGGTCGCCCTCCCCGAGCCGCGGCGGCGGCTCGACGACTACCCGCACCAGCTCTCGGGGGGGCAGCGGCAGCGGGTGATGATCGCCATGGCGCTCGCCGCCGGCCCCGACCTGCTGCTCGCCGACGAGCCGACGACCGCCCTGGACGTCACCGTCCAGGCGCAGATCCTCACGCTCCTCAAGCGCTTGCGCGACGAGCTGGGCCTCGCCGTCCTCCTCATCACCCACGACTTCGGGGTGGTGGCCGAGACCTGCGACCGGGCGGTCGTCATGTACGCCGGGGAGGTGGTCGAGGAGGCGCCGGTCGCCGCCCTGTTCGCCGCCCCGGCCCACCCCTACACCCGCGCCCTCCTCGCCTCCCTCCCCACCCTCGACCGCCACGGACCCCTGCCGGCGATCCCCGGCCAGCCGCCGGACCCCACGGCCCGCCCGGCCGGCTGTGCCTTCGAGCCGCGCTGCGCCGAGGCTTTCGACCGCTGCCGGACGGCGCGCCCGGAGCTCTATCCCGTCGGGACCGGCCGGCGGGCCCGCTGTTTCCTCCATAGCCAGGAGGAGCCGGCGTGAGCGCCCTCCTGGAGATCACCGGGCTGTCGAAGGAGTTCCCGCTCGGCCGCGGCCTCTTCGGGCGCCGCCACCCCGGCGAGAGCGGCGAGGGCTCCGGGGTGCGCCGGGTGCTCGACGGGGTGGACCTCACGGTCCAGCGCGGCGAGTGCGTGGCCCTGGTGGGGGAGTCGGGGAGCGGCAAGACCACCCTGGCGCGCTGCGCCATCCTGCTCCTGCCGCCGACCGCGGGGAGCGTCCGCTTCGACGGCGAGGAGCTGTCGGCGCTCCCCCCGGCCGTGCTGCGCCAGAGGCGGCGCCGGTTCCAGATGGTCTTCCAGGACCCCCAGGCCTCGCTCGACCCGCGCTATACCGTCGGCCGGACGGTCGCCGAGCCGCTCGCCATGCACACCGACCTGCCGCGCGCCGAGCGGCTCCGGGCGGTGGCGGCTCTCCTCGACCAGGTGGGGCTCGCCTCCGCCCTCGCCGAGCGCTACCCCCACGAGCTGTCGGGCGGCCAGCGCCAGCGGGTGGGGATCGCCCGCGCCCTCGCCACCGGACCCGACCTCCTGGTCGCCGACGAGCCGACCTCGGCCCTCGACGTTTCGATCCGCGCGCAGATACTGAACCTCCTGGCCGACCTGCGCCAGCGCCTGGGGCTCGCCCTGCTCTTCGTCGCCCACGACCTGGCCGCGGTCGCCCAGCTCGCCGACCGGGTGGCGGTGCTCCACGCCGGGCGGCTGGTCGAGGTCGCCCCGGCGGCCGACCTCTTTGCCCACCCCCGGCACCCCTACACCGCCGCCCTTTTGGCGGCCGTGCCAAGGGTGCGATAACCTTTGGGCGTCGAACGCGTACCAGAGACAGGACGGCCGTCGTCCGACCGCCCTGGGGGTAGGTTCGCCATGAACTTCAACCCGTATGGATTCTGAAGGGGCCCTTTCATGAACGATTTGCCATCGCATCAAGGCCGGGGTGCAGGGCGCCGAGCCCTGGCCTGCCTGCTCGTCCTCCTGGCGGCGGTCACCGCCGGCCCGGCGTACCCGGCCCAGCTGCAACTGACGACGAGCAATCCGGAGACCGCCGCGGCGCAGGTCCCGGTCAAGGACAACGTGGTCGAGCTCTCCCTGGAACAGGCGATCACCCTCGCCCTCTCCCAGAATCTGGGCATCGTCGTCCAGCGCTTCAACCGCCAGCAGGCCGCCCTGGGCGTCTACCAGGCCCTGGGGATCTACGACCTCCTGGCGACCGGCACCCTGACCGACACGAGCAACCAGCAGGCGCCGACCTCCTCGATCGTGGCGACGACGCAGAAGCGGATCGCTCTGAACCTGGGCGTCGCCCAGCTCCTCCCCACCGGCGGAGACTTCCAGATCGCCTTCAACAACTCCCGGCTGACCACCAACCTGCCCGCGGAGTTCCAGTCGCTGAACCCGGAGTATGACTCGCTCCTGAACCTCGTCTACACCCAGCCGCTCCTCAAGAACTTCGGCCGCCTGCAGACCGAGCGCCAGATCCTCATCGCGCGGCGCAACAGCGAGATCAGCCGCCAGGAGTTCGAGCACCAGGCGACGCTCATCCTGCAGCAGGTGGAGAACGCCTACTGGAACCTGGTCGAGGCCCGCGCCCAGCTCGGCGTCGCCCAGGAGAGCCTGGGGCTCGCCAAGGAGCTCCACGAGCGCAACAAGGTCCAGGTCCAGGTCGGCACCATGGCCCCCCTGGAGCTGGTGCAGAGCGAGGCCCAGATCGCCACCCAGGAGGAGGCCATCATCACCGCCCACGCGGCGGTGGAGAACGCCGCCGACGCCCTGCGGCAGCTGGTCAACCTGCCGACCGCCAACCTCTGGGACAAGGACATCAAGCCGGTCACCGACGCGCAGACCGAGCACATCGCGGTCAACCTCCCCGAGGCGGTCAAGACCGCCCTCGAGCGGCGGCCCGAGCTCCATTCCCAGCAGCTGCAGGTCGACATCGCGCGGGTCAACGCCCTCTTCTTCCACGGCCAGAAGAAGCCGCAGCTCGACCTGGCCGTGCAGTACGGCTGGAACGCCGCGGGCAAGGACGTCAACGCGGCTCTGAACCAGATCTCCGGCACCGACTTCCCCGGCTGGCAGGCGCAGCTGAAGCTCACCGTGCCGATCCAGAACCGCGCGGCGCGGGCGCAGAGCGTCATCGCCGACATCGACGTGGCGAAGTCCCAGGTCCAGCTCGACGCGTTGACCACCCAGATCTACACCGAGGTGCGCACCGCCTCGCGCGGGGTCGACACCGCGGCCAAGCAGATCGACGCCTCGCGCGCCTCCCGCCAGTTCCAGGACAAGAACCTGGACGCCGAGAAAAAGAAGTACGAGAACGGCATGTCGACGAGCTTCGAGATCACCCGCATCCAGAACGACCTCACCCAGGCGCGCAGCAACGAGGTGACCGCGATCGTGCAGTATCGGCGGGCGCTCACCGAGTACTACCGCGCGACCGGCCGGCTGCTCCAGCAGGAGGGGATCGTGGTCGACGACCAGGAGCCGCCGGGCCAGCGCTTCAGCTTCCACAACGGCGCCATCGAGAAGTATGAGCCGGGGAAGACGGCGCAGCCCGACGCGCCGCCGGCCAATCCACCGGCCACATCGGCCAGCCCGGCCCCTGCCGCCACGCCGCCGGCCAATCCGCCGGCCACCCCGCCCCCGGGGAGCTCCCATGGCGCTGGAAGACAGTAGCCCCGGCCGTCTGATCGGCGCCCTCGTGGCGCCGGTCAAGACCTTCCGTTCGCTCGCCCAGCGCCCCACCTGGGGGGTGGCGTTCCTCGCCGTCTATCTCCTGGGGAGCGGCTTGTCGCTGCTCAGCTTCCAGAAGGTCGACTTCGTCGCCGGCGTCAAGGCGCAGATGGCGGAGCAGGGCCGGGAGCTGCCGGCCGGCTCCGAGGAGCGGATCGCCACGGTCGGCAAGGTCCTGGCGATCACCGGGATCCTCCTCTTCCCGGCCTTCCTCTTCCTCGTCCCGGCGATCTACCTGGTGTTCAACCTCCTGGGCGGCGAGCTCGACTACCGGCGCAGCCTGTCGGTCGTCGTTCACGCCAGCCTGCCCCGTGCGCTCGCCGCCCTGCTCTCCGTGCCGGTGGTCCTGTCGCGCAATGAGATCTCCCTGAAGGAGATCCAGGGCGGAGGGCTTGGGCTGCTGCACTCGAACCTCTCCTTCCTCGCTCCCGACGCCGGGCCCGCTCTCCGCGTCCTGCTCACCAGCTGCGACCTCTTCACCGTCTGGACCCTCGCCCTGACGATCCTCGGCTTCCACCTGGTGGCCCGGGTCGGCAAGGGGACCGCGGCAGCCGTGGTCCTCCTCTTCTGGTTGCTCGTCATCGGCCTCTTTGTCGGCCTCGCCCTCCTGGGCACGCACGCGAGGGGGGGAAGTTGAAGAAGGCCCTGCTCATCACCGCCGGCATCCTCGTCCTGGGCGCCATCGTCTTCGCCAGCATCCGCGCCGGCAACGGCCAGAAGGGGGTCAAGGTGTACGCCGAAGAGGCCCGCCGGCGCGACATCTCGCAGGTGATCAAGGCGAGCGGCGCCATCGACCCCAAGGAGAAGGTCAACATCTCGGCCCACGTGGTGGGGAAGATCGAGAAGCTCTTCGTCCAGGAGGGCGACCGGATCGAGGCCGGCAAGCCCTTCCTCCGCCTGGAGCAGCAGGCCTACGTCGCCCAGCGCGACCAGTGGGCGGCGCAGCTGCGGAGCGCCGAGACCGCCGTGGCCAAGACCCAGGCCCAGCTCGCCGACACCCGGGTCCGCCTCGAGCGGGCGAAGAACCTGAATCAGCAGGGCATCCTGTCGCGCGAGCAGCTGGAGGTCAACCTCCTCCAGGAGACCTCGGCCCGCCTGGCGGTCGACGAGGCGAAGGAGGCGGTGCAGCAGGCGCGGGCCAACCTGGTGAAGGCGGCCGACGACCTGACCAAGACCACCATCTACTCGCCGCTGACCGGCCGGGTGGTCAAGCTCAACGCCGAACAGGGCGAGGTCGTCGTCTCCGGCACCATGAACATGCCGGGATCGGTCATCGGCATCATCGCCGACCTCTCCGAGATCCTCGCCAAGGTCGACGTCGACGAGACCGAGATCGTCGACGTCAAGGTGGGGCAGAGCGCCCAGGTGAAAGTCGACGCCATCCCCAATCGGCAGTACCATGGCAAGATCATCGAGGTCGGCAGCTCCGGTTTCTCGAAGCCGGCGCAGCCCGACGTCACCTTCTTCGAGGTCAAGATCCTCCTCGATGACCCCGACGAACGGCTGCGCCCGGGCATGTCGGTGCGCTCGGAGATCCAGGCCAACTCGCACCCGCAGGTCGCGGTGGTGCCGATCCAGGCGGTGGTCGAGCGGCCGCCGCTCCCGGAGACGCCGGAGCCGGCGAAGGAGAAGAAGAGCGCCGGGGACGAGCGCGCCGACGAGGAGATCAAGGTGGTGTTCCTCGTCGAAGGGGGGAAGGTCCACCAGCGGCCGGTCCAGACCGGGATCGCGGACGAGACCCATGTCGAGATCCTCGCCGGCCTGAAACCGGGGGAGAGCGTCGTGACCGGTCCCTACCGGACCCTGCGCGACCTGAAGGACGGGGACGTGGTTGCCGTCAGCAAGACCTCCGAGGCGGAGGACAAGAAGGCGACGGACAAGCCGTAGGAGTCGATGCTGGCCCGTTGGGCTCCGAGGACCTGCGACTGGCTGCGCGCAGCGCCCGAAGGAGCAGGCCCGCAGGAGCCAACGGGACGAGGAGAGAGACGGATGGCGCTGATCGAGCTGACGGACATCCACAAGGTCTACGACATGGGCGCCGAGAAGGTCCGCGCCTTGAACGGGGTCGACCTCGCGATCGAGCGCGGCGAGTACGTCGCCATCATGGGCTCGTCGGGGAGCGGCAAGTCGACCCTGATGAACCTCCTGGGCTGCCTGGACACCCCGAGCTCCGGGCACTACCGGCTGAACGGCGTGGCGGTCGAGGAGCTCGACGACCAGCAGCTCGCCGCCATCCGCAACAAGGAGATCGGCTTCGTCTTCCAGACCTTCAACCTGCTCGCCCGGACCGACGCCCTGCACAACGTCGAGCTGCCCCTGATCTACGCCGGGGTGCCGCGCGGCGAGCGGCGCGAGCGGGCGCGGCGGGCGCTCGAACGGGTGGGCCTCGCCGACCGCATGACCCACCAGCCCAACGAGCTCTCCGGCGGCCAGCGCCAGCGCGTGGCGGTCGCCCGCGCCCTGGTCAACGACCCCTCGATCCTCTTAGCCGACGAGCCCACCGGCAACCTCGACTCGACGACCTCGCTCGAAATCATGGACCTCTTCGCCGCCCTGCACACCGGCGGCAACACGGTCATCCTGGTCACCCACGAGCCCGACATCGCGGCCTTCGCCGAGCGCCAGGTGGTGCTCAAGGACGGCAAGGTGGTCGCCGACCAACCCACGCCGCAGACCTCGCGGCGGGCCGCGGCGACCGCCCACGCCTGAGGCGGGACGCCTCGAAAGAGCGCAACCGGCCGTGATCTTCCTCGAGAACTTCCGGATCGCGCTCGCGGCCCTCCGGGCCAACGCCATGCGCTCGGTCCTCACCACCCTGGGGATCATCATCGGGGTGGCGGCGGTGATCGCCGTGGTCTCGATCGTCCAGGGCCTGCAGCTGATGATCACCAAGGAGCTCCAGGGGGTGGGGGCCACCTACATGGACGTGCGGGCCGACCTCGGCCGGCGCGCCCCGGGGATGGTGGCGCGCGAGGTCAAGCTCACCTGGGACGACGGCAAGGCGATCCGCGAACGGGTCCCCGGCATCCGCCGGATCACCCCGGTCGTCGTCGGCCGCTCGCAGGTCAAGTACGGCGACCGGAAGTACACGCCCGGCGCCATCCTGGGGGTCAACCAGGACTACCAGGAGGTGGCGAACGCCGCCGTCGACCGCGGCCGTTTCTTCTCCTCGATCGACCTCGAAAACCGGAGGAAGGTCGTGGTGCTCGGCCAGAAGGTGGTCGACGAGTTGGCCCTGGAGCCCTCCCCGGTGGGCAAGCAGATCTACGTCGGCACCTACCCGGCGACGATCATCGGGGTGATGGAGAAGAAGGGGCAGACGGTGGGCGACGACTTGGACGACCGGGCCTTCGTGCCCTTCGACGCCGCGGTCTCCCTCTTCGGCCGCAACGCCGGCGACCTCGTGCAGCTGCGGCTCCAGGCGCGGAGCACCGAGGACGTCGAGCCGGTGCGGGACGGCATCGTCCACCTCCTGCGCCAGCGCCACCACCTCGACAAGGACCGGGTCGACGACTTCAAGGTGCGGGTGCAGGACGAGATCATCAAGACGGTGGGCGCGGTCCTGGGGAGCGTCACGGCGGTGGTCGGCGGCATCGTCGGCGTCGCCCTCCTGGTCGGCGGCATCGGCATCATGAACATCATGCTGGTCTCGGTGACCGAGCGGACGCGGGAGATCGGCGTCCGCAAGGCGGTGGGGGCGCGCCGGCAGGACGTCCTCGTCCAGTTCCTCATCGAGGCGGTGACCCTGTCGCTCGTCGGCGGCGGCATCGGAGTCGGCCTGGGCTACGGGCTGGGCGCCTTCGTCGCCCGCCTGCTGCCCGACTGGCCGCCGGCCCACGTGCCGCTCTGGGCGGTGGGGCTCGCCTTCGGCTTTTCCGCCCTGGTCGGCATCTTCTTCGGCATCTACCCGGCGAGCAAGGCCTCGCGCCTCGACCCCATCGACGCCCTGCACTACGAGTAAAATCGGACCGTGATCTTCTTCGAGAACTTCCGCGTCGCCTGGGCCGCTCTCAGGGCCAACACCCTGCGCTCGATCCTCACCACCCTGGGGATCATCATCGGCGTCGCCGCGGTCATCACCGTGGTGTCGCTCGTCCAGGGGATGCAGTACATGATCACCAAGGAGCTCCAGGGGGTGGGGTCGGCCTACGTCATGGTGGTCCCCAACCTCCAGCACGGCCAGCCGGAGACCGTGGCGCGGCAGATCAAGCTCACCTGGGAGGACGGCCAGGCCATCCGCCAGCGGATTCCCGGGGTGCGCCTGATCACTCCGGCGATGCTCGGCCAGGCCGACGTCCACTACCGCGACCGCAGCCACACCCCCGACCTCGTCCTGGGCGTCAACCAGGACTGGCCGGACGTCATCAACTTCACCGTCGAGCAGGGGCGTTTCTTCTCGCAGCTCGACGTCTCCGACCGGCGCAAGGTGGTGGTCGTCGGGCCGGAGGTGGTGGACGAGCTGGCCCTGGGACCCGACCCGATCGGCAAGGAGATCTACGTCGGCCGCTACCCGGCGACGGTCGTCGGGGTGACGGAAAAAAAGGGCCAGGCCATGGGGATGAACCTCGACAACATGGTCTTCCTCCCCTTCGACTCGGCGCTGACCCTCTTCGGCCGGCGCGCCGGCGACCAGATCCAGCTCCGTATGCAGGCCCAGGGCTCGGAGGTGGTCGACGAGGTGAAGGACGGGATCATCCGGCTGCTGCGCCAGCGCCACAAGATCGCCAAGGGCGACCCCGACGATTTCCAGGTCCTGGTGCAGGACGAGATCCTCGGCCTGGTCAAGCGCATCCTGGGGAGCGTGACCGCGGTGGTGGGCGGGGTGGTGAGCATCGCTCTCCTCGTCGGCGGCATCGGGATCATGAACATCATGCTGGTCTCGGTGACCGAGCGGACGCGGGAGATCGGGGTGAGGAAGGCGGTCGGGGCGCGGCGGCAGGACGTCCTCCTCCAGTTCCTCATCGAGGCGGTCACCCTCTCCCTCCTCGGCGGCTGCCTGGGGCTCGCCCTGGGCTTCGGTCTGGGCACGGGAATTGCTAAGATTCTCCCCGGCGATTGGCCGCCGGCCCACGTGCCGCTCTGGGCGGTGGGGCTCGCCTTCGGCTTCTCGGCCCTGGTCGGCATCTTTTTCGGCATCTACCCGGCCGGCAAGGCGTCCCGGCTCGATCCGATCGACGCCCTGCGCTACGAGTAGGGACCCCCTCCGCGGGGTCCCGCTCCCGCGTGTCATCGCTTTGTCATTTGGAATTCCGCTAGAATCAAAAGATCATGGCAAGCTGTAACCCGGTCGCCCCGGCTCCCTCCTGCCCGAGCCCGTTGCATATCCTTGTCGTGGAGGACGATCCGGAGAGCCTCCACCTCATGGGAGCGCTCCTCTCTCTCTGGGGACACGAGCCGCGCCTGACCGCCAACGGCCTTTCCGGGCTGGAGGCGGCCGAGACGGAGATGCCGGACGTGGTCCTGCTCGATCTCGGTCTGCCGGGGATGGACGGCTTCGAGGTGGCCGGGAAGCTCCGCGCCCTCCCCGGCGGCGACGCCGTCCTCATCGTGGCGGTGACCGCCTTCCGTGGCGAGAACCACTGCGATCGCGCGCTGGAGAGCGGTTTCGATCTCTACCTCATGAAGCCGGTCGACATCGAGACCCTCCGCATGGTCCTCGCCCAGGCCCCCCGCGCCCACGCTGCCGGGACCGTGGCCGCTCCCGCCCTCGGCTGAGGGGGGGCGGGCGCTCACTGGACGGTGAAGGCGACGCTCCGGGCCGAGAAGGTCCCATCCGAGTACCAGGCCTTGACCGTGACCGTGTGCGCGCCGGCTGCGGCCGAGACCTGGGTATCGACGGTATCGCTGCTCGCGATCGTGTAAACGGCGACGTCGTCGAGGTAGACCTTCATGGTCGTGGCGTTACGGCTGGAGCTCTCGTTGGCCACCACGTGGACGGGCGAGCTGCCAGTTACGCCGACCGCCGGGCTGGTGATCGCGACCGAGCCGTCCCGCACGCTGAAGGTGGCGGTCGCCGTGCTGGAGGTCCCATCGGAATAGGTTGCCTTGACGTCCAGGGTGTGCGAGCCGGGGGTGACCTCCACCTGGGTGTCCAGGCTGTCGCTGTTGGCGAGGGTCGGTCCGGCCGTACCGTCGAGGAAGACCTGCATCGAGATGGCGCTTCGGCTCGTGTTCTCGTTGGCCAGAACGTGCAGCGGGGTACTGACGGTCGTGCCCGCCACCGGGCTCGAGAGGGTGACCGCCGCCGCCGAGCTGACGCTGAACGTGACCTGATCCTGCGCCGAAGTGCCATCGCTGTACCAGGCCTTGACCGCAAGGAGGTGCGACCCGAGCGCGGCGCTGACGTTGCGGTCGATCACGTCGGTCTTGAACTCTGTGTCGATCGTCTGGCCGTCGAGATAGGCGACCATCGAGTCGGGGGTACGGCTCGTGCCCTCGTTGGCCAGGAGGTGGAACGGCGAGGCGGTCGAGCCGGCGACGGGGCTGCTGATCGTGACGCCACAGGGAGGCGTCGTGTAGGAGACGGGCGCCGACATCTGGTCGAGGATCGAGGGCATGCCGACGGCTTCGACGTAGAGCGTGCGGGTGCCGCAGCCGAGCGGCAGGGAGGTGAGGGCGATCGAGCGGCTGCCGCGGGGGCTCGTCCCCACCAAGGTCAGGTTCTCGCCGTCGGAGGAATCGTAGATGGCGTAGTGGTCGATGGTGTTCTCGGAGGCATAGGTCGCCGCGTTCGGTTGATCGACATCGGAACGAACCGCGAGGCTCCACGAGAGGGTCGACCCCGAGACCGAGGCCACGACCCCCCAGCAGTTGTCGATGCCCGGCTCGATGGCCGTGCCCTCGTCGTAGTCGTTCCAGGTGGCGACATGAAAGAACGGCAGTTGCCGGCTGCTCGAGTAGTACGGACCGGTGCCTGGATCGTGGCTCTCCTCGGCCATGGTGAGGAGCCAGGTATTGCCGCATTCCTGCGGCCGGTGGCGGTTCTGCCCCCAGCCCGAGGCTGCGTCCTCGAAGCCCTGCCAGCCTCCCCCCCAGCCCTGGAGAGAAGCGTAGCTGAGCGATTGCGAGTAGAAGTTGTCGAGATAGCAGAGCCCGATCTTATCGTCGCTGCGCCGGTTCGGATCGGGGTTGGTATCGGGGCAAATCGGGAGACCTGGGGTGCTGCTGTCCCAAGAAAAGGCGCCGTTGGTCTGCGTGTGCGTGAAACCACCGTTACTGCCGGTGTTGCGGAAGAGGAACAGCGGACTGCCATGCGACAGGCCGTTCGCATGGCTCCGCACCGCGCTCCAGACCTTGGTCCAGCAGTCCGCAATGCCCGTGCAGGTCGTGCTCGCTACGCTGCAAGCACTGGTGGGGGTACATTGGTCAAAAATGCTGCCGGCGGTCTTGCTCTCCTCGATGAAGTAGGCCACGACGGGCCGGGAGCTCACCTTGAGATAGGCAGAGCTCGCGAAGTAGTTGGCATTCGCGTAGTCGAGATCGTTGTCCAGTTTATTGAGGACGCAGGCGGGCTGGCTGGAGTCCGTGGCGTTCGAACCGCAGGTGCTCGTGATCGAGCCGTGGGCGATCTGCAGGGTGAACTGCACGGCGCAGGTCGGGTTGCCGGCGCAACGGGAGTCCAGGCTGCTGCGGACCTTCTGGGTCGTGCCGTCCTCGGTGCAGGCTCCCGCCCCGGGACAGGTTCCGCGCGGCGCGCCGTACCAGTTGACCTCGACGCCGTCGAAACCGCGGCTCACCATGTCGGCGATCTGATCGTCGACGGATTGCTGATCGTTCGAGTTGTACCCTGTCTCCACGTGGTTGTTGCATTTCTGGTATCTGTTCTTTTCCGACGTCCAGCCCGTGTCCGTCCAGCCCATGGTCGGGACCGGATAGCTCGGCGCGCCCGGATGGCACACGGTGAACCATGGCTGGAAGGTGGCGAAGATCTTGGTCGTGCTGCCGGGATAGAGGAGCTGGTGGATCGAAAGCGGGCTGACATGGCCGGGCTTGGGCTCATAGGTGCCGCTCTCACTCTGTGTGCTGACCATGGGCCCGAAAGGGCCCTGGCAGTGGGCGTCCGGGAGACCGACCCCGCTACAGGCGCTGGTGTTGTTGGCCGTCTCTGCCGTGTGCGTCGTGCTCTGGGCATAGGCGGGAAGGATCGGCAGGATGAGCAGGGAGAGGAGGAGCGCGGAGAAGAGTTTCATTGGAGTACCTCCTGGGTTTCAGTGGCAGCTCCGCACGGAGCTGCCACCGCTGCAGCTGTGTCCGGATTACGGCACGTAGGTGATCGTCATCTTGTCGACGAAGACGTGATAGGCCGTCCCGGAACCGTTCACGTCGAGTTGGAAGGCGTTGCTGAACTTGTTGCTCCGGTTGGTGTACACGGGCGGTACGTGGGAGATGGACTTGTAGGCTCCGGTCGCCGAATCGAACCAGTAGGGATCCATCCGGGTCGAGCCCAGCGAGTTCGAGACCGTCAACGCGTCGTGCCACACCGTGCCGCTCGCATCGACGTGGAACTCGGCCGTGACGTGGGTCCACTGGCCCTCCGGAAAGCGGGTCAGCGGCAGGTTGACTTCCTCCCAGCCGCCGGAACCCCCGGGCGGCGGGTACATGTAGACCTTGTAAACGTTGTCAATTCCGCCGCTGCTGCTGCGCACGTACTGCGCCTGCCAGGCGAAGTTGTAGATCGTGTTGCTCACCGTCTGCTGGCACTCCCACTCGATGGCTTGCGGCGCGTTGCCGGAGCCGGCGGGCATCCACAGGTCGAACTCATACTTGAGGTAGTGCGACACCGGGCTCTGGGGCGTGTGCTCCAGCCACCAGTAGTCGGTATCGTAGGCGACGGCGGGGTTCTGGGTCGGAAACTCCACGGACTGCCCATCCTCATTGGGCGCCTGGGTCCAGGGGACCGCGGGAGGGGTCTTCCTATTGGCGCCCCCGCTGTGGCAGCCCTGCGCGGGATCGCAGGCGTTCCAGCTCTGCTGGTCGACGTTGGAGAGGACCGCCGGGGATGCAGTCGTCGAGAAGTCGATCGTCGTCTTGCCGACGACGGCGCTGTTCGGGTCGAGCGCCTGCACGGTCAGCCGGTGGGTGCCCGCCGCGGTGCTGACGAGGGCGTTGATCCGATTGCGCGTGGGCCATACCGACTCGTACTGTTTGGCCCCGTCGAGATACACCTGCAGCACCCGAACCGTCTCGGGTCCGTAGGAGTAGGCGACGACGCCGAACTGATTGGGAGTGGTCAGGTTGGCGGCGGGACTGGTGATGACGACCGTCGTGGTCGCAGCGGCGACGCCGCTCCAGCTCAGCAACGCGATCCCCAGCATGGCGAGCAACTTCCAAGGTGTGGGCATGGGGTACTCCTCTCTGGAAAGAACCACCGACGGACCTACCGCCGGCTCGCCTGAGCAAAAGCAAATATTATGCCCATGCTCAAATAGAGATATGCCGGCCGATGTCGCAGGCACCATCTCTCGTGACCATCGCTCTCACTTCCGCCGCACGGTCCCCTCCAGATAGGTCTTGAAGTCGCCGCCCGGCGGGGCGATCTCGAAGACGGTGCGCACGGTGCCGTCGGGGATCTTCTTGTAGGTGAGCCGGAAGCGCGGCCCGGGACCCTCCTCGCTGGTGAGCACCGCCTGGTTCTCCGCCGTGGTCACCCGGTAGTGGATGACGTGCCCCTCGTTGTCGAAGTAGATGGCGCGGAGGCCCGGCGGCTCCGGGTAGATCACCATCAGGTCCTCGTGGCGGCCGGTGGGGGTGGTCGCGGTGTTCTTGCGGACCAGGACGTTCCCCTGGAGGTCGGGCTGGAGGGAGAACTCCCCCGAGTTGGTACCGGTTGCCACCCACTCGCCGAAGAGGAAGGAGAGTGGCGCCCAGTCCGGCTTGGCGGCGACCGGCTGGGCCTTCGCCGGGGACGGCGAGAGGGCGATTGAGAGAGCGCAGGCGAGGACGAGCAGACGGCCGGAGCGCGGGAGAGCTGGGAACATGGGACCTCCATTTACCCTACGTACGGCCGGTTCAGGAACTCCTCTGCCCGGGCGCGCACGTCGCCCTCGACCCCCAGGTCCAAGACCTCGCGGTAGCAGCGCAGGGCATCGTCGCGGCGGCCCAGGGCGTCGTAGGTCATGCCGCGGCGCACGCGGCCGGCGGCCTTCATGTAGGCGTCGTAGTTGCGCTCCTGGGCGAGGTAGTCGAGGCGGTCC
>DASQPA010000289.1:0-15278 GCA_035644215.1 Thermoanaerobaculia bacterium
CCTTGCCGTCCAGGCTGTAGGCGTAGACGTACAGCCGGCTGGGATCGATCGCCGGCGAGGAGGTCGTGTAGCGCGGTCCGGTCGCCGCCTGGTGGTTCCAGACGTCGGCGCCGGTCGCCGCATCGCGGGCCAGGATGCGGCCGTCCTTGGTGGTGAGGAAGAGGAGGTCCCTGACCCCCGACGGGGTCACCACGCCGGAGAGGAACGCCGGAGCGCCGTCGGCCACTGCCGGCAGGGCGACGCCGTAGAGGGAGTGCAGGGTGGTGACGTTGCCGGTGTGGATCGTCGTCTCCTGGGCGGAGGCGCCGCTGTGCCGGACGTCGAGATTGAACTGGGGCCAGTCGCCCACGACGCCGGTATTGCCGGTATCGCCGGCCTGGAGGGCGGTGGCGCTGGCGAGGGAGGCGGCGAGTGCGGCGATTCCGACGGCTCTGACCGTAGATTCAAACATTCTTGGATAATAATTAGAACGGCAGGACAGGGCAAGCCAAAAACGAACAGCGGCGGCCCGGTGACCCGGACCGCCGCGGAGACTTCAGGCGGGCGTTGCCCCTAGGGGCAGGAGTTGAAGGCGCTGGTGTCCTGGAGCGGCTGGAACGGCGTGTTCTGGCCGTTGTGGTAGATCTTCACCGTCCCCTTCTGCAGATCGGTCACCTTGGTGTCGACCTGAACGTTGGTCAGGCCGCCGGCGAAGGTCCAGAAGTGGCTGTTCAGGGTGCAGGCGTTCAGCACCTTGACCACCATCTCGACGTTGGCGCTGTTGAAGAACCAGAAGTAGCCGGTGTCGGCGGTCAGCTGCACCGCCTGGCCGGACCCGGTCTGCCCCTGCGGCGTCCGCCAGGTGGTCTCCACCTTGAAGCGGCTGCCAGAGAGGAGGAGGGCGGTGCCGGAGGGGGTGCCCACCCGCGGCTCGAGGTTGTTCCCCTCGTCGGCCGCCAGACCCTCCCAGATCGATGCCGCCGATGCTGCAGACGCCGACGTCGCCGCGTTGCAGGTGGCGAAGGCGCTGGTGTCCTGGATGGGCTGGAAGGCGGTGTTCTGCGGGTTGTGGTAGGTCTTGCTCGTGCCCGTCGCGGTGTCGGTCACCGTGATGTCGACCCGGACGTTGGTCAGGCCGCCGGCGAAGACCCAGAAGTGATTGTTCAGGGTGCAGCCGTTCAGCACCTTCAAGATCATCTCGACGTTGGCGTCGTTGAAGAACCAGAAATAGCCGGTGTCGCTGGTCAGCGCCACCGCCTCGCCGGGGCCGGTCTGCCCCGCCGGGGTATGCCAGGTGACGTCGACCGCGAAGCGGTTGCCGCCCAGGCAGAGGCGGTTGGCGCTCTGGATGCAGCCACCGCCGCCCGCCGAGAAGACGAAGGTCTTGGTCTTGGTCGCCGTGCCGCGGGCGTTGGCAACCGTGAGCTGCACCTGGTAGCTCCCGTTCTGGGCCCAGGTGTGACTGACCACCTGGCCGGTCCCCGTGGTGCTGTCGCCGAAATTCCAGTTGTAGCTGTCGGTCGAGGTGGCGGTGGCGGTCAGGGTCACGGCGGCCCCGGTGCTCCCCGAGCACTGCTCGAAGCCGAACTGGTTGATGCAGGGGATGTTGGGCGTGAAGTCGGCCTGCGGGAAAGGCGCTCCGCCGTTGCCGACGATCACCGCCTTGGTGCTTTCCGACGAGCAGACCCCGGCGTTGCAGCCCGGTCCGGTGCCCGGGCGGGTCACCGTCAGGTGCACGATGTAGGCGCCGTCGGCGGTGTAGGCGTGGTTGGTGACCTGGCCGGTCCCGTTCGTGGTGTCCCCGAAGTCCCAGGAGTACAGGGTCGGGTTGCCGGCGGTCGAGCTGCCGTCGAAGGTCACGATCTGGTTGGCGGCGGGGCTTCCCGGGCTGAAGCTGAAATTGGCGGAGAGGAAGCTGCTGTCGCCGAGCGAGATCGAGCGGGTACCGCCGGTGGCGCCGGCGCAGGAGGTGTTGGTGGCGGTGATGGTCTTGTCGCCCGGGGTCGTCCAGGTGATGTTCACCGAGCTGCTGGTGGGGCTGCCGGAGATGAAGCCGCCGGAGGTGCTCCAGTTCCAGCCGCCGGGATTCGGCACACAGACTGCGCCGGTGGCGGTGAACGTGATGGCCTGGTTGGTCTGGCCGACGCTCGGGCCGCTGACGAAGATGTACGGCTGCGGCGCGCCGCCCACGTTGTGCTTGTGGATGTCGAAGATCGACAGCCCCATGCGGTAGAAGTAGTCGCTGTCGTGGATGAACTTGCCGCCACGCGGCATCACCGAGTTGAAGCCGGTGGAGTTGCCGCGGTAGTACCAGCCCCAATAGCCGGTGTTCGGGGTCACGTCGCGCGGGGCGGCCGGGTTGGTGACGTCGAACAGCCACTCGCGCTGGATGCCGCCGCGGCACTTGTCGTCCGAGCCGAAATAGACGTAGGGCGTGCCGTGGCTGGTCGAGTAGGTGACGTAGAAGTTCGAGGTGCCGCTGTCGAGCTCCAGGGAGGAGAGCGGGGCGGGCAGCCCGGAGCAGGTGCCGGTGATGCAGGTGACGTCATAGATCTGGGCGTCGTTGACCGTCCGCGCCTGCTGGGTGTCGAAGAAGTCGGTGCGCAGGGCGAGGTAGTAGTGGCCGCCCGCCTGCCACAGGGCGACGCCGTAGACCGACTGGGTGCCCAGGCCGGCCAGGGCGAGGCTCGCGTGCCGGGGATCGGCGACGTTCCAGATCTCGAAGCCACGCCCGGTGCCGGAGGAGAGGGCGATGAAGTTGCCGACGCCGGCCACCGACTGGGCCGAGGTGCGGGTGCCGATCGTGGTGACGAAAACACTCGGGCACAGCACGGTGCTTCCCGGCGCCGGGTACGACTCGACGCACCGGTTGAGACTCCGGGCGGCGGTCAGGTCGTAGACGAAGACGCCGCCGCCGGGGTTGCCGCTGGAGGCGGCGAGGAAGCCGTACTCCCGGCCGCCCAGGGTGGCGGCGTAGACCTGCTCGCCGTCCTTGACGATGCTCTGGTAGAGGACCTTCGG
Organism: Thermoanaerobaculia bacterium; assembly: GCA_035644215.1. Lineage (GTDB taxonomy): Bacteria > Acidobacteriota > Thermoanaerobaculia > Multivoradales > UBA5704 > DASQPA01. The sequence goes on from DASQPA010000289.1 coordinate 3,001, forward strand.
CTGGGCTTTGTTCGTGGTGTCCACCGCGATCAGGCCCATGCCGCCCTTGCCGGCGAGGACGGCGATGGTGTCGTCGCCGGCCGGCGCGTCGACACTCTGGATCGGCAGCTTGATCTCGGAGTTGAGCGACGGCTGCGGGAAGTTGGTGTAGAGGGTGATGGGCGTCGGCGCCGCGGGGGTGGTCCGGGCGTCCCAGATCTCCAGGCCATAGGCGAGCGCCATGAAGGCGTAGCCGTTCTCGCTGTCGACCGACATGAACCAGGGAAAGCTCGAGTAGCCGTCGGCGAACTCGTTGAAGTTGGTCGAGTCGCGGCAGAAAGGCGGCGTGACCGTACTGCCGCTCGCGACGCAGAGGGGGAACGAGCCGTCGGCCGGCTGCAGCTCGCCCCAGAGGTTCGAAGGCGCCGGGGTGGCCGGCGTGGCGCAGGAGACGAAGCCGCAGCCCGTACGGTCGCAGGGCTGAGCGGCGGCGGGCGCCGCGGCAAGGGCCGGGAGCAGGATCAACGCGACCGCGAGCGATGCGGCTGCGCCGGGGCGGCGGAAAACGGACAGGCATTTCGACATCAGGACGGTCCTCCTAGGGAAAATCGGGTCCAGATCGGTGGTCGCGGACCGGTAGCGTCCGCAGCTTACCAGGAGCTGGCGAGGGAAGTGCAAAAAGATGCAAGAAGGGAGCCGCGACACGGGGAGGAAGCAGGCGGGAAGCCTGGCGATCGGCTTGCTGCTGTACGTCGGCCGTCGATTCGAGTAGCAGTGCGCGCCTCCGATCTCGAAGCTGCGGTAAGCTATGCTAATAAGACATAGTAATGGGGATGCCAGGCATCTGCAAGAGGTATACGGGCGGGAACGGCGTCGCGTGAGTGGAAGGCTGCTTCGCTACTCGCGCGCCTGAGGCGGGTCGAGGACGGTGAAGCAGACGGTGGTGCCGACGCCGGGCTCGCTGTGGAGCCAGATCCGGCCGCCCATCTGCTCGACCGCCTCGCGGGCGATGGAGAGCCCGAGCCCGGTGCCCTCCGAGACCTCCGGATGGGCGCGCACGAACTCGTCGAAGACCCGCGGCTGCATCTCCGCGGGAATGCCGAGGCCGTTGTCCTTCACCTCGATGCGCCAGTAGCCGTCGCCGTCGCGACCGGCGCGGATCCGCACCCAGCTCTCCGCCCCGGCCTTGCAGTACTTGATGGCATTGCCTACGAGGTTGATGAGCACCAGCTCAGTGCGGGTGGCGTCGACCTGGACGTCGGGGATGGTCTCCTCGACGACGATGTGGACCTGACGCTCGAGGGCCACGGTTTCGAGGCCGAGCGCCGCGTCCTCGACCAGCTTGGCGAGCGACAGCCGCCGCCCCTGGGCCGACTCCTCGCTCCCCTGGGCGATGGCGAGGGCGAGCACGTCCTCGGAGAGCCCCTCCAGGCGGCGCAGGGTGTTCTGCAGCACCTTCATGGCCTTTTCGCGCAGAGCCTCGGGGGCGTCCTCCTGGCTCAGCATCTCCAGGGCGGCCTCGCCGGCCCCCAGGGAGTTGCGCATCTCATGCGCCAGGGTACGGCCGAAGCTGCCGAGCAGGCGGGCGCGCTCGCGGCGGTCCTTGAACCCCTCCTCGCGGAAGGTGGTGGCGGTGACGTAGGTGATCGCCATCAGGGCGCGATAGAGGCGCTCCGCGACCTCGATGGCGTACTCAGGCTCGATGGCGAGGCCGAACTCCGCCGCCTCCTCGCGCAGGGCGCCATAGAGGATGGAGCCGAGGATCTCGAGCTCGTCCAGGATCTCGTCGATGTCGTAGCCCTGCTCGCGGCGCAGCCGGGCGAGCTTGGTGAGCTCCTCCTTGACCGCGTTCTCGGCGATGACGCCGCCGCCGGACAGCAGGTAGTCGGAGATGCGCTTCAGTACCTCCGGGATGTGGTTGAGCAGGGCCTCGGAGGGGAAGATACGATTGGGATGGACTGCGAGCCGGGCCTTCAGCTGGTCGAGCCAGGCCTGGGTCAGCTCGGTCGATCGGCGGTACAGACCGGTGCCGAGGTAGGTCTCGAGGGCTCGTGCTTCGTTGGTCTTCAAGGCTCACTCTCCGGCGCCGACGCTGACTTCCTGCGGGACTGCGCCGGAATTCTACCCGCCCCCCGGGCGCAAGGCCAGCCCGGTTTCTCGTTCCGGCGACTTCCCTCACCGCAGGTAGCGGTCACGCAATATTTGTTGACGTAACCCCTGGAAGATCCAGGGGAGGGTCTTGGCGGTGGCCCGGTTCATGGCCCACGCGGGGGCATCTCCGGGATCGGTCCGCAGATGGCAGATGGCGATGGCGCGACCCTCTCCAAAGCTGGTGACGGTCCACGAGCCGCGCTGGTCGACCACGTTACCGGAACCCTTGACGTACGTCCAGCGGACGGAGAAGACCTTCCCCCCCTTCCCCGCCTCGCTCCGCGACACGGCGCGGATCTGGTAGTGGCGCGAGCCCAGGAGGACAGGCAGATCGAGCCACTGGGCGGAGAGGACCGCCCCGTCGGCCTGGGGCCGGGCGTCCGAGCGGGTGACGAAGGGGACCCACTCCTGGTAATGGGCGAAGTCGGTCAAGGCGGCAAAGACCCGTTCCGGCGGAGCGTCGATCACCCCGGTCCCGACCCCTTCCCTGGGTCCCCCGCCCGGCCGCTCCACCAGCCGGACCATCACCTCGCCGGCGGCGAGGCGGCGGGTCTCGGCGGCGGGGGCAGTGGCGGCCAGGAGCAGGCCGAGCAGGATCGGGGCCCTTTTCATCAGCGTCCTCAACCGCTCTCGCCGCGTATCGATTCCCTACCTGATCAAGGCGTGGGTCTCAAGGCGCAGTTCTCTGTCCCTCCCCCAGCCAGAACGAGTCCGGCAGCGGCTCATCGAAATCGTCAGCCATGAAGTAAGGCATCCCGGCGAAAGGGCCGGCCAGGCGCGTGCGGCCACCTTCCTGTACGGAGCGTTCACGTGCCCTCAAGAACTCAGCGAAGTCGAGCAATTCTTGCTGCCGATCTGTCGGCAGCGCGGTGGCAATCTTGAGGATATCGTCGGCGATGGTCATGGCTTCTCTCCAAGCCAGCATAGTTGCACGCGGAAATTCCCGTAGAGACGCCCCAGGCGCTATCGAAATCCTTGCCGTTACCACGCCGTCGGGGCGTCTCCAACGCCACCGAGATCTCAGGCGTCTGAGGCCTGCGGAGACGCCCCGACGGCTGTGGTTCCGGCGATGTCCAGGAGGCCGGCAGGGGCGTCTCTACGAAGACCCCGCCGGGTAGGAGATCGATTTTCTCACAGCCTCTGAGCGGATGAAGGATCTCGGGGAAGGGTAGAGCCCTGGGTCGGAAGTCCACTCGGAAGTACTCGGAAGCTACTCGACTTCCGAGTTCGCAGCCGACCCCAGCCCGACGTGCTATCGTAGCTGCGACTTTTCGCACCACCCATCTACCACCCACAGGAGGTTCTCGATGCGTCCTCGCTATCTACGCTTCGCAGGGATCGCCGCCGTAGCTTTCGCCGGGATGGTCGTCGGTCGGGTTTCAAAGGGGGCGGAGCCGGGGGTGGCGGAGAGGGCGGTTCAGCTGGCGCAGGAGATGGCCGCCGACGCGGGACGGCGGGACGTCAAGAGCCTCGCGAAGCTCATCCCGCAGACCGACCGGGTCGCCTATGTGAGCAACGGCCGGCCGATCACCGGCCGCCAGTACGCGGCGACCCTGGGGGCCTACTACGACTCGCTCCAGAGCCTCGACTTGAAGTGGGACCGCTGGGAGGTGCTGCCCCTCGGCGAGCGGGCGGCCGTCTTCACCGGCTGGGCGAGCGTCAAGACCGTCGACCAGAAGGGCGGCGCCGAGGCCGGCAAGGCGATCTTCACCATGGTCTTCGCCGACGACGGCTCGGGCTGGAAGCGGGTGATCGCCCAGAAATGGCAGTCCGAGGTGCCGGCGGTCAGCGCCGTCCATCCGGCGGCGCCCGAGGACCGGGTGCCGTCGGCGAGCGGGATCGCCGTCCAGTTCAACGGGCCGGTGAACGTCACCGCCTCCACGTTCCATCTGGAGTGCCCCGCAGGCACCGAGGTCCCCGTCACCGCCACCGCCGAGCCGGGGTCGGACGACGACGCGTTCCTCCTCCGGCCGGCCCGGAGCCTGCCGGCCGGTGCCGACTGCCGGCTGAAGGTCACCGCCGCGCAGGTCTCCGATCCCCGCTTCGGCCAGACCATGGCCGCGGATTCGACCTTCCGCTTCAAGGTCGCGCCCTGATCCGGCGCCTCGGAAACGGAGCCGGGGCCTGAGATACGCTTCCGAGCGCCTGAGAAGCCTGTCCAAGGCCTCGGATCGCTATCTCAGCCCTTCGGATGCGCTTTCAAGCGCCTGAGAAGCGTATCCGAGGCCTGAGATACGCTTCCGGGCGCCTCAGATACGGATCTGAGGCCTGAGATGCGCTTCTCAGCCCTGAGATCCGCTTCCGAGGTCTCGGGATACGCTTCTGAGGTCTGAGATAGCCTTCCGAGCCCTGAGATACGCTTCTGAGGTGCTGAGATCCGCTTCTCAGCCCTCGGATACGCTTCCGAGCCCTGCGATCCGCTTCCGAGGCTCCAGATTGAGCCGCCGCCTTCTCGCCGCCCTCGCCCCTGCTGATCCTCTTCGCCCTTCTCCTCACCTGGGGTGGGGCCCTGGCTGCGGACCGCGGTCCGGCTCGTCCGCCCGGTGCGGGAGACGCCGGCCCGGGTGCTGCCGGTGCCGGGCTCCCAAGAAGGTGTCTGCCGTGCTCCCTGGCGGGCCGGAAGCGGAGGCATGGACACGGAGGCTGGCAGCGGAGGGCGGAGAGGGCCGGGCGGTGGGTCCCTCCCCCCCTGGGAGGGGGAGGGTTGGATCAGGGGGGAGGTCAGGAGGGGGGCATTTCGCGGTCGTGCAACTCCTCCCTGGGAGCGCCGGCGTCCCGCCGGCAGAAGGGGCGGCCTTGCCGCCCCGTACTTCACTCATCGCTGCGCGTTCGCCTCAGTCCGCCGCCGCAGCGCCTCCCGCACGGGAAGCCGTCGTCGACGCCGGCCGGAATCGCCTCCGGGAGCATCCCGAATCCCTCCGGCCGCTTCCGAAACCCCTCCGGGTGCTTCCCGGCCGTCTCCGGGAGGTTCCGGGTTCCCTCCGGCCGCTTCCGGACGGTCTCCGGGAGGTCCCGAAATCTCTCCGGACCCTTCCCGACCGCCTCCGGGGGCTTCCGGAATCCCTCCGGGACCTTCCAAAAATTCTCCGGGAGCTTCCAGACGCTCTCCGGCCGCTTCCGGAGGCGCGGAAAGTCACTTTCCACGCCTCGGAAGTCGAGCCGGAGGGATGAAAAGTCTTCCCGGATGCATGGAAAGTTACTTTCCACGCATGGGAAGTCGACCCGGAGGCGTCCGAAGTCGAGCCGGAGAGGTTGAAAGTCGACCTGGAGGGATCGGAAGTCGAGCCGGAGGGATCGGAAGTCGAGCCGGAGAGATCGGAAGTCGACCCGGAGACCTTTTTGAAGGCTTTCCAGGGACTCTGGACTCGCGCACGGAGCTTTCTGCCGGTCCTCTCGGCGCCATCCAAAGTTAGCGCCTATGCCCTGGGAGGGGGAGGGTTGGGTCAGGGGGGAGGCCAGGAGGGGGGCGCCACCGCTTGGTACAATGCTCCTTCAAATGCCGCCGAGCCCGGTCTTCGTCAGCTATAGCCACAAGGACAAGAAGTGGCTGGAGGACCTCCGCACCATGCTGGCCCCTGACATCCGGGATGGTGTGGTCGACGTCTGGTGGGATGGGGCCATCAAGCCGAGCCAGCGTTGGCGGGAGGAGATCCAGGCGGCGCTGGACTCCGCGCGCGTCGCGGTCTTCCTGGTCAGCCCGAACTTCCTGGCGTCGGATTTTATTGTCAAGGAAGAGCTCTCCTACCTCCTCGACGCAGCGCGCCGACGCCGCGTGAAGATCCTCTGGGCGCTCCTCGCCCCGTGCCGGTACGAGGGCACTCCTCTCCGGGACCTCCAGGCGCTCCATGATCTCGCCCGTCCGCTGAGCTCGCTGCGCGGAGCAGCGCGCGGCAACGTCTTGAAAGCGATCTGTGAGGGCATTGCGGAGGTGGTAGGGGCTTCGACCTCTACGGATGAGGGCGCGCGCTCTCTCTCCGCGACTCCTATCGATATCGACCGCATGCCCCTCCCCACCGGTTCGTACTTCGTCGGGCGACAGAGGGAGATCACCCGGCTCGACCGCGCCTGGAAGGACTCTGGCACTCACGTGCTGACCTTCGTTGCCTTCGGCGGGGTCGGCAAATCGACCCTGATCTCGCAATGGCTCGATCGCATGGCGAAGGCCGGCTGGCGCGGCGCCCAGCGGGCTCTGGCCTGGTCTTTCTATAGCCAGGGAACCGAGGATCGGGTTACGTCTGCGGAGAGTTTCCTCGATTCCGCCTTGCGCTTTTTCGGCGATCCTGACCCCAAAGCCGGCGCACCGCGGGACCGCGGCCTGCGGCTGGCCGGGTTGATCCGGCAGGAGAAAACGCTGCTCGTGCTCGACGGCGTCGAGCCCCTCCAGCACCCGCCGAACCATCCCCTCGCCGGCCAGCTCAAAGATCCGGGCCTTTCCGCCCTTCTGAAGTCGCTCGCCGGGGGCAACCCCGGCCTCTGTATCGTCACCACCCGCGAGCGTATCGCCGATCTGAAGAACTTTCGGAAGACCGCGCCGCAGGTGGACTTGGAGACTCTCTCCCCAAAGGCGGGGGCGGAGTTGCTGCGGCAGCTCGGAGTGAAGGGGAGGGACCCCGAGCTACAAGCCGCCTCCGCGGAGCTGGGGAACCATGCCCTGGCGCTGACGCTCTTTGGCAACTACCTGGGGCGGGCCTGCGGCGGCGACGTTCGGAAGCGCAAGGAGGTGGATCTCGGTCAGGCGGACGAACGGCAGGGGGGCCACGCGCTGCGGGTGATCCGGGCCTATGCCCGCTGGCTGGGGGAGGGGAGGGAGCTGGCGATCCTCCGCCTGCTCGGGCTGTTCGACCGGCCGGCGGCGAAGGAGGCCCTGGCGGCCCTGCGGGCCCGGCCGGAGATCCCGGGGTTGACCGAGCCGCTGGTGGGGCTCTCCGAGGAGGACTGGCAGTGGTCGGTGTCGAGCCTCCAGGAGCACGGTTTCCTGCTTCCGGCCGATCCCCGGCAGCCGGGCTCGCTCGACGCCCATCCCCTGGTGCGGGTCTACTTCCAGGAGGAGCTGGAGAGGAAGCGGCCCGCGGCGTGGCGGGAGGGCAACCTGCGGCTCTACGAGCACCTGAAGGGGGCGACGCCGGAGCTTCCCGAGACGCTGGAGGCAATGGAGCCACTCTACACATCGGTGCTCCACGGCTGCCGGGCGGGGCGGCAGCAGGAGGTGATGGACGAGGTGTACTGGCGGCGGATCCTGCGAGGGAAGGAGCACTTTAGTTGGAAGAAGCTCGGGGCCTTCGGCTCGGAGCTGGCGGCGCTGTCGGGCCTCTTCGATCGCCCCTGGGACTCGCCATCGGCTCGGCTCAGCGCGGCGGATCAGGCGTTCGTCCTCAACGAGGCTGCCGTCTGCCTGCGTGCGCTGGGCCGGCTGGCGGAGGCGGTCCCGCCGATGCAGGCCGGGTTGGAGAGGCGTATCGCTCAGGAGGAGTGGGACTCTGCCGCCCGTGTCGCCAGCAACCTCAGCGAGCTGACCTTGACCCTTGGGGAGGTAGGGCGGGCCGTGGCCTTCGGGGAGCAGAGCGTCGCTCTGGCCGACAAGAGCGGCGACGCCTTCCTGCGGATGGTCACACAGGCGAAGGTGGCCGATGCCCTGCACCAGGCGGGCCGGTGGGAGGAGAGCGCGGAGGCCTTCTGCGCGGCCGAGGCGCTGCAGGCGAAGCGGCAGCCCGAGTACCCTCATCTCTATTCGTTGCCGGGCTATGAATACTGCGACCTGCTGCTGAGCCGCGGAGAGCCGGAGGCCGGGCCCGGTCTGGACGGCCTCGCCGCGGCCCCGGAGGAGGCGCGGCGGTTCCGGCAGGCATGCGGAGAGGTGCGGGAGCAGGCGGGGCAGGCGCTGGAGTGGGCCAGCCAAAATAAGTTTAGCCTTCTGTCGATTGCCCTCGACCACCTGAGCCTGGGTCGGGGGCATTTCGGCATGGCCCTGACGGCCCCCCTACCGGCGGTTCCGGGCGAGGAGGCCGAGGCGGACTTCATACTGGCCGCGGAGCACCTGGACCGCGCCGTGGAGGGGCTGCGCCAGTCTGGTAATGAAGACGACCTCCCTCGCGGCCTCTTGGCCCGCGCCGCGTTCCACCGCCTGCGAAAGAACCCGGCCGCCGCCACCGCCGACCTCTCCGAGGCCCTGGAGATCGCCGAGCGCGGCGGGATGCGCCTCCACCTCTGCGACGCCCACTTGGAGTGGGCGCGCCTCGACCTCCAGCAGGGCGACACCGAAGCGGCCCGGAAGCACGTGGCCGCCGCGCGGAAGCTCGTGAACGAGACGGGGTACCAGCGGCGAGAGCGGGAGGTGGCGTGGCTGGAGACCCTCACCCCCGGCCCCTCTCCCGGCCCGCCCTCCCGCACCTCCGGGAGAGGGGAGCGGAGCGCGTAGGGGGCGATGAGGCTTTTCGCGTTCTGGAGCGGGAACGACATCTCCGGGTGTACTGGACCTGACCCTGCACACGGCCTCTGCGTACAGGCGCGCGGTCATCGCGTGCAGGCACACGGTGATCGTGTACAGGCGCGCAGTCCCTGCGTTCCTGTACACAGTCATGGCGTGCAGGCGCACAGGCATCGCGTGCAGGTGCACGGTCCTTGCGTTCCTGCGCGGGGTCACCGCGCACCGGCGCGCGGTGAAGGCGTGCCTGCACCCAGCTACCGCGTACGGGCGCGCGATCGGCGCGTGCAGGTACACGGTCGCTGCGTGCAAGTGCGCGGTCACTGCGCGCAGGCACACGGGCGCCGAGAACCAGGGGTGGGTTGGGAAAGGGGGGAGGGCAGGAGGGGGGTGACTGACCACAGAGGGCTCGCAAGTAGACTTTACGTGTACGCCCCCCTCCTAACCTCCCCCCTGACCCAACCGCCGCCCTCCCAGGGGGGAGGGACCCCCTGCCCGCCCCGCGGGCACCGCTAAGGTAGCGCCGATGGGAGGGCCCCCCCGCCCGGCCCTCCCTCCCGCGGTAAGCTACCCCCCCATGCGACCCCGCCGCGGCTGCCTCCTCCTCGTCCTCCTTCTTCTCGCCCTGGCCGGGCATATCTGGTACGGGTACCTCCCGCGCCCCCGCCCGGCCGTCCCCGACCCCGCCGACCTGCCGGGGCAGCTCCTCGCCTCGGGGGCGTACGACGCCTGCTTCTGGATTCCCTATCCGCACCAGAACTTCGCCGCCTTTGCCCGGCTCCTCCCCGATGCGGAGGGGTTCCTCGCCGCCGCCGCCCGCCTGGCCGAGCTGCCGCCGCCCGAGCTGCCGGGGTTCGGCCCCTTCGCCGTGCCGCCGGCTTCGGAGATCACCGCCTGCTCCGACCGCGCCGGCCAGGGCTTCCGGGTGGCGGCGCGGATCTACCCCGTCCTCTCCTGGGTCGCCAAGGCCGCCGGCCGGCTCGCCGGCAACCCCTGGCTCGCCGGCGGCACGGTCGAGCAGGAGAAGCGCACCGTCCGCGTCGCCTGGCAGGGGAGCCTGTGGACCGTCGAGTCCGGCTCCCCGGCGCCGTTTCCCGCCACCCCGGCCGCCACGCCCGCAACGGCCGCCGCCTCCCCGCCTCCCGCCCTGGCGGCCATCGCCTTCCGCGCCCCGGTCTCCTCCTTCCCGGCCGGCACCTACCGGCTGCGCCAGGACCCCGCGGCCCAGGGCATGGTCCTCGCCCTCGACGGCAGCCCCGCCGCACCCCCCGCTCTCCCCGGGGGCTCCAATCCCGGCGGTGCCGGCGGCATTCGGCCGGTCCTCCTCGTCGCCTCCGCCCCGGGGGATCGCACCCCCGCCGCCCTGGCCCTCTTCGAGAACGTCGTGGCCGGCTCGCTCGAGCTCCCCGGGGCCGCCGTCTTCTCGCCCCAGGGGGGGCGGCAGCGCTGGTCGCTCCCCGCCCAGAGCCTCATGGACCTGGTGGCCGGCCGGCTGCCGCGCGGGAATGCCGCGGGATGGGAGATGGTTGCCCTGGATGCCGCGAGCCTCCGGCAGGCCGAGGCGCTGGCACCGGGCCTGGCGCAACTGGTCCTCCCGGGAGTCGCGGGTGCCTCGGGACCCCCGGGACTCCCGGGAACCCCCCCCCGGCTGCGCCTGGGACTGTGGATCGATCCGCCGCGCGCCCTGGCGATCGTCAGCCGGCTGCGCAAGGCCCTGGAGGCCATCCCGTTCCTCGACCCGCAGCAGGTGCGGCGCTGGCGCGACGCGGAGACCGTCCTGACCCCCCTCGCCCGCTGCGGGCAGGCGGCGCTCGCCGCCGCCTCCCCCCCCGAGGCGTTCACCCTCCGGCTCGCCGCCTGCGACGGCCGCAATTGACAGCAGGGGGCGGAATCCCTTAATTTACGCGTTTGGCCCGGTTGGAGGTCCCCATGCGCATTTGGCTCGATCAGGTACGGGATGAACCTTTCAACTGGGACGAAACGGAGAGGGTCGCCCCGGCCGACCTCGACCGTCCGGAGCTCTCAGAGCTCGGGCCGGTCCGCTGGCAGGGCCAGGTGATCCACGTCGATCCCGGTTTCTTCCTCCGGGCGCACCTCTCCTATGATCAGACCTTGAGCTGCGACCGCTGTCTCATGCCGATCCACGAGCCCGTGCGCTCCGAGGTCGAGCTGATGATCCAGGTCGCATCGACGAAGGGCCATGGAGGGCACGGGGAATACGAGCTGCGCGAGGAGGACCTGGGGACGCTCTATCTCGACGAGGAGATCCTGGAGACCCGTCCCATCCTGCTCGAACAGCTGCAGTTGAACATCCCCATGAAACCGCTCTGCCGGCCCGACTGCCAGGGGCTCTGCCCGGTCTGCGGCATCGACCGCAACACCGCCTCCTGCACCTGCGAGGAGCGGACGGGAGACCCCCGCTGGGCAGTGCTCGCCACGCTCAAGGAAAAGCTGAGCTGATCCCTTAACTACGTACGACGAGGCTACGACGATGCCGAACCCGAAACGACGCCATTCCAAGGCCCGCCGCGACCGCCGCCGGGCGCACGACGCCCTGGCCCAGCCCGCCTCTTCGACCTGCCCGAACTGCGGCGAGGTCAAGATCCCCCATCGCGCCTGCCCCAAGTGCGGCCAGTACCGCGGACGGCAGGTCATCGAGGGGACCGAGAACGCCTAGACCGGCCCGGGGTTGATCCCCCCCTCCCTACCTTCTATGTTGCGTATCGCCGTGGATGCCATGGGTGGCGATTTCGCGCCGCAGTGTGCGGTCGAGGGGGCGGTGCGCTCGGCCCGCGAGGACGGCGCCGCGATCCTCCTCGTCGGCGACCGGGCGCGGGTCGAGGCCGAGCTTTTCCGCCTGGGCTTCCGGTCCGCCGGTGGGCACGGCTCGATCGAGGTCGTCCACGCCGAGGAGGTGGTCGGCATGGACGAGCCGGCCATCACCCCCATCCGCAAGAAACGCCGCTCCTCGATCCGCCTCTGCGCCGAGCTGGTCAAGGAGGGGCGCGCCCAGGCCATGGTCAGCGCCGGCAACACCGGCGCCGCCATGATCGCGGCGAAGATGGTGATCGGCACCATCCCCGGGGTCGACCGGCCGGCCTTGGCCGCCGTCCTCCCCAACGCCAACGGCCGCTCGGTGCTCCTGGACGTCGGCGCCAACGTCGACACCAAGCCCACCCAGCTGCGCCAGTTCGCCGTCATGGGCCACTTCTACGCCCAGGAGGTGATCGGGACGCCGTCGCCCCGCATCGGCCTGATGTCGATCGGCGAGGAGGAGGGGAAGGGGACGGATCTCACCCGCGAGGTCTTCCGGGTGCTCAAGAAGACCGGCTTGAACTTCATCGGCAACGTCGAGGGGCGGGACGTCTTCAACGGCTCCTGCGACGTCGTCGTCTGCGACGGCTTCGTCGGCAACGCGGTCCTGAAAAGCGCCGAGGCGCTCGCCGACCTGATGGGGACGATGCTCCGCGAGGAGCTGTCGCGCAGCCCTCGGACCAAGGCCGGCTACCTCCTCGCCAAGCCCGCCTTCGACCGCTTCCGCGCCCGCGTCGACTACAGCGAGTACGGCGCCGCCCCGCTCCTGGGGCTCAACGGCGGCTGCTTCATCGGCCACGGCCGCTCGAACGCCCGCGCCGTGCAGAGCGCGGTACGCCGGGCGGTCGAGTTCTCGGCCGCCGAGCTGCACCGCAAGATCCACGACAAGGTGGCGGAGCTGCAGAGCCAGGAG
>DASQPA010000290.1:0-14854 GCA_035644215.1 Thermoanaerobaculia bacterium
CTGGCCCAAAGTCTCGGGAGCTGGGCCGTATCTGCTTACGCTGGCCCAAAGTCTCGGGAGCTGAGCCGTATCTGCTTACGCTGGCCCAAAACTCCTAGGGGAACTGCGAGGGGCTGAAACCCACGTCCACGATGCTGCAGCCTTCGACGACCGGGATGCCCTGCCGTTTCGCCGCCTCGATCACCGCGCGGTCGGCGGCGCCGGGGTTCATCCAGACCTCGCGCGCTCCCTTGGCGGCGAAGTCGGGGAGGAGCTCCAGGGTCACCGGCGGTGGCAGGTAGACGCTGATCCGCTCCAGCTCTTCCGGAATGTCGCGGACGCTGGTCCGGGTCGGCAGGCCCTCCACCTCTTTTTCCGCCGGGTTGATGTTGATGGGAAAGACCTGCCAGCCGGCCCGCAGGTAGGCGCGCACGCACTTGTTGCCGAATTTCCGGCGGTCGTTCGAGGCTCCGACGACGGCGATGGTCTTCATCTTCAGTCCTCTCTCCTTCCCGATCCCTGCCCGCTCCGGGCCGCTCTACCGTACCACCAGCCGGTCGTCCCCCACCCGCTTGGTGGCGCCGGTCGAGTCGAGGTGCTCGAGGAGCGGGATCGCCCACTTGCGGGAGAGGCCGAAGCGGTCCTTGAAGTCGGCGACCGAGAAGCGCTCCCAGGCGGTCGAGAGGAGCTGTTGGCGCAGGTCGGTCAAGGCCTTGGCGGCGAGGACCAGGCCGCTCGGCAGGCGGATCAGCTGGCCGCGCGCCACCAGGTGGCGCACCACGCCGTCCAGGATCTGCGGCTTGGTCTTCTGCTCCTCCTGGAGATCGCTGGGGCCGGGCGGGGTGAGGCCGGCCGCTTCGAAGCGCGCCAGGACCGCGGTCGCCAGGCTCGACTCCTCGGCGGTCAGCTCCGAGGAGCGGCCGGGGAGGACCACCTGGTCGCCACGCACGGCGAGCACCTTCTGGGCTTCCAGCCAGCTGAGATAGACGTCGGCGAGGTCGGCCGCCCGGCCGCGCAGGATGCGCCGCACCGCCTCGGCCTTGGGCATCCCCACCGCCATGCGGTCCTTCTGGAAGTACTCCTTCAACACCCGGCGGGCGCGCTCGACCAGGCGCTGGTAGGCGGCGGGGGTGACGTAGCGGCGGCCGTGGCCGGTCCCCTCCGGCACCGCCAGCAGGCGGCCCTCCTGGGCGAGGGTGGCGAGATCCGCCGCCACCCCGGCCGGCGTCGCCCCCAGCCGGCGGGCGAGGTCGGTGGCCTCGGCGCCGCGCTCCCCCGCTCCCGCCACCCAGAGCGCCAGCGTGGCGCGGCGGTCGCCCTGAAGAGCGGTCAGGGCCGGCTCCAGGGCGGTGCCCCGCGGCCGGCGCCAGAGCGGATCGAGGATCTCGCCGCCGCCCAGGGTGGTGGCCGGCGAGGGCCGGCGGAGGACGAAACGGTCGCCGCGCACCGCGACCACCGGGGCGGCGAGCCGGATCTCGACCAGGCCGCTCTCCCCGGGCTCGATGGTCGACGTCTCCGGCGGTCCCAAGGGCCGCATCCGCCCCACCGCTTCGCTGGCGTAGAGGTGGAGGCGGACCGGCACGTAGCCGCGGAGGGGGGCCGGCGCTCCGGCGAGGAGGGTGAAGCGGGCGGCGAGCCGGGTGGTGGCGGTGAAGGTGCCCGGCGTGACGAGCTCCAGGCCGCGGTGCAGCTCCTCTAAGGGGAGGCCGGTCACCTGGAGCGAGGTGCGCTCGCCGGAGCGCGCCTCCTCCCGCGCCTCGCCGTGGACCTGGACGCTCCGCACCCGCACCGTGCCGCCGCGCGGCAGGGCCTCCAGGGTGTCGCCGGTGCGGACCACCCCGGAGACCAGGGTGCCGGTCACCACCGCCCCCAGCCCCTTGAGATGGAAGGCGCGGTCGAGCGGCAGGCGGGCCGGCCGCCCCGCCGCGCCCTTCGGCTCCTGGCCAAACTGTTGCGCGAGGCCGAAGAGGGCCTCCTTCAACCGCGGCAGCCCCTCCCCGGTGGTCGACGAGACGGGCAGGATCACCGAGCCGGCGAAGGGGGTGCCGGCGAGGAGGTCCTCGACCTCCAGCTGGGCGAGCTCCAGGAGGTCGGGGGCCACCAGGTCGGCCTTGGTGAGGACGACGATCCCGGCCGGGATGCCCAGGAGCGAGCAGACCGCCAGGTGCTCCCGGGTCTGCGGCTTGACCCCCTCGTCCGCCGCCACCACGAGGAGCAGGATGCGGATGCCCCCCAGGCCGGCGAGCGCGTTGTGGAGGAAGCGCTCGTGCCCGGGGACGTCGACGAAGCCGATCTGGAGGTCGCCCTCGGTCAGGTGGGCGAAGCCGATGTCGATCGTGATGCCGCGCGCCTTCTCCTCGGCCCAGCGGTCGCAGTCGATGCCGGTCAGGGCGAGGACGAGGCTGGTCTTGCCGTGGTCGATGTGGCCGGCGGTGCCGACGATGACGCGAGCGGACATCCGTGGCCTTCTACTTCCTCGTCACGTTCCTGGTCACGTTCCCGGTCATTTTCCGGCGAGGATCTCGCGCGCCAGCCGGCTGATCGTGGCGCCGTCGGCGGTGGCGCCGAAGCGGGCCATCATCTCTTTCATGATCGGCCCCATGGCGGCGTTGCCGGCATTGCCGGCAACACCGCGCTCGGCGACCAGGGCCTGGATGGCGGTGCGGAGCTGCGCCTCGTCGACCTGGGCGGGGAGGTAGGCGGCGAGGAGCTTGCCCTCTCGCTCCTCTTTTTCCGCCAGCTCGGGCCGGCCGCCCTTGCGGTACTGCTCGGCCGCCTCCTCGCGCTGCTTGATGGCCTTGCGGGTCAGCGCGGCGAAGCCCGCCTCGTCGACCTCGGAGCCGCGGGCGATGCGCTCGTTCTTGACCGCCGAGAGGAGCATGCGCAGGGTCGACAGGCGCTCCTTGTCGCCCGCCTTCATGGCCGCCTTGACATCGGTCTCCAGGCGTTGCTGCGGGGGTGGGGTGGGGGTCGTCATGGGGGGATTATCCCACAGGCCCCGGCTCACTTCCCTCATGATCGCCCGCAGCTTGTGCTCGGCTTCGGAACTCGGGTACTCTAGCCCGCGGGGTGGCATCCGGACGCTCTGAAGAATCGCAACTTGTTTTGCCGGAGGGGTTTTCCACCTGGGCACTGAGCAGAGCCGTCCACCAGTGGTCCCGGCCTCCCGGGTCGTGGCGCTCGCCGCCTCCGCCGGAGGTCTGGCCGCTCTCTCCCGCGTCCTCTCGGAGCTGCCCGCCGAGTTCCCCGCCCCCGTCCTCGTCGTCCAGCACCTCGATCGCCATCACCGCAGCTGGATGGCCGAGATCCTCTCCCGGCGGGTGCAACTCGAAGTCCGGCAGGCCCAGGGGGGAGAGGTGATGCGGCCGGGGATGGTGTACATCGCTCCGCCGGACCGTCACCTGCTGGTCAACCCCCAGGGGGTGCTCTCGCTCTCCGACGCCGCCCTGGTGCGCTATGTCCGGCCGTCGGCCGACCTCCTCTTCTCCTCGCTCGCGGCGAGCTTCGGCCCGCAGGTGATCGCCGTCGTGCTCTCGGGCAGCGGCAGAGACGGCGCCGACGGCGTCGTCGACGTCAAGACGCAGGGAGGCACCGTGATCGCCCAGGACGAGGCGAGCTCCGAGTTCTTCGGCATGCCCGGCGCGGCGATCGGGACCGGCGCCGTGGATCGGGTGCTGCCGCTGGTGGAGATCGCGGCGGCCCTGCGCGAGATCACCGAGATCACTGAGCTTGCCGCGGACGGAGAGGAACGATGAGCAGCGAAAAGAGCTCCGAGACGAGCGCCGAGTTCACCCGCCTCCTCGAATACCTGCGGAGCGCGCGCGGCTTCGACTTCACCGGCTACAAGATCTCCAGCCTGATGCGGCGGATCCGGAAGCGCATGAGCGAGGTCGAGGTCGCCGGCGACGCCGAGTACATCGACTTCCTGGAGGTGCACCCGGAGGAGTTCAGCCGGCTGTTCAACACCGTCCTCATCAACGTCACGAGCTTCTTCCGCGATCCGGAGGCCTGGCAGTACCTGGCCGAGCAGGTGATCTCGCGCATCCTCGAAGAGAAGGGCAGGAAGGACACGATCCGCGTCTGGAGCGCCGGCTGCGCCGCGGGGCAGGAGGCCTACTCCGTGGCCATACTGCTCGCCGAGGCGCTGGGGGAGGAGGAGTTCAAGGCGCGAATCAAGATCTACGCCACCGATGCCGACGAGGACGCCCTGACCCAGGCCCGCCAGGCGAGCTACGACGATCGCCAGATCGAGGAGGTCCCGCCGGAGCTGCGCGCCCGCTACTTCGAGACCGTCAACGGGCGGCACGTCTTTCGCACCGACTTGCGGCGGTGTCTGATCTTCGGGCGCCACGACCTGGTCCAGGACGCCGCCATCTCGCGGGTCGACCTGCTGATCTGCCGGAATACGCTGATGTACTTCAACGTCGAGACCCAGAGCAAGATCCTGGCCCGCTTCCACTTCGCCCTGGCCCAGAACGGCTATCTCTTTCTCGGCAAGGCCGAGACCCTCCTCGCCCACGGCGGCAGCTTCCGGCCGGTCGACCTCAAACGCCGGGTCTTCCAACGCGTCCCCAGCACCAACCTGCGTGACCGGCTGCTCGCCATCGCGCCTGCCGCCCATGGCGAGACCGCGAACGGCCAGCGCCACGGAAGGCTGCGGGATGCCGCCTTCGACCATGGTCCCGTCGCCCAGCTGGTCGTCGACCGCAAGGGGCTGTTGCTCCAGGCCAACCTGCGGGCGCGGCGGCTGTTCGGCATCGCCGTCTCCGACCTCGGCCGCCAGCTCCAGGACCTGGACGTCTCCTACCGGCCGGCCGACCTGCGCTCGGCTCTGGACGAGGTCTACGAGAAGCGCGCCCCGTTCCAGGCGAACGACGTCGTCTGGCGGGAGGAGGACGGCCAGACCCTCCAGCTCGAGCTCCTCGTCCTGCCGGTGACCGACGAGACCGGCGGCCTCCTGGGAGCGAGCGTCTCCTTTCCCGACCACACCCAGGCCAAGGCGCTCCGGAAGGAGCTCGAACGCGCCTCCCAGGAACTGGAGACCGCCTACGAGGAGCTACAGTCGGCCAACGAGGAGCTGGAGACCACCAACGAGGAGCTGCAGTCGACGGTCGAGGAGCTGGAGACCACCAACGAGGAGCTGCAGTCGGCCAACGAAGAGCTGGAGACCATGAACGAGGAGCTGCAGTCGACCAACGAGGAGCTGCGGACGGTCAACGACCAGCTCCACCTGAGCACCAGCGACCTGAACCGCCTCAACGGCCTCCTCGAATCGATCCTCGGCAGCCTGAGCGCCGGTGTCGTGGTGCTCGACCGCGACCTCGTGGTCACCGCCTGGAGCACGCGGGCCGAGGACCTGTGGGGACTGCGCCGTGAAGAGGCGGTCGGCAAGCCGTTCCTCAAGCTGGACATCGGGCTCCCCGTCGGCCAGCTGCGGCAGCCGATCCGCGAGTGTCTGGCCGGTACCCGGGACGGGGAGATCGTGACGCTCGACGGGGTCAACCGGCGGGGCAAGACGATCCGCTGCCGGATCACCTGCAGGGTCCTGGACGGAGACAACGGCAGCGGGCAGCTCCTCCTGGTCATGGAGGAAGCACCCCAACCTCGCCCGGTCCCCACGGAGCCCAGCTAGGGCGCCCCTTGGTAGGGCGGGTGTAGAGACCATGACCGGCGCTCGACCCAACTCCCACCGGCGATTGGCGGCCTTCCGCGCCCGCCTGGAGGCGTTCGAGCACGACCTCGCCGCCGGCGCCCCGCTCCCGGACGGGGTGGCCCAGACCTTCCACGACCTCCAGATCGCGCTCGAGGAGGTCGAGGTCGCCGAAGAGGAGATGGCGCTCCAGAACGAGGAGCTGCTCACCGTCCACGAGGCGCTCGCGGCGGAGCGCCAGCGCTATCGCGACCTCTTCGAGCTGGCGCCGGACGGCTACCTGGTCACCGATCTCAACGGCGCGATCCAGGAGGCCAACCGCGCCGCCGTGGGCCTGCTCCAAGTCACCCCCAAGGCCATCCGCAGAAAGCCCCTGGCGGTCTACGTCGACCCGCCCGAGCGCCTCCGCTTCCGCCAGCTCCTGCCGCGCCTGGCCGCCGGCGAGCGGCTCGCCGACTGGGAGCTGACGCTCCAGACGCGGGGCAACGGGTCGGTTCCGGCGCGGGTGACGGTGTCGCGCGAGGAAGGGTTCGCCGGCCAGCCCCCGAGCCTGCTGTGGATCCTGCGCGACGTCTCGCAGATGAAGGCCACCGAGGAGGCCCTGCGCGAGAGCGAGGAGCGGCTGCGCCACGCCCAGCGCCTGGAGGCGGTGGGGCGGCTCGCCGGGGGGATCGCCCACTCGTTCAACAACCTCCTCGCGGCGATCGCCTTCCACGTCGACCTCCTGGCCGCGGATCTCGGCGAGCCCAGAAGCGCCGGGCCCCTCGCCCACGTCGAGGAGATCCGTACCGCCGGGGAGCGGGCGGCGGCGCTCGCCCGGCAGCTCCTCGCCTTCAGCCGCAAGCAGGTGCTCCAGCCGCGGGTGCTGGCGGTGAACGACGTCATCGCGAGCCTGGAGCCCATGCTCCGGCAGCTGATCGGCGAGCACATCGAGCTTTCGACCCGGCTCGACCCGCAGGCGGGGGCGATCAACGTCGACCTGGCGCAGCTCGAGCAGGTCCTCTTGAACCTCCTGGTCAACGCCCGCGACGCCATGCCCGACGGCGGCCGCTGTACGATCGAGACCGCCCCGGTCGAGATCGAAGCCAAGGTCGATCCCGCGGCCGAGGCTGAAGTCGACCGGGACCTGCCGGTCGGCTCGTACGTCCTCCTCGCCGTCGCCGATACCGGCATCGGCATGGAGGCGGAGGTCCTCTCTCACCTCTTCGAGCCCTTCTTCACCACCAAGGACCGGGAGAAGGGGACCGGCCTGGGGCTTGCCACGGTCTACGGCATCGTGCGGCAGAGCGGCGGCCAGGTGCGGGTCGAGAGCGCTCCCGGAGCGGGCTCCCGCTTCGCGGTCTACCTGCCGCGGGTGGCGGCGGAGGCGGCGCCGCTGCCGCTCCGGCCGGCGCCGCCGGCCCGGCGCGGCGGCTCGGAGGTCATCCTCTTCGTCGAGGACGAGGAGAACATCCGCGCCCCCGCCCTGGAGGTGCTGGAAGCGCAGGGCTACCGGGTGCTCGCCGCCGGCAGCGGGGGCGAGGCCCTGGAGCTCGCCCGCCGGCACCGCGGGAGAATCCAGCTGCTGGTCACCGACGTCATCATGCCGAGCATGAGCGGCAGCCAGCTCGCCGAGCGGCTGCTCTTGAGCCGGCCGGAGATGAAGGTGCTCTACATCTCCGGCTACCCGGAGGACGCCATCGCCCGCCACGGCGTCCTCGAACCCGGGGAGTTCTTCCTCCAGAAGCCGTTCCCCCCCAGCCTCTTCCTGCGCACCATCCGCGAGGTGCTGGAGAGCCCCGCCCATCGCACCTGACGGGCGCCTGACGGGCACGAATCCTGCTTTCCGGCAGAGGTGAGGAGCCATGCCGGGTCACGACATCATCGTCATCGGAGCGTCAGCGGGGGGCGTCGAGGCCCTTTTGCAGATCGTCTCGGCGCTGCCGGCCGACCTGCCGGCGGTCGTCCTCACCGCGCTCCACCTGGGCGCCGGGCCGAGCGCCCTGCCCGAGATCCTGACCCGCGCGGGCCGTCTGCCGGCGGGCCACCCGGTGCACGGCGAGCCGCTGCGGCGGGGGCGGATCTACGTCGCCCCCCCCGACCGCCACCTGCTGCTCCACGACGGCCGCCTGCGGATCGAGCGCGGCGCCAAGGAGAACGGCCACCGGCCGGCGATCGACGTGCTCTTCCGTTCGGCGGCACAGGCCTACGGCCCGCGGGTGGTGGGGGTGGTCTTGACCGGCAACCTCGACGACGGCACGGCGGGCCTCCTGGCGATCCAGGAGCAGGGGGGGATCGCCGTCGTCCAGGACCCGGACGAGGCCGACTACCCGGGGATGCCGCGGAACGCGTGCGAGAACGTCAAGGTCGACCACGTGCTGCCGCTGGCGCAGATCGCCCCCCTGCTGGTGCAGTTGGCCGAGGATCCGGTCGCGGCGGAGCCGGTGGGCGGGACGCCCGGGGGAGAGAGGAGCTCGGCGGTGGCCGAAGAGCTGCTGGGAGAGTCGGGCCAGGACCTGGCGGGCGACCCTTCCGGCTTCACCTGTCCGGATTGCGGCGGTGCGCTCTGGGAGACCCACGACCACCCCCTCGTCCGCTACCGCTGCCGCACCGGCCACGTCTACTCGCCGGAGAGCCTGATCACCGAGCAGTCGGAGGGGGTCGAAACCGCGCTGTGGACGGCCCTGCGGGTGCTTCAGGAGAACGCCGACCTGGCGCGGCGCATGGCCCGCCGCATGCGCGACCGTGGGCTCGCCCGGGCCGAGGCGCGCTACGCCGAGCGCGCCGAGGAGGCCGAGCGCCAGGCCGTGACTCTGCGCGTCCTCCTCCTCACCGCCGAGACGATGGACGAGGAACCCACGCCGGTCGAAGCCTCCTGACAGCGGTAGCGTCCTACCAACACCCCCGCAAGCGCGCCCGGGCGCGCCTGCGGGGGCTTACTCCGTGCCACTTCCATCTGTCACGTCTACTCCTTCGCCGTCGCCGGAGCCTCCGGCTGCGGCGCCGGCGCCGGGGGTGGCGTCCCACCCTGCTGCTTGTGGCGCAGCGGCCGGCGGCGGAGGGGGAGGATGCCGAACTGCGTCAGCTGCTCGGTCGTGGGGCCCAACTCGGCCCGGATCGCCCCGCGCAGCTGGATCGCGCGGTCCTTGCCCTCGACGACGATCTCCTTCAGGGTCTGCGTCGAGGTCTGCCTGCCCGCGCGGTGCGACTCCTGGAGGCCCTTGGTCTGCCGGGCCTTGTCCAACGACTCGGCGAGCGCCGCCCGGTGCGGCTCGATGGGCGCGAGAGCGCCCGCGTGGTCCGCCACGGCGGTGAGCAGCGCCTCCCACTCGCGCAGGACGTCGGCGAAGGCGCTGGGCTTCGTTTTCCGCTTGTTCGGCTGCGGATCGGGAGCGGGACTGGGATCGGGGGTGAGGTTCGTGGTCATGATCGTTTTCCTTTCTTTTCTTTCCTGATGGGTCGTTAGTGGGTTTATAAACGTTTCGGTTAACCGAGCTCCGCCGCGAGGTCCAGGAGCGTCCCGGAGATCCCGTGGCTGGAGCCGTGCAACGTGACGACGAGTTGGCCGGCCGAGACCGCGAGCCGGAGCGGCTGGCCGCGACCGGCCGCCAGCTGGACGGCGAAGGCCGCATAGGCCGCCGCGTCCTGGGGATCGGCGAACTTGCGCGCCTTGCCGATCGCGCGGCTGTCGGCGGTGAGCTTCCAGCCGGCCATGCGGTCGAGGCGCTCCATCACCCGGATGCGCTGGAGCGTCTTGCGAACGGCCAATCCGTCCTCTACCCGTTCGGGTTTCAGGCGCTGGGCTCCCGTCCCGCTCGGGTTGGACACCTTCCCTGCTGCGATCGCCTTTTCCTTCCTTTTCATACGACACCTCCTGACTCAAGTCCGGCGCCTCCATGACGCCGGATGATCGATTCGCGACGATCTTCGTCGCGAGGAGGAGTCTCTCAGAGTGGAGGGTGAAAAGGCGACAAAAACGGGGAAGGAAAATTTATTTGTTCGTGCCGGGCGTTTGGGGACCGAGGTTTTCGATTTGAGCGAGCGCTGCCGCGGCCACGTCAAGGCATTCCAGCGCCTGGAGGCCGCGCACAGCGATGCCGAGGCAAGCCCGGAGCCGTCCGTTTTCCGCCACGACCCTCTCCACCTCCCGGCGAGCGCTCCGGCGTCGTTCTTTCGCCCGCCGCAGTTGTCGCCGAAAGTCCCCTGCCCGTTGCGCCGCTCGTACCGCTTCGTCCTGTGGCTCCAGCGCACGCGGTGCTTCGCCGAGCACGGTCAGGCAGCGGATCTGGCCGTTCTCCTCGATCGTGACGAAGATGAGATCCTCTCCCACGGTCCAGATGATCTGCGTGAAGGGCCGCTCGCGGCCGCGTACGGCGAGGGTCGCCAACTCGGCCAGTCGCTTCCGGGCCTCGCCCAGGCTGAGCCCAGGAGCATGGCGCTCGATGTAGCGCTCTACCGCGTGTGTGGTGAAGGACCAGGGGGGGTTCACTGCGGCGCCTCGCATGGTCGAGCGCTCGCTGGATCTCGCCGATCACCGCGCGCAGCTCCTTCGCGCACTTCCCCGCCAGAGTCGCGAGGGCGGCATCCGGGGGGCTCAGGGAATGCGCTCTTCGTCCACGGCCGATCGCGCGCAGCTGCTCCTCGTCGACGCGCAGGTCGACGACGGCCGCCGTGAGCTCCTGAACGATCGCGGAGTCGCGCTGGTCCTCGGGCGCAGGGGGAGCCGCCTCGAGGAGCGCCCGGTAGATCACCTCTCCGGCCTCCATGAGCTTCTCCGCGTCCCCGTTGTCCTCGAAGTGCTGGAGGAAGGTGGCGCGAAAGACCTCGGAGTGCCGGCTGCGCTGGCGCGTCTTGCGCTGGGTCATCGCGTGGCCCTTCCAGAAGAGATAGGGCCGCCGAGGATCGCCTGGGCCAGGGCCTCGCGGACTTCCAGGGGGAGCGCGTACAGCGACTCCAGGAGCTTCAGCACCTTGGGATCGACCGAGCCGTCGGGCCGCGCCGGTCCGCGCCCGAGCAGCAGGTAGTCGGTGGTGACGCCCAGCGCCTCGCTCAGCCCGATGATCGATTCCATGCGCGGCCCGGTTTCCGTCCGTCCCCACCGGGTGAGGGCCGAGACGCTGGTCCCGATCCTGGCGGCGAGCTGCTTCCACGACATCTGCTGCCTTTCCCGCAGCCGGTTGACGCGCTCGGCGAAGGCCCGGCGCAGCGCTTCGTCTGTCCTCGGCATCCCCTCTCCTCCCTGCCTTCCTGGTCGGCAGTGGTGGCGAGGCTAGGTTGCCGTCCCGGGTCCCGTCAACAAAAGAGGGACCTATTGCAGATTTTTTCCGAGAATTCATCCAGGTTGTCCTGCTTTGCTCTCCGCCGGCCGGTATTCCTGGTAGGAAGACGGTGTTGCGGATAGAGGGAACAAGGCGCGTGTGCACTTTTGCACGTCGAGTGCGACAAAGTGCTCCTGTCTTGCGACACTAGGGGCGTCCGCAACGCTCGCCGTTGCGCCGTGGGCGGGCGGGTCCATTCCGGCTCCGTCGCCGTCCCGCGGCAGGGAGGCTTCCCATGTCTGGTAAGAATTCGCGTCGTCTCGGTAGGGTGCTGGTCCTCGCCCTCGCTCTCGGTCTCGCCGGGGCCTGGCCCGGCGTGGCCCGCGCCTCCGGCCGTGGCGAGGCCCGAGTCGGAGCGCAGCAGGAAGGGCTTCTCGCGTCTGCCTGGCAGTGGCTGGCGCGCTGGTCAGGAAGCTTGCCTGGCGCCCAGAGCCTCTCCCGGCTCTGGGCCGCCGAGGGGCCTGGCCTCGACCCCAACGGCGGCCACGCCTCGACCGGCCCGACGACCCATGTTGGCCCTGGCCTCGACCCCGACGGCGGCCGGTCCACCGTCAGCCCCACAACCGACATGGGGCCTGGCCTCGACCCCGACGGTCACCACTAGAGATCCGGCGCGCGGGGGCGGCTCTCCGCCCCCGCGTTCCCGCCGGACGTGCTCCCAGCGCCGGATTGTGCAATAATCGCTGGATTACATTGACGGAGCAAAACCTGTCCGGAGGGGACCCTTGAGCGAGCACCTCACGTCCACGAGCGTCGCGGATCTGCTGGAAGGCCGGCTCTCGCTGCGCGAGGCGCGGTCGGTCGTCGCCCACCTGCTCCAGGGCTGTGAGGCTTGCGCCGCGGCGCTGGTCCCGGAGCCGGTCGCGGAGGACGAGTACGACGGCGTGATCGACCTGTCCTTCGCCACCGCCCGGGTACGAGCGCGCGAATGGTCCGCGGCCGTGCGCTGGCTGACCTTCTACATCGTGGGCGGGCGGCGGTGCTTCTCGGACTTCCCGCGGCGCAAGAAGCGGCGGCTGGCGAGCTGGAGCCTCTGTGAGGCCCTGCTGCGCCTGAGCTTCGCGCTGCGCATGGATCATCCCGAGGAGATGGTCCACTTCGCCGAGATGGCGGTCGAGGTGGCGAGCCTCGTGCCGTGGCGGCCCTCCGAGCCCAGGCATCTCGACCAGTTGCGGGACCTGGAGGCCCGGGCCTGGGGCGAGCTCGCAAACGCCTACCGCGTGGCGGACGAGCTGGCTCTGGCTAAGGCCGCCCTGGAGCAGGCGTACGAGCGCTATCACGTGGGGACCAGGACTCCGCTTCTCCTCGCCCGTCTCCATGATATTTCGGCCTCCCTCTTCGCCAACCAGCGCCGCTTCGCGGACGCCTACCGGTCGCTCGAGAAGTCGCGCGCCCTCCTCCTCACCGCCGGAGACTGGCACGGCGCGGGCCGCACGCTGATCAAGAAAGGCCTCTACTCTGCCTATAACGGTCACCCAGCGGAAGGGATCCAGCTCCTCACGGAGGGTCTCAACGAGCTCGACCTCGACCGGGACCCTGACCTCGTGTACCGGTCTCTCCACAACGTCGTCTTCCTGACCCTCGAGACAGGGGACCTTGAGAAAGCCCGCGAGTACCTCGGTCTGCTCCGACGCCTGGCGGAGGTTCGAGCCGGCCGGCTGGACCGTCTCAAGCTGCGGTGGCTCGAGGGCCGGCTCGCCGCGGGCCTGGGCGATCTAGAGGCCGCCGCGCGGGTCTTCGCGCAGGCCAAGCGGGCGTTCGAGCGCGCCGGCCTCTTCTACCATGCCGCGGGTGCTGGCCTCGACCTCGCCGCGGTCTGGTTCCGGCAGGGCAGGACCGCCCTGGTCAAGGGCCTCGTCGGCGAGCTGGTGGCCGCCTTCAGCCGGGTGCAGGTCGAGCGCGAGGCGATCGGCGCGCTGCTGGTGCTGGACAAGGCGCTTGCACAGGACCGCGCGACTCTCGAGCTGATCGAGCAGGCGAGCGCCGCCCTCGAGCGGCTGACCGGGAAGCGGGGCGGGCCGCAGCAGGCGAGGGCTTAGGGGTTCTCGGGCTCGTTTCCGGCCGGGAGGGGCGTCACTCCCCCTCCTTGGGGAGGAGCCCGAGCTTCTTCAGCTCCTCGTGGAAGATGTCCCGCACCTCCAGCCGCGCCTGGGAGTTGAGCTGGCGCCGCCGCAGCTTGGGGGGAAGGATGTCGTTGAAGTTCTTGCGGACCTGCTCGGAAGCGGTACCCTCCACGTCCGGATAGAGCTGGCGGAAGAACTGGCCGGGGGTGAAGCCCAGGAGACCGGCGAGCTCGAAGATGTGGCGGACCCGGAGCTCCGACTTGCCGGAAAAGAGGAGGCGCAGCCAGCCGTGCCCCACCCCGAGCGACCTCTCGATGTCGCGCTGGGTGCGGCCGGAGCGGACGACCAGCTCGGCCAGGAGCGCCAGCACGCGCGCCGGTTCCTCTTCGTACATGCGGGGTAATCTACACCGAGCGAGGCCATTTCGGCAGCCGGAAGCCGAAGAGACCCGCTCCGCGCCAACGTGCGACGCGGTGCAGCGGTTCACCGGAGAGCGGCGGTAGGGGGCGGGGGTCTACTCGTCCATTCCGGGAAGTCGAATTGGCGCGCCGCTGTAGTAGAAATCGCTCGCACGCTTCAGGTACTCGGCCCAAGAGAGAATTCCGAGCGTCTTACGATACTCATCCACCTTGGAGGGATCCTCGACGGGCACGACGTAGGGTTTCCCTCTCCCATCTTCTGCAATCTGAGTCCCGTATTTCTGTTTGTGCCCAGTAGTGATGAGCACGTCATCTACAAGTATAGAGACGAGCTCCTTACCGCCGCCGTTTTCTATGGCATCCCTCTCCACAATCGGCAGGGCGGCTTGCATGAGCGGCACGTCACCGGCGTGCTTGACGATGAGAATCGCGGCGGCGGCCGCGGGCCTGCCGAATCGTGGTATGTCAATCCAGCCGTATTGGCCGACCACCTGTCGCAGGTACTGGCCGTTCTCGGCCAGAATACCGGGTCGTGTAGCCCTTTCTTCAGGTTTCTTATAAGCCTCCTGATCCCGTCGCGATCTGGAGGTGAGCTCCTGCGTGATCTCCTTGACCTTCTCGGCTGGGACTGGCTGAAGTGGCGGCAGCGGGAACGGACGGATGTCGAGGGAAGCTGGAATACTGGAAAGGGGTACGAGGACGAGGGCACCCTTTCCCTCGTTCAACTGGAGAGCGTGCTCGTCTCCCGTCAGAGTCCAAGTCGAACGAAGCCCTTGATCGCGCACCACCAGCTTGCACGGCTCACGGCTCAGGATCGTCGCCGCTCGGAATTCTCCATCCTGGCGGAGCACCACTCGCTCCGTCTCAAAAAGGAACTCCGCTGGTCCACCCTGTTGGGCCCAAGCTCCCTTCAGGGTGGGCGGATTCGCGCAGGGTCGCTCCTCCGCACACACCGCCGTAACGGCAAAAATAGTCGCTAGGACCAGCGGCGTCGCAAGGCGTAAGATTTTCAGTAGGATATTCTCTCTCTGTATATGCGTAAGAGCCTTGACCCGTCAAAGTTGGCACGACTATGCCAGAAGTACAAGAGCGAATCAAGAATCTCTGTCTTGCTCTACTGCAACACCATGAGATGGTGGCAGGGCCTCTGCTCTTGCCCTAGCTCCCGGATTCCCCGGGCTCGGCCGAAGCCGCCAGCGAGCCCCCTTGGGCGGTGATCCCGACTTTCTCCAACTCCTCGCGAACGATGTCCCGGACCTCCAGGCGGGCCGCCGCGGAGAGCTTGGTCCGGTGCCCCTTCAAGGGAGGGTGTCAACTGGACGCCAAATTTCCCCCCTCTCTCTACGTTAAAAATCCCCCCCTCTCTGGTTGAGCCAGCTCACCAGAGCTGGCAGTTGCAGGTACCGTCTGGTACCCGGGTGTTGTGTTGGGTGGGAGGCGGTGAGG
>DASQPA010000291.1:0-11222 GCA_035644215.1 Thermoanaerobaculia bacterium
TCCCGTCCAGCGCCGCCGCCGCGCTTCGAGCCGCACCAGCTCGCCCAAGGTGAGACCGTGGCGGACCGGGGTACGGAAGGCGCCCACGAACGATTCATATCCGGGCTCAGGAAGATTCCCCTCGACGATCTCGCCGCCCAGCGGATTGGGGCGGTCGAGCACCCAGACCTCGCAGCCCGCCGCGAGCGCCGCCTCGGCCGCCCAAACTGCCGTCGCGGCGTAGGTGTAGTAGCGCGAGCCCACGTCCTGAAGGTCGATGACGAGGAGATCCAGACCGGCGAAGGCCGCGGGCTGCGGCGCCAGCGAAGCCGCGGAGTCGCCGTAGAGCGAGAGGATCGGCACTCCGGTCCACGGATCGCGCCCACCCGCCGCGGCCACCATGTCCTGCTCGACGCCGTAGTACCCGTGCTCCGGGCCGAAGAGAACGCGGGGCGGCTGTGCCGACGCGGCGAGGGCGCGGTGGGCCGGGCGGAGGTCGGCGGTGAGCGAGGCGCCGTGGGCGAGAAGGCCGTAGCGCCGGCCGGCGAGCCGGGAAGGCGCCGCGAGCAGCCGGTTGAGCCCGGTGGCGACTGTCATGCTCATCGCGAGGAAGAGTGGCGCTGGTAAGGGCCGCTCTGGCCGCCGCTCTTCGTTTCGAGGCGGAGGTCGGTGACCGTCACGCCGCGCTCCACCGCCTTGACCATGTCGTAGAGGGCCAGGGCCGCGGTCGAGCAGGCGACCAGGGCTTCCATCTCGGCGCCGGTGCGGGCGTTGACCACCACCCGGCTGCGGATCTCGACCCCCTCGGGGATGGGGTCGATGTCGATCTCCACCTGGTCGAGCGGCAGCGGATGGGCGAGCGGGATGAGATCGCCGGTGCGCTTCGCGCCCTGGATGCCGGCGAGGCGCGCCACCGCGAAGGCGTCCCCCTTGGGCAGGTTGGCGAGCCGGATCAAGGTCTGGGCGGAGAGCAGCACCCGGCAGGAGGCCTCGGCGACGCGGCGGGTGACCGGTTTGTCCGACACGTCCACCATCTGGGCCTGGCCCTGGGGGTCCAAGTGACTGAAGCTTCCCTGGCTCATCGTTCGCCCTCTCGCGCCGCGGGTATGCTACACCCATGCGCCCCGGCCCCCTCACCCGCCTCGCGATCGTGGTGCCGACCCTGAACGAAGAGGTGGCCCTGGCGCGCCATCTGCCCGCGATTCTGGCCCAGGCCGACGAGGTCGTGATCTCGGACGGCGGCAGCACCGACCGCACGCTGGAGATTGCGGCGGCCGGGGGCGCCCGCACGGTGTCCGGCCCGCCCGGGCGCGGCGGGCAGCTCAACCGCGGCGCCGCCGCGGCCATCGCGACCACCGCGGCCGGCGCGACCGGCGCCGATCTCCTGCTTTTCCTCCATGCTGATACCCTCCTTCCCGAAGGCGCCGGCGACCGCATCCGCGCCGCGGTCGCGGCCGGAGCCCAGGGCGGCGCCTTTCTCCTGCGCTTCGACGTCGACCGTCCGAAGCTCCGGCTCGGCGCCTGGCTGATCAACCAGCGCACCCGCTGGACCCGCCTGCCGCTCGGCGATCAGGCCCACTTCGTCACCCGCGAAACCTTCACCCAGCTCGGCGGCTTCAAGGATTGGCCCATCCTGGAGGACCTCGACTTCGCCTGGCGCCTGCGCCGCAACGGGCGGATGGTGATCGTCGACGACCCGGTCACCACCGCGGCGCGCCGTTTCGTCGAAGGGGGAGTGGTGCGGACGGTGGCGACCAACTGGCTAATCTGGGCGCTCTTCTGTCTCGGGGTTTCGCCGTACCGCCTGGCCCGGCTCTACAAACAGATTCGTTGACTTCGCACTCCTGAAAAAGGCGGAGCCCCGTGGCCGCCCCCGTCCTCCCTCCAAAGGACTGCCACAGGGCTCTCTCTGCGCGGCGGAGATCTTACGACTTCCGGCGCTTCTTGTTGACCGACTCCTTGAGCTCCTTGCCGGCCTTGAAGCGGACGCTCTTGCTCGCCTTGATGTTGATCGACTGGCCGGTGGCCGGGTTCCGGCCCTTGCGCGCGGCCCGCTCAGAGACCGCGAAGCTGCCGAAACCGGGGACCTTGGCGGACTCGCCCGACTTGAGCGCCGCGGTGATGGCGTCGAACACCGCCTCGAAGGCGGTCGTCGCCTGCCGTTTGGTCAGACCCTCTACGGCGTCCACAATACTATTGATGAAGTCAGCCTTCCCAGCCATGCTCTCCTCCTCTTTCTTCGATGGGTTTTGCGCCGAAATGACTTCGAGACGATAAGGCAACAGGGGGGGTCTGTCAATACGGGGAAAGACCGGAGAAGCCGCTATTTTCGGGCTTTTCGGAGCACGTTGACGGAAAACCCGTCGTGGTCCGCGCCGGCCAGGAGGCGCCAGGACCCCGGTCCGGCGATGCCGGCGGCGAGCGGCGGCGCCAGGACCTCTTCCAGGGGGAGCGGCGAGAGCTCGCCGTGGGAGGCGAGGAAACGGGCCGCCACCCCTTCGTTTTCCTCCGCTTCGAGCGAGCAGGTGATGGCGACGAGGCAGCCGCCGGGAACGACCAGCGGCGCCGCGCCGCCCAGGAGGCGCAGGGCCTGCTCGGAGAGCCGGCCGATCTCGCTCTCGCTGATCCGCCACTTGAGCTCCGGATGGCGGCGCAGCGTCCCCGTCCCGGTGCAGGGCAGGTCGAGGACGACGCGATCGAAGACCGCTCGGAACGGCGGCGCGCCGGCATCGGCCAGGAGGACCGGCAGGGCGCGACGCAGGCGGCGCAGGTTGGACTGGAGCACGCTCAAGCGGGCGGCCGACAGGTCGGCCAGCGTGAGCTCGACCGCGGGTTCGGCGGCGAGCAGGGAGAAGCTCTTGCCGCCGGGAGCCGCGGCGGCGTCCAGAATCCGCTCGCCGGCGCGGGGAGGCGGGATCAGCGCCACCGCCTGGCTCGCCTCGTCCTGGACGTAGAAGCGGCCTTCCGCAAAGGCCGCCGTGGCCAGGGAGTTGCCGCGGCGCACGGTCAGACCGAGCGGCGACAGGGCCGCCGGCTCGACCTCCAGGCCGGCGTCGATCAGCTCTTCCGCCAAAAGCTCGCGGCCGCCGCGGTCGCGGAAGGCGAGGAGCTGGAGCGGCTTGGCGCTGTTGTTGGCGGCGAGGAGAGCGAGAGTGCGCTCGCGGCCGAAGCGGGCGAGCCAGCGCGCGACGAGGAAATCGGGATGGCTCATCTCGATCCCCAGCTTCTGCACCGGATCGGCCGCTTCGACCGGCCACTCGGCGAGATGCGGGGCGCGGGCGATGGCCCGCAGAACGCCGTTGGCGAAGCTCGCGCCGCCGCGATGGGTGAGCTGGTTCGCCTGCTCGACCGCCTCGTGGACGGCGGCGTGCGGCGGCACGCGGTCGAGGAAGAGCAGCTGGTAGGCGGCGATGCGCAGCGGCGCATGGAGGGCCGGCTCGATCTGCGCGAACTTCCGGTTGCTCGCCGCGGCGATGACGTGATCGAGCCGCCGCAGCCAGCGCAGGCTTCCCATCACCAGCTCGATGAGCAGCCCCTGGTCGCGCTCGTCGAAGCGGGCCAGAACGCTGTCCAGGAAGGAGTCGACCGGCGCCAGCGAGGCGAGCGTACGTTCGAGCACCCAGCCCGCCGCGGCGCGCACGTTGTCCTGCACCGAGCGGCGCGGGGTCAGCCGGCGGTTGCGGCCGGCGCCGGTCTGCGACACCGGGGGTGGCGAGGGGTGGCGCTTGGTCATGCGACGCTCAGGCGAAACGGTCCCCGGCGGCCAACCGTTCTCCGTTGACGAAGTCGGGAGCGGCGAGCGGCTTCTTGCCGGGCCGCTGCAGACTCCCGATCGCGAGCGCGGTGCCCTCGCCGCAGGCGACCACGGCCCGCGCGCCGGCGAGCCCCAGATAGGTGCCCGGAACGGCTTCCGGACGCGGCGAGGCCGCGAGCGGCTGGGCGGCGCCCAGCTTGACCGGCCGGCCGCGCAGCTCGCCGGTCAAGCCGGGCCAGGGAGTGTAGGCCCGCAGGCGGTTCCCCAGGGCCATCGCCGTAAGCGACCAGTCGACGGCGCCGCTCTCCCGGGTCAGGCGCGGCGCGTAGGTGGCGAGCGCCAGGTCCTGCGGCCGCGGGGGCAGCTCGCCGCGGAAGAGCGGCGGCAGCGTCTCGACGACCAGCTCGCCGCCGATCGCGGCGAGCCTTGGGGAGAGCTCGCCCGCGGTCTCTGCCGGGCCGATCGGGACCTCCCGCTGGAGCAGGATGGGACCGGAGTCGAGGCCCGCCTCCATCTGCATGGTGGTCACCCCGGTCGTCGTCTCGCCGGCGGCAATCGCCGCCTGGATGGGCGCCGCGCCGCGGTAGCGCGGGAGGAGAGAGGCGTGGAGGTTGACGCAGCCGTGCCGTGGCAGGGCGAGGAGATCGCGCGGGAAGATCTGCCCGAAGGCGACGACCACCGCGAGATCGGGAGCGGGCACGAGCTCGCGCAGCGCGGCGAGGAAGGCCGCCTCGCGCACCCGCTCCGGCCGCAGCAGCGGCACGCCGTGGACCCGGGCCCAGCGCGCCACCGGCGAGTCCTGCGGCTGCTGCCCGCGGCCGGCAGGGCGGGACGGCTGGGTCACCACCGCGGCCGGCGCCAACCCGGCCGCGAACAGCGCGTCCAAGGTCGGGACGGCGAACTCCGGCGTGCCGAAGAAGACGAGCTGGGGGTCGATCGGCATGGCGCGCATGCTACCAGGAAACGGCGAACGCCCCGTCCTTGGGGGCGGGGCGTTCGCGAGTAGATTTTTTCGCCTACTGGTGCGCTCTACTGGTGCGCTCTACTGGTGCGCTCTACTGGTGCGCTTTACTGGTGGGTATTGGCGACGGTGAACCGGACCTCGCCCAGGAGGGTGTCGGAGCCCAGCGTATCGCTCACGATCACCTGCAGGGAGTGCACGCCGTTCGAGAGCTTGGTGGTATCCACGGCGAGCTTGAAACCGGGTGCCGCGCTCTGCGGGTAGCCGGGGTAGAGGGCGGTGACGCCGGGACGCGAGAGGGTCACGTTGCCGTTGGCGACGTCGGCGCCGTCGACGAAGACCGAGATCAGGCTGATTCCCTGGTAGTCGACCGCCCAGCCGCTGGCCTGCAGGATGCCGCTGTAGAGCAGGCCGGCCGCCGGCACGTCGATCTGTCCGACCGCCGGGTCGTTGGTCCCGAAGTCGGCGCAGGAGAAGGTCACCGGGATGCGGGCGATCTCCTTGACCGTCTCGTGCTGGTCGCCGGCGCGGATGCTCAGCGTGTGATGGCCCGGGGTGTAGAGGCCGCAGTTGATCAGCTGGCTGATGTCGAGGACGAACCGGAAGCCGCTGTGCAGCGAGTCGCGCAGCGACGGGTAGGTGTTGGCGATGTCCAGCCGGCGCAGGCCGTAGCAGTTGGAGAGACCACCGGTCTCCGGCGCGTAGAAGCAGCCGGTCTTGGTGTTGTAGCCCTGCGGCGACCACAGCGAGCCGTCAATCAAAAGCTCGGTGTAGCCGACCCCGGAGTCGGCGAGGTTGACGCCCGAGTCGAGCGCCCAGCCCTGCACCACGCTGTAGCGGCGCGGATTGTCGAGCAGGAGGTCGGCGAACGGGTTGCAGACCTGGCCGCAGTCGCCGGTGAGCTCGGCGTTGGCGTTCGGGAACTCGATCTTGCCGAACGGCAGGAGGTCGGCGGGGATGTTTTCGAACAGCAGCTGCCGCCCCTTCAGGTCCGCGGTCTCCCCGGTCTTGCTGCGCACCCGGGCGTTCACCGTGTGGAGGCCGTTCAGGTAATGGGTGGTGTCGAGCTGGTAGACCCAGCCGGCGAGCGCCGAGTCGGGATAGCCGGGGAACTGCGCCTGCACCCCGGGCCGGCTGCGGCCGTAGGTGGCGCGGCCGTCGATGTGGCCGTCGACGAGGACGTCGACCGCCGCCACGCCGTTGGTGGCGAGCGCCCAGCCGAAGAGCGGCATGCTCCCCTGGCCCGAGTTGCCCCCGCCGACCTGACCGCCGAACGAACCGAAGGGCGGGGCCGCGTGCGCCGGCGAAGCCGAGACCAGCGCGACCAGAGCCACCGCAATCCCTACCAGGACGATGTTGCGCTTCATCGCTGCTTACCTCCGCCTGCCGCCCCTCCCACCCCCGCGACCCTGAAGCGCCGCAAGCGCAGGAAGGATCGAGGCATATCAGGCCAAGTCTGAAGTACTACGTGAACTTTTCGAGCGATTGTAAGCGTAGGTGTAGAGGAAAGTCAATTATAGACGAGCATCGATCTTTGTTCACCCGGCCTGCCCGGCCAGCCCGAAGAGATGGGCCTCGACCAGGCGCGGCAGGTGGGGGATGTCGTACCCTCCCTCGAGCACGGCGAGCAGGCGGCCGCCGGAGACCTCGTCGGCCAGGCCGCGAAGGAGCGTGCCCCAGCGCGCGAACCCCGCCTCGGAGACCGCCATGCCGCCCAGCGGGTCGTCCTGCCAGGCGTCGAAGCCGGCGGACAGCAGAAGGACGTCGGGGGCGAACCGGCGGAGGCCCGGCAGCACCTGTTCCTCGATGGCCGCGGCATAGCCCTCGTCCCCGGTGCCGGCGGGCAGCGGGACGTTCAGGGTGGCGCCGGCCCCCTCCCCCACCCCGGTCTCGTTCGCCGCGCCGGTGCCGGGGTAGAACGGGTACTGGTGGGTGCTGGCATAGAAGATGTCGGCGCGGCCCTCGAAGAGGTGCTGGGTGCCGTTGCCGTGGTGAACGTCGAAGTCGAAGATGGCGACCCGCGCGGCGCCTTGATCGCGCAGGTACTGGGCGGCGACCGCCACGTTGTTGAAGAAGCAGAAGCCCATGGCGAGGGCGCGCTCGGCGTGGTGCCCGGGCGGACGGACGGCGGCGAAGGCCTGCTCTCCCGCCAGGGCATAGTCGGCGGCGCGGAGGGTCGCCGCGACCGCCGCCCAGGCGGCGGCGAAGCTCTCTCCCGAGATCGGGTTGTCGGCCGAGTCGAGGAGCGAGTCGCCGCGCAGGGCGGCATGCCGGAAGCGCTCGACGTAGTCCGCGTCATGGACGGCGGCGAGCGCCGCCGCCACCGCCGGATCGCCCTCCGGAACGCCCCCCTCGTCGACCAGGAAGTCGCGGCCGCGCAGGTGGTCGAGGATGCCCGACAGGCGGTCCGGCCGCTCGGGGAAGCCACGGGGGGCCGGATGCTCCAGGCACCGCGGATCGGTGAAGACGCGCACCATGGTCCGCGCATCATATCCCGGGCCGCCGCGAATCGATCCGCTCCGGCGGGACCGGCGGCCGGCGGGGGAGCGCGACCCCCAGCGTCGTCGCCAGGTGCCGGCGCAGGCGGTAGATCACGGTGTCGACGCCGCTCGGCGAGAGTTTCCCCAGCATCCCGGCGATCTCCCGGCTCGACCGGCCTTCGAGCAGAGCGAGGCGGAGGATGCGGAGGTTGCGCCGGCCGGTCGCCTGGCGGCCGAGGTCGCGCCACTCCTTGAGGAAAAGCTGGTAGCGCTCGGCGGCGAGCAGGCGGTCCTCGGGGGTGCCGCGCGCATCGGTCTGGTGGAAGGCGAGGCACCAGGCCTCGGCGCCGGCGAGCCGCTCCCGCCGACCGCCGCCGCGCTTGGCGGCACGGTCCCGGCGCCCCTGGTCGAGGACCACCCGCTCGACCACCCGCCCCAGATAGGAGACGACCTGCCCCTCCTCGGCCCCCCGGCAGGCGGTCAACCGCCGGCCGCCGCCGTCGAGCAGCCGGCAGTAGACCTCCTGCACCACGTCCTGGATGTGATCTCTGGCCTGGGAGTACCCGCTCTGCCGCAGGGCCTTCCGCGCCCGCACCGCGAGCCGGCTCCCGTACCGTGCCACCTCGTCCCTGCCCAACCGGCCCCGGACCCACGTCCCGCCTGGGGACACCTCCGCTGTTCCCGTCACTCTCCGCTCCTTTCGCGAAAGGGAGCGGAGGTGCAGGGAGAGAAAAGGTCACGGCGCGGGCCGGGCGGCCCGCTGGTGGCAAGGGAGAGGGAATGATATCACGAGATATCGGGGTGGCTTCCACTACAATCCGGCGCGGCCCTCACCCCCGGCCCCCGTCGGGCTTCGCGGCCGAAAGGCGGTAGGAGGGGTAGAGACGCCCGGCCGTTACCACAGGCATTTCCTTGACCCCGAACGCCAGGGCGTCTCCAGCGCCGCCGGGACCCAGGCGTTTCGGGCCTGCGGAGACGCCCTGGCGGTGGTGGTTTCGGGGAGGTTCCGGACGGCGGCTGGGCGTCTCTACGAACACCCTCTCTCAGCGACACGTTCGCGCCTGTGGGCCAGGGGGAGGGGCCAAACGACCCTGCGGAGATTCGAAATCAAACCCATGCGCTCCCGTCCTCTCTCCATCCTCTTCTTCTTCGCCCTGCTCGCCGGCTGCCGCGGCGAGCCGCGGGGTGGGGCCGGCGTCTCCGGTCGGCGGGGGCTGGCGGGGGCGGCCCGGGGGTGGAACGTGCTCCTGCTCTCGGTCGACACCCTGCGCGCCGACCACCTGGGGGCCTATGGCTACCGAACGCGGTCGGTCAGCCCGCGGATGGACGCCCTCCTCGCCTCGGGGCTCCGCTTCGAGTCGGCGATGTCGCAGCGGGCCGCCACCTGGCCCTCGCTCGCCTCGGTCCTGACCGGCCTCTATCCCAGCGCCCACGGGGTGGCCGAGAACGGCTACGGCTTCCCCGACGAGCTGCCCACCCTCCCCAAGCTCCTGCACGGGGCCGGCTACCATACGAGCGCCTTCCTCTCCAACATGTGCCAGGCCAACCACCAGGGATGGGACGATTTCGCCTGCAGCGCCGGCCAGGACGGCAAGACGGTGCGCCGCGCCCTCGACTGGGCGGCAGGATCGCCATCGCCCAAGTCAGGGCCGCCGTTCTTCCTCTGGGTCCACCTCTTCGGCGCCCACTCCCCGTACTACAACGGCGGCGATGCGGCGCAAAAGCTCGATCCCGGCTACGCGGGACAGCTGGGACCCAAGCGCTGGCGGCTCGACACGGTGATGACCGGGCGGCAGCCGCTCGACGCGAAGGACATCGCCCACCTGAACGCCCTCTACGACGCCGCGGTCCTGGGGAGCGATCATCACGTGGGGACCCTGCTCGACGGCCTCCAGGCGGCGGGGCGGCTCGACCATACGGTGATCGTCTTCCTCTCCGACCATGGCGAGGAGCTCTACGCCCACCACGGCTACCTCTATCATTCCTGTTCGGTCTACCAGACGGCGCTCCACGTGCCGCTGGGGTTCGCGGCGCCCGGCCTGCTGCCCGCCGGCACGTCGGTGCCGCAGACGGTCGAGCTGATCGACGTCGCCCCGACCCTCTTGCGCCTCCTGGGAATCGCCCCGCCGGCCGAGCAGCACGGCCGCCCGCTCACCCCCTACCTGGAACGTCCGGGATCGGGCGGGGCGGGGAAGCCCGCCTTCTCCGAGTACGGGGCGGCTCCCGTCCACACCCTCCTCGCCGACGGCTGGAAACTGGTCGACAATCCCACCGGCTTCGACCCGGTCTGCATCCCCAACATGGCCCCCGGCCACCAGTTCCCGATCGGCACAGAGGAGCTCTACGACCTCGCCCACGATCCCGGTGAGACGAAGAACCTGGCGGCGCAGGAGCCGGCGCGGCTGGCAGCGATGCGGCAGCAGATCCAGAAGCGCTTCGCCGGGATGAAGAACCGCCTGCGCCAGCAGGAGGTGCCGGAAGAGATCAAGAAACAGCTGGAAGCGCTGGGGTACGCCGGGCACTGACGGCCGGAACGTCTTCCGGAGCTTCCAAAACGTCTCCGGAGGGTTCCAAAACGCTTCCGGAGCGTCCGAAACGGTTTTCGGAGCATCCGAAACGTCTTCCGGAACGTCCGGAACGGTTTTCGGAGCATCCAAAACGCTTCCGGAGCGTCCGGAACGGTTTTCGGAGCATCCGGAACGTCTTCCGGAACGTCCGGAACGGTTTCCGAAGCATCCGAAACGCTTCCGGAACGTCCGGAACGGTTTCCGGAGCATCCAAAACGTTTCCGGAGCGGCCGAAACGGTTTCCGGAGCGACCGGAACCTCCCGCCCTCGGCCCGCACCGACGGCGATGAAGGAGCGGAGGACCGGAGGGACGCGGGCATGCCGGATCCCGCCCCGAAGGGGCGCCGGTCGGTAGCCTGGGGTGAAACCCCAGGTGGCCGTAGAATCAGCATGTTAGCCCTGAAAGGGCGACGGTGTACCCAGGCTTACCGTCGCCCCTTCGGGGCTTTTGATTCTTGGGGACATGCCTACCTGGGGCTTGCGCCCCAGGCTACCCACCTACGCCCCTTCGGGGCGGGGATGGGGCCATCTGTCGGGAGACGCGGTCGCCGCTTCTGCGGCAAGGAGCCTCCCGGCGCTCGCCAGGGCCACGGCGCCGCTCGCCTCCAGGAGACGGGCGAGGCTCTCGGGGACCCGTGCGAAGACCTCCGCCGTGTGCATGGCCGCCAGCAATTCCGGGTTGTACTGCTGGAGGTGGCCCACCACCTCGCCACCCGAAACGATGGCGTAGCCCTCCGGGCTCCGTTCGTGCTGAAGCCGGAAGAGTCGGTCGAAGCCGGTGCCGGGGAGCACCGCGGCGGCGAGGAGCGCCCTTTCGCGTTCGCGGAAGACCGCGGTGGGCCGGTCGCCCGCCGCCAGGCTCTCGCCACGGCGGAGCACCGCCCAGCCGGGGCTCGGGAGGATCTGCACGATCCACGGGCCGGCGGCGTCGGCCTGGGCCGCGGTCAGCGGTTCGTCGCGCTGGTTGAGACGGGAGAGGAACTCAGGGGTGAAAGCGTTCGGGGAAAGAGGGGTGGTACCCTGTTCGGGATCTCGCATGGATCACATCTCCTTGCGGGGTCTGGCTCGGGTGAGCTCGCTACTCGCCCGGGCCGCTTTATCGTTGGGCCTCGCCGGACACGTGCCGGGACGGCCGCTCTGAGGGTCGGGGACCTGCGGGCAGGCTTCTGGGGCGGACACCTCCTCGGGGAAGGACGCTGGATTTGCGCCAGCTAGCCTAGTGCAGGGGAGAGGCGGGAGTCAAGCGAGAGGGGGAAAGGAGCAGGGTCCCGTCAAAGTTGACGGATGCTGAGGATTTCTTCCGCCCCGAAGGGGCGCAGGTGGGTAGCCTGGGGTGCCAACCCATATGGTTACACACATCTAGCTGCTGCCCGAGGCCTCTCGTGCTTCCAGGGCAAGGACGAAATCTCGGGTGCGCTGGAGGCCGATCCAGATCACCTTGGGTCCTGGAGGCCCATCGCCGGTGCGCGCCAGATATCCTC
>DASQPA010000292.1:0-31178 GCA_035644215.1 Thermoanaerobaculia bacterium
GGGGGGGGGGGGGGGGCGTCGTCCGGGAGGCCTCCGGGAGCTTCCAAAGACTCTCCGGACGCGTCCGGAACCCCTGGAAAGTCTTCCGGCACCCGAGAAAAGTCGTCCGCAGCCTCTCCGGGAGGTTCCCGACGGTCTCCAGGAGCTTCCGGAGATCCTCCGGACGCTTCCAGGCTCCCTCGGGGAGGCTCCAAACCCCCTCCGGGCGCTTCCAGAAACTCTCCGGACGCTTCCAGAAGCCCTCCGGGAGCTTCAAAAACCGTGGAA
The DNA here is from genome assembly GCA_035644215.1 of Thermoanaerobaculia bacterium. Taxonomy (GTDB): domain Bacteria; phylum Acidobacteriota; class Thermoanaerobaculia; order Multivoradales; family UBA5704; genus DASQPA01. The sequence goes on from DASQPA010000292.1 coordinate 268, forward strand.
AGTCTTCCCGGCAGCGAGGAAAGTCACTTTCCACGCCCGAAAAGTCGAGCTGCATGCATGGAAAGTAAAATACCACGCATGAAAAGTCTTCCCGGACACGTGGAAAGTTACTTTCCATGGGTGGAAAGTCGACCCGCACGCGTCAAAAGTCGAGCCGGACGGATCAAAAGTCGACCCGGAGGCGTGGAAAGTCGACCCGGAGAGGTTCTGGAAGACTTTCCACGGGTTGTCGAGGACTTTCCACAGGTTCCCGAGGACTTTGGAGGGATTCCGGCGGACTTTTCCGAGGTTCGGGGTGCTCCCGGAGGGCTCGCTCTCGGGGCTCCGCGCTACCTTTGGCTCCGAGGGGGCGGGAGGTGGGTCCCTCCCCCCTGGGAGGGGGCGGGTTGGGTCAGGGGGGAGGTCAGGAGGGGGGCGGCCCGCGCTTGGGTAAGCCCCTCCCATCGTCCGCCCCGTCCCGCCGCGAGCCACTGGCGGTCGTCGGGCTCGTAGCCGTCGCTGATAGACTGCTCCAGACCCCCTGGAGGAGACCCGCCGCCATCATGGAGCCGCCGTTCGACGTCTTCCTCAGCTACAACGGCCAGGACGTCCAGCTCGTTCGCGACGTCTGCATGGCCTTGCGGGAACGACAACTGCGGCCCTGGCTGGACAAGGAGCAGCTGATCCCGGGGCGCGATTGGCAGAAGGCTCTCGAAACGATCCTGGAGACGGTCCCGGTCGTCGCGGTGTTCCTGGGTGGCTCTGGCCTCGGTCCCTGGGAAGAGATCGAGATGCGAGGCAGCCTTCAACAGCTGGTGCATCGTGGTGCGTTCGTGATCCCGGTGCTCCTCCCCGGGGCGCCCGCCGACCCTGAGATCCCGCTCTTCCTCCAAGCGTACACCTGGGTCGACCTCCGGGGCGGCCTCACTCGCGAGGGGATCGACCAGTTGGTCTGGGGGATCACGGAGAAGAAGCCGGCTCCCCCTCCTGACCCGCCCCTCGGGCTCTCCCCTCCCCCGCTCCACAACCTTCCCTTCGAGTCGCTGGGCGACCTCTTCAAAGGAAGAGAGACGGAGCTCGCGGAGCTGGAAGCGTTCGCCGCCTCCCCAGCGCAGAAGAAAGTCCTGTACGGCCTCGGCGGCATCGGCAAGACCCGCCTGTCGGTCGAGCACGCCTGGCGCCACGGCGGTCGGTACAGGGCCGCCTTCTTCGTACGCGCCGACACGCCGGCCGGGCTCCGGGCGCAGATCGCCGCACTGGCCGGTCCGGATCTGCTCCGCCTGCCGGAGCGGCAGGCGGCGGCCGAGGAGGAGGTCTTCGGTGCGGTCCTGACCTGGCTACGGGAGAACCCGGGTTGGCTCCTGATCCTCGACAACGTGGACACGAAGGACGCCGCCCGGGCCGTCCAAGACGTCCTCCCCCGCCTCCAGAACGGGAAGGTCCTCGTGACCTCGCGCCTCGCCACCTGGCCTGCCAGTCTAAGCAGGCGCGAAATCGAGAAGATCTCCGTGGAAGAGGCGGCGCGGTTCCTCCTGAAGCGCACCCTGGATCAAAGGGAGAAGACTGCGAACGATCCAACCGACGCCGCGCGCCTCGCGGACCTCCTCGATGGCCTTCCCTTGGCGCTCGAGCAGGCCGGGGCCTACATCATGTTCCATCGCCTCCCCCTCGCCGGATATCTCGATGCCTGGGAGCGCACGCGCGAGGAGGTCCTCGCCTGGTATGACGACCGAGTAATGGACTATCCCTATTCGCTCGCGGTGACCTGGCAGCAGACGATCGAGCGCCTCGGTCCCGCTCCCGCGGCCCTCCTCCGCCTCATGGCCTATCTCGCGCCCGATCCGATCCCGATTGGCCTCTTCGAATCGGGTGAGGAGTTCGTGACGGAGGCGATTCAGCGGATGTGCGAGGAGAGTGGACAGGCGCCCACGGGCGCGCCGGTCCGCACCGCCCTTGCCTCCCTCGCAGCCTACTCGATGATTGAGCAGGAGGACGGCGCGGTCCTTGTCCACCGATTGGTCCAGGAGGTGACACGCAACCGGCTTCCGGCGCAGGGGCAGCGCACTTGGATCGAGCTGTCACTTCGGCTCGTGAATGGCTTCGTTCCTTCACCTCCAAATGACGTCCGGACCTGGCCGATCTGGGATCTCCTCAGGCCCCACGCTGCAGAGGTGGTCCTTCATGCGGATGCTGCGGGTCTTCCAGAGCCCACCGGCAGGCTAATGAACGAGTTGGGCCTTCTCCTGAATACAAAAGGACTCTTCGCCGAGGCTGAGAGGCTCTATAGACGCGTTCTCGACATCGACCAAACCGTCCTCGGAAGTGATCACCAAGAGGTCGCCATAGACCTCAACAACCTGGCTACGCTCCTCCAGGATACGAACCGTCTGGACGAGGCCGAGCCCCTCATGCGGCGTGCTCTCGACATCGCCGAAGCCACTTCCGGAGACGATCACACAGTGATCGCGTCCTACCTCAACAACCTGGCTCAGCTCCTCCAGGCCACGAACCGGCTAGCCGAGGCTGAGCCCCTTATCCGGCGTGCTCTCGACATTGCCGAAGCCGGAAACGACCAGCCCAAGATCGCCATCCGCCTCAACAACCTGGCCATGCTCCTCCAAGCCACGGACCGTCTTGGAGAGGCCGAGCCTCTCCTGCGACGCGCTCTTGACATCGACCAAGCCGTCTTCGGGAACGACCATCCAAGGGTCGCCTCAGACCTCAACAACCTGGCCCAGTACCTCCATGCCACGAACCGCCTGGACGAGGCCGAGCCCTACATGCGGCGTGCTCTCGAGATCGACCAGACCACCTTCGGAAATGACCACCCTGACGTCGCCAGAGACCTCAGCAACCTGGCGGCGCTCCTCCAGGCCACGAACCGCCAGGACGAAGCCGAGCCCCTCATGCGACGCGCTCTCGACATCGAACAGGCCGCCTTCGGAAACGACCATTCTGATGTCGCCATCAGCCTAAACAACCTGGCTCAGATCCTTCAGGCCACAAACCGATTGGATGAGGCCGAAGCTCTTATGCGGCGTGTTCTTGAGATCGACCAGACCTCCTTCGGAAACGACCACCCGGAGGTCGCCATAGATCTCAATAACCTGGCTGGGCTCCTCAAGAACACGAACCGCCTGGACGAGGCCGAGCCTCTCCTGCGGCGTTCTCTCGACATCCTTGAACGCAGTTTTGGCCCGGACCATTCACGCACCAAGCTCGCCCGCAAGAACCTGGAGCACCTATTGATGACCAGCGCAGAAGAACCGCCCCGAAGGGGCGCAGGTGGGTAGCCTGGGGTGCCAACCTGGTGCCAACCCCAGGTACGATGTAACCTCAAGAATCCAAAGCCCCGAAGGGGCGACGGTAGGACCTAGATGACCGTCGCCCCTTCGGGGCTTTTGCATGTAGGGATATGCCGACCTGGGGCTCTCGCCGGCTCTCGCCCCAGGCTACCCACCTACGCCCCTTCGGGGCTGGAATCTCTATACCCGTCGAGCTGCCTGATCCGGACTACCGACCGCCGCCGCTCTGCCATCGCTCCCGGAACTCGGCGACAACCTGCTCGTGAGGAGTCACCCGGCCGGCGCGAACATCCTCTCTGCCGCGCTCGACCGACTGGAGCACGTACAGATCAGAAAGGACATCTTCAAGACGGCAATCGTCTGGAAGGCGATCCAGAAGAGCACGAACCGTTTCTTTGGTCCTTGGCATTCGCCTCCCGTGTCCCCGATCACGAGGGCGAGCGTTTCGGCGTCAACGCGGCCACCCGGCGGCGGATCTCCCCCTCGTTATAGCCGCGGATCAGGACCCCGCCGACGTCGAGGAGCGGGACGCCGTGGCCTCCCCGGCCCTTCATCCGGTACTCCGCGGCGGCGGTCGGGCTTTTCTCGATGTCCTTTTCCTCGTAGGGCGTATTGAGCTCCGCGAGGAGCTGTCGCGTCTTCCGGCAGTAGCCACACCAGCTCGTCGAATAGAGGATGACCTTCGGCGCCTGCCCCGGCTCCGCCGCGGCCGCCGTCGCGGTCACGTGCCGGACGTCGGCATCGGTCACCACGAGAGCCGGCGGCCGCCGCTCGACGGGCGCGGCCGGCGCCTTCGCAGGGGCCGCAGGAGGTTGCTGGGACGCGGCGGTCGCCGCCTGGCTCGCCGGAAGGTCGAAGTCGGCGAGCCGACCCGAGCTCAGGGTGCCTTTGGCGTCGGTGAAGATCACCTGACCCTTCCGCACCTGCCAGGGTCCCTGGGTCTCGATGCGCAGGCCACCGCGGGTGACCAGCCAATCGGCACGGGCGACCGCCCCGGAAAGGCCCAGGGCGAGAACCGCCATCGTGAGGACTGGGATCGGCGAGAAGCTTCGGCTCCGGGTGCGCTCCGCTCGATCGGCCATGGCAGCTCTCCTTTCTGGAGAGTGTACCCTGGGCCGTTCCCATTTCATCAAGAGGCCGGGGGTAGGAGGCTGTCGAGGAAGGCCCGGCCCCGCCGGAGATGAATCCTGGCTGCTTCGCAAAGCTGGATTCATCCAGCGCAACGCATAGCGCGGAGATTTATCTCCGGGCGGAGGTCCGGCCGAGGAGAACGCCGCCAATCTGCCTGAGATCTCGGTGGCGCTGGAGACGCCCCGACGGCGTGGTAACGGTAAGGATTTCGATAGCGCCTGGGGGCGTCTCTACGGGAATTCCCGCGTGCGACCGACTTTTGTCACCCCTCTAAAACCCCGGCACCGTCAGACTCTTCCCATTGTCCGCCGCTCCCAACCCGAGGAGGAACGGCGCGGCGCGCAGGGCCCAGCGTTCGGGGCCGGGGTAGGTCAGGGCGGCGCGGCCGAAGCAGCTCTCCAGGAAGGCGGTGTGGACGAGGCCGGGGTTGACGGCGATCGCCGCCAGGCCGAGCGGCAGCTCCTGGGCGAGAGAGCGGGTCAGCCCCTCGAGCGCGTGCTGGGCGGCGCAGTAGGGGGCGACCTCGGGGGCGACCGAGCGCCCCCAGGCGGAGGTGATGTTGACCAGCACCCCGCTCCCCCGCGCCAGCAGGGCGGGGAGGAAGGCGCGCGTCACGTGGAAGGAGCCCTTGACGCAGGTGTCGAGCACCGCCCAGGCTTCCTCGACCGGTACCTCCCAGAGGCGGGCGTTGGCGTTGATCTGGCCGGCGTTGTGGATCACCAGGTCGGGCGTCGGATGGGCGGCGAGGAGGCGGACCGCCCAGTCGTGGACGGCGGCGGGATCGGTGACGTCGACCACCGCCATGTCGTGCTGGTTGCCGAGGAGACCGGCAAGCCCCTCCACCCCGCCGGCCGAGCGGCCACAGCCGAGCACCGTGTGGCCCAGCTCGGCGAGGCGGAGGGCCAGCGCCCGCCCCAGCCCCCGGGTCACCCCGGTGAGGACCACGGTCTTGCCGTCGCTCACCGCTCGCCCGGCCCCTCGCCGAGCGGCGCGAGGAGGGGCAGCTCCTCGTCGGTCGGCGCGAAGAGAGCGACCCCCACCGTGCCGGGGCCGCCGTGGGTCCCCACCACCGGCCCCATCTCGGTGAGCAGCAGCTCCCGGATCTCGAAGCTCCCGGCGAGCAGGTCCCGGAGGCGGTCGGCCCAGACCGGCGCCTTGGCGTGGGCGATGCCGGCGATCACCGGCCGGCGATCACCGGCGGCGCCCACCCGCTGGCGGAACAGCTCGACCAGGCGCAGATGGGCGGCCCGGCCGCCGCGCACCCGGTCGACCGGCGCCACCTCGCCGTCGAGCACCCCGAGGATGGGCTTGATCCCCAGGAGATTGCCGACGACCGCCCGCGCCCGCCCGATCCGGCCGCCGCGCGCCAGGTAGTCCAGGGTGTCGACGACGAAGAGCACGTGGAGGCGGCTCCGCATGCCGGCGAGCCGGGCGGCGATCTCCGCCGCCCCCACCCCGCGGCGGGAGAGGCGGGCGGCGAAGAGAGCGAGGAGGCCGAGCCCCAGGCTGACGTGGCCGCTGTCCACCACCTGTACCATCCCCTCGGCCGCGGCGCGGGCGTGGACGACGGTCTGCGACAGCTTCTCCGACAGGTGGATCGAGAGCAGCTCGCCGCGCCCGGCGAGCCCGCGGTAGGCGAGGGCGATCTCGGCCGGCTCGGGCGGCCGGGTGCGGGGCGGCACGCCCCCCCGCTCCAGGCGGTCGTAGAACTCGCGCGGGGCGAGGTCGACGCCGTCCTTGAAGTCCTCGTCGCCGAACAGCACGTGGATGGGCACCACCTCGATGCCGTGGGCGCGCGCCAGGTCCGCCGGCAGGTCGGCCGCCGAGTCGGTGACGATGGTGACCGGGAGCCGCGGCTCCTCGAAGGTGACCAGGCCGCGGTCGCGGAAGGCGAGGAGGTCGCGCAGGACCTCGCCGTCGGTGCCGGCCAGGGTGTCGAGGACCTCGCCGACGGTCGGCCCGTCGGTCAGGACTGCGAGGAGCTGCCGCTCGGAGGCGGTGAACGGGGTGGCGAAGTAGGCCGGGCCGGTCGAGAGGTGGATCTTGACCTCCGGACCCGGAGCGCCGTGCACCAGGTCCTCGATGGCCAGGATGAGGAGCGAGGTGAGATCGGCTTCGATCTCGCGGCTACCCCGGCCTGCCGCAGAGAGCGGCGGCGGTCCCGGCCCGGCCGGCACGACGTGGAACGGCCCGGCCTCCCGGCGGGCGAGGCGGAAGAACGCCTTCTCGCCGCGGGCGGGGCCGGCCACGGCGCGCACCACCTCGCCGTCCGCCAGCTCGACCTCTCCACCGCCCGCCGCGGCCGCCTCGGCCGCCCCGGCGGCGAGGACGAGCCGGCCGGACACCTGGGCGCGGTGCAGGGAGCGCAGCAGCTCCAGGAAGGGGACGAGGGAGAGGTCGCCGACCAGCGACTCCAGGCGGGCGTCGGGCTCGACCCCGATCTCCCGGCCGAGGAGGACCAGGCGCACCCGCCGCACCAGGTCGTCCCCCGCCAGCCCGCGGGCGGCCAGGAAGAGGATCTCCTGCGGCAGCTCGCCGGCCTCCTCCTCGCTCCCGCCGAGGAGCAGCAGGGTGCGCTCCGCTCCCGCCCCGGCGAAACCGTCCCAGCCGGCACGGTCCATCCCCGGCAGGTCGCTCGCCGCCACCACCACGGACGGCCCCAGCCCGCGCGCGAAGCGCCGGCCCTCGTCGGCGTCGACCGCCGGCACCACCTCGTAGCCAAACCCGGACAGACCGCGGGCCAGCTCGCGGCGGCGAGAGCTGTCCGGGTCGACCACCAGCAGCGCGGGGCGGGCCATGGTCCCTCCTCTCGGAGCAATTACCGCAACGACGCAAGTACTTAGCACCGTGCAGGTTGTCCTGCGGGGAACCAAGCATAAACCCATCCCTGTCCGAAATGCGCCTCCTTCCCCGTTGCCGCTGGTTACTGATATCCTGCGGGGAGTCACGCTCAAAGACGAGAGACGAACGGCAAGCCCCCCGCCCGGTGGGTTGAAAGGAGACGACCTTGAGAGGAGTGAAGGTGGCGGCGACTCTGGCAGTGACGGCGGCATGCCTGCTGCTCGGCCTGCCCGCGCAGGCGCAGAATTCGCAGGATCGCGACGACGACTCGGCACAGGAGAACCGGACGAAAGAGAACTTCGCCCTCGGGGTGGGCGTCGGCCTGGCCGACGTCGACAGCGGGGCCGAGACCTATCTGATGGCGGCCCTCCGCATCCGCGTCGGGGGGCGGGAGGGCAAGGGAGGCGAAAACCAGGACTGGCGCGGCCGTCCGCCGGAGAGCGGCGGCATGAAGGGCTACTTCGAGCCCGAGGTCGGCTACTGGAAGACGAGCCAGAAGAACCGCACCGGCAGCGACCTGCTCCTGGGGGTGAACGTCATCGGGGTCGTCCCGGTGGGCGCGGTCGACACCTTCCTCGGGGCCGGCATCGGCGCCCATCGCCTGGACCCCGACCTGTTGAACAACCCGACGAGCGACAGCAAGCAGACCAAGCTCGGGGTCAACGCCCAGTTCGGGCTCGACCTCTTCTTGACCCGCAGCCTGAGCCTCTTCGGCACCGGCCGCTTCGACATCGTGCAGGACGCGAAGAAGAGCGTCCAGGCCAAGGGCTACCTGGGGCTGCGCGCCCGGTTCTAGGTGAGCTGGAACTCGGCGATGACCGGCAGGTGGTCGCTCGCCACCCGCGAGACCTGCAGCCGGCAGGAGCGGATGCTCGTCAGCTCGAACGGCCCGCGGTAGTAGATGCGGTCGAGCCCGCCCTGCGGCGAGAACGAGGGGTAGGTGCGCAGCGCCCAGCCGCCTTTGCGGTCGGTGGCGCAGCGGAAGCCGAAGACCTCGGTGAAGATGGGGCGCAGGAGCGAGCGCCAGTCGTTGAAGTCGCCGCCCACGAGGAGGGGGACCTCGGGCGGCACCCGCCGGAACTCCGCCGAGTTGACGAGCAGCCCCACCTGCTTCTCGCGCTCGCGCGCCGAGAGCCCCAGGTGGAGGTTGAACGCCTCCAGGGTCGTCCCCCCGGGCAGGGCGAGGGTGGTGTGCTGGCAGCCGCGCCGGATGAGGCTGCCGATCGTCGAGGAAGCGATCGTCAGGTCGATGTTGGTCTCGCGCAGGATGGGAAAGCGCGACAGCGTGGCGTTGCCGTAGCGCCCCTTTTTCAGGGTGACGTTGTGGCCGAGGGCGAAGTAGGGGTAGTCGAGCGCCTGGGCGAGCTCCCAGGCGAGGTTCAGCTCCCGCGACCGCGGCACTCCCTCGTCGACCTCCTGGAGGAGGACCAGGTCGGCGCCGTAGTGGGCGAGGATGCCGGCGATCCGCTCCGGCCGGAACCGGCGATCGACCCCGATCGCCCGGTGGATGTTGTAGGTGATGATCCGTATCCGCTCGCTCAGCTCGAACTCCTCCGGCTACGCTTCCAGCGCCGCCCGCCGCACCGACAGCCGCTCGACCCGCTCGACGTCCACCGCAACTCCCATGCCGGGGCGGTCGAAGGGGACGTCGACCCACCCCCCTGCGTCCATGGTCCACTCGGGATCGACGACGTCGCGCTCCCAGTAGCGGCGGCTGGGCGAGAGGTCGCCGGGGAGGGTGAAGTTGGGGAGGGAAGCCAAGGCGACGTTGTAGGCCCGGCCGACGCCGCTCTCCAGCATGCCGCCGCACCAGACCGGCAGGCCGTGCCGGGCGCAGACGTCGTGGATGGCGATCGACTGGCGGAAGCCGCCCACCCGGCCCGGCTTGACGTTGACGATGCGGCCGCTCTTCAAAGTGATGGCGTCCTCGGCGCGGTCGACGCTGGTGATCGACTCATCGAGGCAGATCGGGGTCTTCAATCGCTTCTGGAGAGTGGCGTGGCGGACCAGGTCGTCCCAGGCGAGCGGCTGCTCGATCATCAGGAGCCCGAGCTGGTCCAGCGCTTCGAGGCTCGCCAGGTCGTCCAACGTATAGGCGTTGTTGGCGTCGGCCATCAGCGGCGCGTCCGGCCCCAGGGCCTCGCGCACTGCCCGCACGTAGGGGAGGTCGGCGCCCGGCTGGATCTTCATCTTGACCTTCTGGTAGCCCTGGGCGAGACAGCTCCGGGCCTTCGCGACCAGCGCCTCCGGGCTCGCCTGGATGCCGATCGAGATCCCCACCGGGATGCGCCGCCGGGTGCCGCCCAGGAGGGAGGCGAGCGCGACGCCTTGCTCCTGCGCCGCGAGCCCCCAGGCGCCCATCTCCACCGCCGCCTTGGCCATGTTGTGGCCGCGGAAGTCGCGGTCGAGGACCGGCTGGATCTCCTCCGGGCCGGCGAAACGGCGGCCGAGCACCCGGGGGCCGATCCACTCGCAGAGGGCGAGCCAGGCGGTGTCGATCGTCTCCGGGCTGTAGTTGGGGATCTCCCCGGCCACGCACTCGCTCCACCCCTCCGCCCCTTGGGCGGTGTAGAGATGGAGGAGCAGGATGCGCCGCCGGGTCGAGGTGCCCGACGAGATGCGGAACGGTTCGACGAGAGCCAGCTCGATCTCGTGGAGGACGATACGGTCGATCTCCAGCATGCGTCCCTACCCTTTCTCCAGCCCATAGAAGCAGCGGCCGGTCGCCCGGTCGCGGTAGAAGGTCTCGACCCGATAGCCGCGGCCGAGGTAGCTCTCGAAGGCCCGGCGGGTGGCGGCGCGCCAGGCGACCGCCTCTTCGAGGTTCTCGGCCTTGCGCTCCTGGATGTTCGCCGGGACCTCGATCCGCACCCAAGGCGCCTCGGGCAGCTCCTCCAATGCCGCCGGGGGCGCCACGGGCGCCGTGCCGAAGCGCTCGCCGCCCGGCGGCAGCTCCCCGGCGAGCGCCCGGCGCACCCGCTCGCCGCCGATCTGCCAGTCGACGATCAGGCGGTCGGTGCCGATCCCCTTCGCCAGCTCGCTCCCCATCTCGTCGGCGTACATCTCCTCCACGTACTCCTCGATCTCGCCCCCCAGGCGGTGGAGGTTCAGGTGGGCGTTTCGCGCCTCCAGGGGATCGAAGCTCCAGTACACCGACTCGACCCCCAGGGGGAGCAGGAGGTCGCGCTGGTAGAGCTTCAAGCGGGTGCCGAGCCCCAGGTCGCGCGCCGCGGGGAGGACCGCCAGCATGTGCGACCAGTGGGCGAGGCGGCCGTAGCGCACCCCGGTCAGGCCGAAGACGAAGCCCAGGAGGCGTTCTTCCCCCCCGGCCCCCCCGTCCCCCCCGGGCTCGCCGGCCGCGAAGGCACCGGCCGCCACCCCGCCCACTTTCTGGCAGATCTTCAAAATGCTCCCCGGCACCGCCTCGGCGAAGCTCTCGCCCCAGGTGGCGCGCTGCAGCTCGACGCCGGCCGCGAAGTCCTCCGGGGAGGTGAGCGGGCGCAGCGTCACCGCGGGATCGGGGCGGCCCGTCACCCCCCTACTGGCCCCCGCCGCCGCTGCCGGCGCTCCAGGGTGGCACCACGCCGTTCATCCGCGCGTAGGCGATCGACTGCCCGAGGTGCTCGCTCAGGTGGCCGGAGGCGCCCATCATCGCCTCCCGCACCGTTCCCTCCTGGCCGAAGACCTTGATCGCCTTGCCGAGCTCGGCCTCGGGCACCCCGTTGATGGCGCGCCGCAGGTGGTCGAACGAGAGCGCCAGGGTCTCCTTCACCTTGGCCTTGTCGCCGCCCTGCTTCTCGAAGCCGCGCGGCTCGACGCCGGCCTCGGGCTTGACGCCCCACAGGGAGGGGAAGAGGAAGTTGGCGCCGGCGATGTGCATGTAGACCTCGCCCACCGAGCGCACGCCGGGCGCCGGGCGCCAGTCGTACTTCTCGGCCGGCACGGCCGCCGCCAGGTCCATGATCTTCTTCTGGTTCTCGTCGATCTGGCGCAACAGCTCGGCGCGGAAACCGGACGGCGACGGGGAAGCCGTCGCCGCCGGCGTCGCCGTCGTCATGGGCTTGGCGGCCGGCGCCCCCGCCGGCTGGGCGAAGGCGACGGTGGCGGCGAACAGGACAGTAGCCAGGGTGGCGGTGGTCCTCGACAGAGTCGTCATGGCAATTTTCCTCCGGAGCGACCCGGAATCGGGTCGGTTTCTCGTTCGGCTGCGGATTCTAGCAGCTGTACTAGAATCAAACGTCGCATGCAGCTGACCTTAGCCCTCCTGGCCGGCCTCGGTACGGCCGGGCTGCTCGCCGCCCTGATCCTCCTCCTCGGGCGCGCCTCCTATCTCGTCCGCCGGCTCGCCTTCCCGCTCTCCGTCGCGGCGGCCGCCGCCGGCCTCTTCGTCTTCACCCGCTTCCCGGCCGGGGCCACCCCGGAGGCCGGGCAAGCGCTCGGCTGGCTGCAGCTCTTCGTCGTCTCCGCCGCCGTCCTCTGCCTCCTCGGCCTCTATCTCTTCGACGTCCACCTGGGCCGCAAGGGGACCCGCCTCCCGCCGCTCCTGCCGGCGGTGTCGATGCTCGTCGTCTACCTGGTGGCCGCCCTGGTCACCCTGCGCCTCAGCTTCCCGCACCTGGACGTCGCCCCGCTCCTGGCGACCAGCGCCGTCACCTCCCTGGTTTTGGGGCTCGCCCTCCAGCCGATCCTCGGCAACTTCTTCGCCGGCCTGGTGATCAGCCTGGAGAAGCCGTTTCGCCTGAACGACTGGATCAAGGTCGGCGAGCACGAGGGGCGGGTGGTGGCGATCAACTGGCGGACCACCCACCTGCGGACGCGCGACAACGACAACTTCGTCATCCCCAACGGCAAGATCGCCGACGAGCGGGTGCTCAACTACTACTACCCGCACCCCATGCACATGGAACGGGTGCGGGTGCCGGTCTCCTACAAGACGCCGCCCTACCGGGTCCGCCGCGCCCTCCTCGAATGCCCGCCGGGGGTCGCCGGCATCCTCGACAAGCCGACCGCCGAGGTCTATCTCCTGAGCTTCGACGACAGCGCCATCCTCTACGAGCTGCGGGTCTGGATCGAGGACGTGGCCCAGTCGCCGCGCATCGCGAGCGACCTGCGGATGCGGGTCTGGGAGGAGCTGCAGCGCGCCGGGATCGCCATCCCCTACCCCACCCGCACGGTGGAGCTGGCGCCGCGCGAGCGGCCGGCCCGACCCGGGACACCGGAGGCGGAGGGCGAGGGTCCCCAGAAGCCGCGACCGGCGCGGCTCTACGTCGCCGAGGGGGCCGAGCGGGGCCGCAGCCTGGAGCTCGACGGCACGCCGGTCACCGTCGGCCGCTCCCGCGCCTCGACCCTCCCCCTGGCCGACGTCAACACCAGCAAAGAGCACCTGCGCATCGAATGGACCCCGGAGGGCTACGTGCTGACCGACCTGGGCAGCAGCTTCGGCACCCGCGTCAACGGCCAGGCGGCGAGCCGCGTCGTCCTCCACCCCCTGGACCGCATCGCCATCGGCGACACCCTGCTCATCTTCGAGAGTGACCAGCATGCCGGCACCGTCCGCTGAGTTTCCCCCTTCCATCGGCCCCTACCGCGTCTCCGGCCTCCTCGGGCGCCGCCACCCCGCCACCGCCTACAAGGCGGTCAACGCCGCCGACGCCGCCGGGCGCACCGTGGTGGTCGAGGTGATGTCCCGGGCCGTCTCCTCCGACCCGGAAGCGGTCGCCCGCTTCCACCAGGCCGTGCAGCGGCTCGGGGAGATCTCCCACCCCAACGTCCTCGCCTTCCTGGGGAGCGGCGAGCACGACGGCCAGCTCTACGTCGTCCACGAGCCGTGGGACGGCCCGGCCCTGGGCGACCTGCTGCGCCAACGCCAGCCCTCGGTGCCGGAGGCGATCGGGGTCTTCAAGGGGATTCTGAAGGGGCTCGGCCAGGCGCACCAGCGGGGGATCGTGCACAAAGACCTGAACCCCACGACCGTCCTCGTCTCCCCCGACCTCCAGCAGGTCAAGCTGACCGGCTTCGGCCTCGGCAGGGCCGACGCCCTGGCCGGCACCACCGGCACCCTCTCGACCGGCGAGGTGGGCCTCGCCAACCTCTATTACATGGCGCCGGAGCAGGCCGAGGGCAAAACGGCCGACGCCCGCTCGGACCTCTACTCCGCCGGCACCCTCTTCCACCAGCTGCTGACCGGCCGCGCCCCGGGAGCGAAACTCGGCCTCCCCAGCCAGCTCAATCCCCAGCTGCCGCCCGAGGTCGATCCCCTGGTCCTGAAATGCCTCGCTCGGAGGCCGGAGGACCGCTACTCGAATGTCCCCCACCTCCTGGGCGACTTAGCCCGCCTGGAGGAGACCCTGAACCTCCGCCTCGTCAACCAGCTCCAGGGGATCTCCCGCTCCACCTCGCGGCTGCTGGGACAGGGCGGGCAGGGGGAGGGCGAGACGAAGAGCCGGGGGATGCTGTGGGTGGGGGTCGGGGTGGGGGTGATCGTGCTGGCGGTGGTGGTGTACCTGTTACTGCATCACTAGAACATCATGAAGAAGCTACAGATCTACCTGGATACCTCCGTGCTCGGCGGCTGCTTCGAGCCTCAATTCGCCCCCTGGTCCAACGGCTTGATCTCGGACTTCCGGGCGGGGACGTTCACCCCGATCCTCTCCGCCCTGTTGGAGGCCGAGCTTCGCCGTGCTCCCGAGCCCGTCCGTGCCGTGTATCACGAGTTACTCGCTCTCGTTGGCGAGGCGGTTCCGGTGGGCGACGAAGCCTTGGACCTCCTCGCGGCCTATGAAGCCCGCACTGTGCTCTCTCCTCGATTTCGCTCTGACATGCTGCACATCGCGCTTGCAACCGTAGCCGAGGTGGACGTGCTGGTCAGCTGGAACTTCAAGCACATCGTGCGGTTTGATAAGATTCGGCTGTTCAGCGGTGTGAACCTCGAGCAAGGGTACAAGCCGCTGTCCATCTCCTCCCCTCGCGAGGTGACAACCTATGGAAGAGACCCCGATCCGAGCCGTTGAGATGGTCCGCTCCATCCGGGACGCCATCTATGAGGAGACGAAAGATTTCTCGCGTGAGGAACTGAAGGCCTTCTTTGCGCGTGAGGCTGCAGCGATGCGCCGGGAGATCCAGCCGTCACGCCAGGCAGGACGGCCCGGGCGCCCTGCCGCTTGACGGATCGTGCTGGTGGTGGCCCACGAACGCCTCGATCTCGGGTCCCTCCCCCCTGGGCGGGAGGGTGGACGGGGATGGGGGGAGGACAGGAGGGGGGTGGGACTGCGCAAGCCCTTCTCCGAGCGCCGCCGAGCCGTCTGAGGCTCCGCTGGGCCGTATCCCCGTATCGCGGGTTTGGATGGGGCCTCTAGTGTTTGTATCTCCCTACTTCTGGTCTCAAGCTCCCCATTTTTCGCCAGAACCCCCCTCTCCTGACTTGGATCTCCCCATTTCTGGATTGGGTTCCCCCATCTTTCCCCAGAATCCCCCTCTCCCGGCCTGAAGCTCCCCATTTCTGAAGTGGGAGCCCCCCATTTCTGGTCAGAATCCCCCTCTCCCGGCGTGCAGTTCCCCATTTCTGCCGTGCAGCTCCCCATTTTGACCGCCGGATGGGGCATACGCTCCAGGCGGGAGGCCATCGCGCGATTCAACAGGATATACAGAGCGCGGGGTAGGCCCCTTCCCCTTCCGGCCGGCCCGGGCGCCGAGGAGCATGTAAGGAAGATCCGGGCAAGACGGCAGAAGGGGTAGAGCGTTGTAGCGATTTTTCCCTGGGAGCGCTGGCGTCCCGCCGGCCGGGCGGGGGAAAAAGAGCCGGCGGGACGCCGGCGCTCCCAGGGAGACTCTTCGTCGGGTTGAGGCTCTATGGTGCTGTTCTTCTTCTTGCGCTGAGGGCCCGCCGGTCGTCGGCGCCATGCAGCCGATGACCGACACCCTGCTCGCCGGTCCTCCGCGCCATGCAGCCGGTGACCGACATCCTGCTCGGCGGTCCTCGACGCCATGCAGCCGGTGACCGACACCCTGCTCGGCGGTCGTCGGCGGTATGCCGCCGGTGACCGCCACCCGGTCGCCGGTCATCGGCTGCACGTCCTCCCAGCCACCCGTCACGGCAGCAATTTCAGATTGTCCGCGGAAAACTGTCGACTTCTCCGCTCCGCGGGCTCTACGCTCGGCGAGGCTGTATCAGCGAGGGACGGAGGAAGGGTATATGCAGGCAGCGAAAGTCGTGAAGCTCGGGATGGGAGCCGCCATGGCCCGGCAGGTGGAGCAGGCCGCGGCGGACGAGCACATCGCCATGGCGGAGATCGTGCGGCGGGCGCTGTGGCTCTACTTCAGCGTTCATCCAGTCCCCGCTACTGTAGAGGAATATCGACAAGGGCCCGCGGAGGGGGCAGGTTGTCCCCTCAGGGCGCCGATGAACCAACCCCGTCGACCAGAGAGACTCGCTCCCCAGCGGACCTCGACCTGGTGGGTCAAAAGACCCCGCTGCGTTTGGGCGGGGGTGAGTCCGGCAGCTTACGGAAGTACTCGCGCAGCTCCCGATGGTAGAACTCGTAGCTCGCGCCCGACCGTTTCAAGAGGATGCGGTCGGCGGCGAAATCCAAGAAGCGTCTCCAGCGGAAGGGCATCGGTCTGGCGGCGGACAGCAAGAGCCGCAGCGTGAAGTGCTGGACCAGATCGATACCGCCCGCCCAGAGCAGCAGCCAGAAAGCGAGAGCCGCCGAGAACGCGAGGGGGAACCACAGCTCCTTACGGGTAAGCCCCGGCAAGGCAAGGGTGTCGGCACCTCCCGAGAACAAGTAAACGGCATACCCGATCTCCAGGAGGAGGACCAGCCCGAGGACACCACGAACGGCGATCGGCCCCAGGTTCCTGAGCGTCCGCCCCAGCTGCCGGCGTTTCCGGCTTTCCTCTGTCTCGTTTTCCTCTGTCTCGCCGGGAGGCCCGAAGCCGCCGAGGAAGGCTCCGAGCACGCTGCCGAACACGCCGAAGACCAGGCAAGAGAAGAGCCAGAAGGACACCCCACTCATCCCGGTCGCCCAGAACACGAGGCAGAGCGCGACTCCCAATCCGGCCCCCGCCAACGCTCCTCGCCCGGACCGCCCGTGCCACTCCCACTCGCCCACGCGCGTGTCGTCACGGTCTTCATGGTTGCCGCCACGCAAGCCCAGGACCAGACCGAAAAGAAGGCCGTTGAGCACGCCGTAGCGCAGGCCGTTGGGGAGATCCGAGCTCCAGTCGATCTGTTGGTGGGCTGCCGCGATGGACAGGTAGCCCGCGAGCAGGAAGAGCAGGAACGCCGCTGCGCCAAAGAGAAACGCGCGCCTTCCCCCCCTCGCTAGTGCCTGTTCGAAGCGGCTTGCGTCCCTCTCGGGTCCAGGCTGCAGGCGCAGACCGTCGGCGTGCTCGAAGTGGCTTTCGGGCCTCTCGGGTCCAGGCCGCAGGCGCAGACCGTCGGCGAGCCCGGCCAGCGCTCCGCAGGCCAGCCCGTAGGGGATCAGCAGGCCGGGTGCGAAAAAGACAGCGAGGGGCAACATGAGCAGGCCGCCGACCAGGGCCCGGGACGCGATGGCATAGCTCCACACCTGGGCTGTTGAGGAAAACCACCTGGGCTGGAGGTACTCGAACATGAACGGGTCGCACGATTGACACTTCATCTGCCGAGCCAACCAGGTCAAACGGACGACGGTCTGCGCCTTGGAAGGCTGGCGCCCTTTGGTCTTGCGGGGGAGCTTCAGCATCTCCTCGACGAAATTCTTGAAGAGGATTCGGGTACGTTCAGCGAGCGAGAGGCCACGGGAAGAGCCTAGGGCGCCGGGCCCCCCGGCCCCGAGGGTCTTGTACATAATGCCGAGCATGAGGGGTGACTGCGCCAGTTCCTGCCAACCCTCGTCCTCACGGAGCGTCGCTTCCAGGGCCGCGGCGGCTTCGCCGCGCGACGTGAGGTAGGCAGCGATCATTTCCGGGCTCGGCGGATTCAAGGCGACCGCGACAAAGGGAGACTCGAGCTTGTGACCCAGCTCTTCGTTGTCTTGGGTCCGGCAGGTCACCACGATGCCGACGTCGGGGTGGTCGATGCAAAAGCGGTTGATCGCGGCGACACAGGAGTCCCGGGCGCCCGGCGCGACCTCGTCCAGGCCGTCGAGCAGCGGCCGGACATGGTTCTTGCGGATCAAGAGCGCGGCGACAGGCCTCTTGACCGGCTTATAGTGCTCCCTGATTTCTCTCGCCATCCAGCCGTCGAGCCGCGGCGCGACGCCGCGCCAGGCCGAGAGCTTGAGAAAGACCGGGACGGGCTGCTTCGAATCTCTGCCGGCATCGACGAGTTCGCTGGTCAACTGGAGCAGGGTGGTCGTCTTCCCCGACCCCGGCTTGCCGAGGATCAGAAGCGCCTTGCCCTTCATGCCCTCGAACAGGTTCTTGATCGGGACGTCGGGCAGCGCGGTCGGTGCCGCCTCCACCATCCCTTCCCAGGACTGCTTGACGGCCTGGCTCCGCTGCTCCCGCGGCAGCGGGATCCAATCTCCGGCGATCCTGGTTGGTGGCAGGACCGGCTCGACCCAGATTTCCACACTCTTGCGGAGGCGCTCACGGTCCTTCGATCTCCGCTCCTTCCACTTACCGACTGCGGCCACCACCAGCGCAGCGAGCTTGCTCCAGCGTCCGGTCGATCTTCCCTCCTTCCACTTACCGACCGCGGCCGCCACCAGCGAAGCGAGATTGTCGGGCGTGTCGAACCAGTCGACAACTCTCTCTTGGCGGATCCGCTCCCTGAGGGCCAGCAACCGGTTCGCCTTGTCTCCCGTGTCGCGGAGCTCCTCGGACCCGTCTCCGCTCTGGAGGAAGTAGAGGCAGGGTTTCCGTCGGAGCTTCGCCTCGTCGAGCTCCATCTCGGTGAACGAACGGCTCGCGCCGCTAGGGATGTCGCCGTAGCGCCAGGCGTAGATCCCGACGAACAGGTCGGCCTTCTCCACTTCTTCCTGGCAGACTTTCACCGCATCTCCGTCGCGCGCCCCGAAGTCCTCCATGCCGATCGGGTCGCAGCCGGCTTTGCGCAGAATGTCTTCGACCGCCCGACGGTGCTTCTTGAGGTCGTCGTGCGTGCTGGAGACGAAAACGGCGGTCTTGGCCATGGCGGTCCTTGGCTCCACCGGATGCCGTTGGGGCTGGGCTATGAACTATTGTAATAGATCCTGCGCTCCCTGGTATAATGGCTTCTAAATTAAGGCGAGATACGAGATATTTGCACTTGCCGATAAACCGCACCTCCAGCTGGAGGAGAAGACGGGGCCCCGCCCTGGCGATTCTGCTCCTCCTCGCCGGCCTCCTGCCGGCCAGGACCGCCCGCGCGGCCGAGCTTGCCGCGGCGGCGGTGGACTTCGCCTTTGGCGTCCTCGCCTACGACCAGGGGGACGTCGCAGAGGCGGCGCGGCTCTTCGAGCAGGCGGCGCACGAGAATGACCGCGACGGTACGACCCTCCACTGGCTGGGCCTCACCTACCTGCGGCTGGGGCGCACCAGGGAGGCCGTCCGCAAGCTGGAAGAGAGCCTCAAAGCCCCCGAGCGGCCGGAGGCGGGGCGGGAGCAGGTCCGCGCCGACCTCGAGAAAGCCCGCGCGCTGCTGCAAGGGAAGGAGGATCCGTCCCTGGCCCTTAAGCCACCGCAGCCACCCCAGTTCGCCCTCCCGTTCCGAGCCCCCGGGGAAGCACCGTTCTGGGAGCTCCGGCTCTCCGGCCGCGCCAGCCACGACTCGAACCCCAGCCTCCTTGCCGAGGGCCTCGACCTCGCCACCCCTTCCGGCGCCCGTGTGCAGGGGGGGACGGCAGACGGCTTCGCCGACCTTGGGCTGCGCGCCGAGGTCCATCCGTTCTACGGCCGGCGCGGCTGGAGCCTCGGGCTCGCCGCCTCAGCCGATCGCTCTGTCTACCGCGACCTCAAGGAGTTCGACCTCGGGCTCGCCTCCGGCCTCGTCCAGCTCGCCTGGGGCCGCGATCCCCTGGGGCTCCTCACCGGCCCTCTGGGTTACGCCCGCGTCCCCTACGGCAACGGCCGCTTCGCCCTGCTCCTTCAGGCGGGCGGCACCGACGCCCGATTGGGCGGCGATCCCTACCTGCGCTCGGCCGAGGGAGCGCTCGCTGTCCTGGTGCGGGAGTCGCCGCAAACCGTCACGCGCCTCGACCTCGACGCCGTCGACCGGACCTACTCGCACGACGCGGCGGACGCCACGCGCCAGAGCGGCCGCGAGACCTCGATCGGAGTGAGCCAGCTCCTCTTTTTCGGCCGGCGCGACTTCGCCCTGCGGCTCGGCCTGGCGGCCGGAAACCGCACGGCCGGCCGGGCGCTCGCCGCCACCTCTCGCACGGCCCTGGCCCAGGCGTCCATTCCCCTCTCGAACCGCCTCAGCCTCTTCGCCGCGGGGGAGCGCCGGGAGGACCGCTTCGCCCATCCCGACTCCAATCTCTTCCGTCCGGGCGGACCCGCCCGGAATGACGTCACCTGGCGGTTCACCGCCGCGCTGAGCCTGAGGCTCCTCGACAGGCTCTATTGGACCGTACGCGGCAGCTACGCCCGGCGCAGCTCGAACGCCGACGTCACCCCTGGTGTCCCCCTCTTCGACTACCGCCGGACCGTCCTGTCCACCGGTTTCGACTGGTTCCTCTGATGCGCGCCCTGCCGGGAACCTTGGCGCTCGCTCTCGCCGTGCTGACTCCCGTACCGGGGTTCGCCGCCGAGCCCATCGGGCACCTGGTACAGCGTCCCTGCCCGGCCAAGGCGACGCAGAACTGCGTGGTCAAGGCGACGCTGCTGGGCGCCCCCAGTAGTGTTCAGATCGTTCCGTTCGACGGTATCTTCCTGGACGAGAGGGTTGAGACCGAGCAGGTGGCCTTCGCCAGGTTCACGATCGGCAGCCATCCACCCCTACAGGGTGCGGTCAAGCTGGGCCCGGAGACCAAGGTGATTTTCCGCAAGTGGCTGGTGGACGAGACGACGGGGGTCAGAGAGGGTGAGCTCTACGTCATGGTCGGACACTTCCTGGCCTTCTTCACTCCGCGGCCGAAGGAAAAGGAAAAGGGTACGATCTGGATCGAGACTCCCACCGCCCGAATCCCGCTGGGCGGCACGATGATCGAAATCACGGTGGCGCCCGATGACAGCACAGCCGTGCAGGTATACGAGGGCACCGCCGAGGTCAAGTCCAAGGCCGGGGGCGCCGTCGAGCTGACAGCCGGCACCCGCACCACTGTGCGGGTAGGCGAGCCTCCCACTCCGCCGAGCCCGATCGATCCGAACGAGAATACGCTCGGGCCTCCGACCGGCACCGACTTCCATCCACCCGGGGAACCTCCTGTCATCAACCCGCGTGACCTGCTCGACCTGCCGCGTCTGGATCGGCCATGAGCGAGAAGGAAAACCCAGGCTCCGGCCTCTGGCTCGGCCTCGCCGCCTGCGCCATGATCGCCGGCATCGCCGTCGCCATCCTGGCCGCGGCGCCCATCCTCCTGCCCGCCGCCACCCCGCCGGCCGCGCCTCAGGACACCGGGCGCGGCACCGCCGTGGCCCTGGACGGTGGCTGGCTGGCGCTCGGCGCCCGCTTCGAGCCCAGCACCGGGAGTGTGGGGGTCGGGGTGGTGCCGGCGGCACCGGCCCCCCGGGTGGGCGCCGTCCTGCTCTTCCAGAGGAGCGGGAACCAATGGCTGGAGCACAGCCAGCTGTTCGCCGCCGCCCCCCGGCCGGAAGACCAGTTCGGCTCCGCGGTCGCCCTGCGCGACGGCGTCCTCGCGGTGGGGGCGCCGGGCCGGAACCGTGGCAACCCCAGGAGGGGCACCGGCGCCGTCTACCTCTATCACCTGGTGGCTGGAGAGTGGTCCTCGCCGTCAATCGTGACCGGCTGCACCGGCAGCCCGTCCATCGACCATTTCGGGCGTTCCCTGGCGCTCGACGGCGGCTGGCTCGCCGTAGGCGGCCTGGGGGCGGTCTGCATCCTGTCCGCTGGCGACCCGGGGTCGGCGACGCGGCTCCTGCCGGCCATTTCCGGACAGCCGGGCAGCCGCTTCGGGGAGTCGGTGGCGCTCTCCGGTCCGCTTCTCGCCGTCGGCGCCCCGGGGCGCGACCTCAGCTCCTGCCGCGGCTGCGGCGCCGTCGATCTCTTCAGCCGGAGCGGAAACCGCTGGGGCCGGACGGGCACTCTGCGTGCCCCTGATGGCCGATCCTTCGACCAGTTCGGCACCGCGGTGGCGGTGAGCGGCACCCGGATCGCGGTCGGCGCGCCGGGCGCCGTGGTCCCCCTCCCTCCTGCCGTGGGCCGGCGCTCCGGCGCCGTCTACGTCTTCTTCCCCGGCCTCCCGGGCGCCTCTCCGTGGGTCCCGGCACCGCGAATCACGACGCCCCCGCCCTTTGCGAAGAAGGGGGACCGCTTCGGCGCGGCGCTCGCCATGGAGGGCGGCCTCCTCGCCGTGGGCGCCCCGCCTCTTCCCCTGCCGGCCGCCGAGGGGAAGCTCGCCCCGTTCCGACCCGGGGCGGCTTACGTCTTCAACGTCCTTTCGTCGCTCGTGACCTTCCGCGTCTCCCTGGGGTCCTCGGCCAGCCAGCTCGACCTGTTCGGCGCCGCCGTCGCCGTCCGCGGCCAGGAGGTGATCGTCGGCGCCCCCCTGGCCAATGGCCTGGGCACCAACGCGGGAGCGGCCCGGGCCTACGTCTGCTCGACAGGCTGCGCCGCTCTGGGCGAGGAGCTTCCACCCGTCAAGAGGCCGCCGCAGGGCACCGGAGCGCCGCCGTGATCCGCGCTCCGCTCCTCGGCCTGCTCCTCGCGGGCGGCGGCCTCTTCGCTGCTGTGGCCGGCTGGGGCGCTGCCCCCTATCCGCTCCGTCCCGGCGACCTCGGTTCGGGCGCCCGCTTCGGCTCCGCCGTGGCCGTGGGGGAACGGGTTCTCGCCGTGGGCGCCTACCTCGACCAGGGCGGCCGGGGCTCGGTCCATCTCTACGAGCGCGCCCCAGGGGGGGGCTGGCAGGCCATGGCAACGCCATCGCTCGTCGGCAATCCGGGCGAGCAATTCGGATACTCGGTGGCGGTCGACGGCGACACCCTGATCGTGGGCGCTCCCTTTGCCGGAGCCGGCGGCGCGGCCTACCGCTACGACCTCGCCCATCTGACCCGGGAGAAGGTCACGATCCTGACCGGCCGCCCGGGCGCTCAACTGGGCTGCGCCGTGGCCGCTGCCGGAGGCGCGGTCGCGGTGGGGGCCTGCCGGGAGGACGGCGGCGCCGGGACGGACGCCGGCCGTGTCTACCTTCTCCTGTCGCCGGGGGGTGATCCACCGAGAGAGCTGCCCGGGGCGACCGGCGACCGCTTCGGCACCGCCGTGGCCCTGAGCCCCACGGGGGATACCCTCGTCGTGGGCGCCCCGTTCCATGCTGGCGACGGTCCCGCCGCGGGTGCCGCCTACGTTTTCGAGAGCCCATCCTGGATCGCCAAGCCGCTGAAGGCCGCGCCGCGGGCCGAGGACGCCTTCGGCTACGCCGTGGCGACCGACGGAGACTTCATTGCGGTCGGCGCCCCGCTTGAGGATGGCCCGGGGCAGGACGCCGGGGCCGTCTACGTCTATGCCCGCAGCGGCGACGGCTGGAGCCAGCCTCTCCGGGTCGGCGCCACGGAGACCCAGGGCAGCGCGGGCGACCAGCTCGGGGTCGCCGTCGCCCTCGACGAGAGGATGATCCTCGCCGGGGCCCGCCGGAACGGCTCCGTCCACCATGCCGGCGCGGCCTACCGGATCTCCGCCGCCGGCGGCAACACCATCGGCGCACCCTTGCGCGCGGCCCCGCCGCAGGCCGGGGCGGAGCTGGGGTTCGCCGTCGCCCGCCACGGCCCGACCGACCTCGTCGGCGCCTTCCTGGAGAGCAATGGCACCGGGGCCGCCTATGTCTTCGAGCCCGTGCTGCCCACGGTCCAGCTCGGAAGCCTGCCGGCCTTGATCCGCGAGACCGAGGGGCCTCTGACCGTGCATGTCACTTCCCTGCCGGCAGTTTCTGGCATCGTCGCTCTCACCTGGACCGACGGCGGCCCTACCCACAGCGATTCCATGCCCCTCCAGGGAGGGGTTGCCGATTTCACGATCCCCCTCGACAGCACGGCCAGCGATACCAGAGTCCTGCGGATCAACCTCCAAGCCCCGCCGGGAGCAGCCCTCGGCTCCCCAGCCAGCGCCGAGGTCACGATCCTCCCGGTCGGCGCCATCGTCACCCCGAGCTCCATCGTCACCAGCGAGAGCGGCCAAAGCGCCACCTTCACAGTCCGCCTGACGAGCCCACCGGCTTCGGACGACACGGTCACGGTCACGGTCACGAGCAGCAACACGAACGAGGGGACGGTCCAGCCGCCCTCCCTCACCTTCACCGTAGAGAACTGGAACAATCCCCAGACCGTCACCGTGACCGGCCAAGACGACCTGGTGCTCGACGGCAGCCAGCACTACGAAATCGACTTCGCCGTCACCAGCGGGGACCTCGCCTACAACGGCCTCCGGGTCGCTCCCGTGCAGGCCGTGAACCTCGACAACGACCAGGTCACCGGCATCGAGCGGGCCTGCAGCCTGGGGCCGGGCGAGATCCTCTTCACCTTCGTCCTCACCGATCACGGCGGGGCGCAGGCCGAGGTCGACCTGACCGACACCCTGCCGCCGGACCTGCTCTCCGTCTACGCCGTCAGCTCCGACGCCGGAGCGGCGGCGTTCGACCCGTTGACCAACACAGTCAGCTGGCGGACGCCCCTCTCGAGCGGTGCTCCGGCGGCCCTCACCCTGGTCGCCGCCGTCGTTCCCGGCACCGACGGGAGGATCGTCAGCGACCAGGCGACCTTCGTCTACGACGCCGACGGGGATGGCGTCGACGAGACCGCCAACACGACCGACGACCCGGACAGCACCGCGCCGCACACCGCGAACCGCGCCACGACGTTCAAGATCAATGACACCTTCCACCCCCTGCCGCCCTGCCCCGCCCCGGAATAGGCAATAATCCCCCCCGCCGGCCGCGCCGGCTTACCCAGGGAGGGTCGCACGCGATGGAGTACAGGAATCTCGGCCGCACCGGCCTCAAGGTCTCGCCGCTCTGCTTGGGCACCATGATGTTCGGCCAATGGGGCAACCCCGATCACCAGGAGAGCATCCGTACTATCCACCAGGCGCTCGACGCCGGGATCAACTTCGTCGACACCTCCAACAACTACTCCGCGGGCGAATCGGAGGAGATCGTCGGCAAGGCTCTCCAGGGCCGGCGCAACGAGGTGGTCCTGGCGACCAAGGTCTGGGGGGAGATGGGTCCCGGCCCCAACCAGCGCGGGCTGTCGCGGAAGGCGATCGAGGAGCAGGCGGACGCCAGCTTGAAGCGGCTCGGCACCGACGTCATCGACCTCTACCAGATCCACCGCCCCGATCCCGGCGTGCCGATCGAGGAGACCCTCTCCGCCCTGAACGACCTGGTGAGGAAGGGGAAGGTGCGCTACATCGGCCTCTCCTCCAACCACTACGCGGGGCCGGGGATCTGGGAGAAGCGCTTCGCCGCCTGGGAGATCGTCGAGACGCTCTGGGTGAGCGAGCGCCACGGCTTCGAGCGCTTCGTCTGCTTCCAGCCGCCCTACAGCCTGCTGCGGCGGGTCATGGAGCTCGAGCACTTCCCCATGACCCGCAAATTCGGGCTGGGCAACATCGTCTGGAGCCCGCTCGAAGGCGGCTGGCTCTCCGGCAAGTACCGGCAAGGAGCGGCCAACCCCAAGGACAGCAACCGGGCCGAGAAATGGGTCGGCGACGTCGACAACCCCAAGTTCCAGAAGCGCCTGGAGATCGTCGAGCAGCTCCTCCCGCTGGCCGCGGCCAAGGGGGTGCCGCTCGCCCGTTTCGCCAACGCCTGGGCGCTCCGGAACCCCGACGTCACCTCGGTCATCATCGGCCCGCGCACCGCCGAACAGCTCGACGACAGCCTGCAGGCCCTGGAAGTGACGATCACCGACGAGGAGGCGGCGACGATCGACCGGCTGGTGCCGCCGGGGACCTCGGCGCTCTAGCCGCCGCGCCGGGGCGCGGCGGGGCCCGGCGGCTGGAGCCTCATTTGCCGGCCGCGGTCAGCACCGACTCGCCGATCTCCTTCTCGTCCCAGAGGGTGGCGCCGCTCTCCTCGTCGTGCAGCAGGGCGACGACGGTCTGGTTGACGCGGCGCACCTTGATGTGGGTCTGGTAGCGCGCGTAGCTGCCGGGCTCCGGCGCCGCGGGGAGCTTCAACCGCAGGGGGATGTTCGAGAGCGCGGCGCGGCCGCCGTCCTCGTCCTGGACGGCGAGCGCCAGGGTCGCCTCGGCGAGATAGCCCTTGCCCTCGGGAGACAGGGAGAGGACCGAGACCGGAACGGCGACGGTGATCGCCACCTCCATGACGGCGCCCCGCCGCTTCCCCGCCCCCACCTCGATGCGCAGGCGCCGGTCCTCCGCCGCCGGCGAGAGGAGCAGAGCGCTCTCGGCCCGCATCGCCCCCTCGGTCTTCGGCGCCAGGTCGGTGAAACCGTTGCGCGAGCGCACCGTCAGGCCCGGCCGCTTGACCGTCAGCTTCACCTGGTGGCCCTTGTCGTTGGCACGCCAGACCGGGGAGAAGCCCAGCCAGTAGTAGGAACGGGTATCCGCGGCCGCCCGCTTTAGGGCATCCAGACGGGCCGAGTTGAGGAACGCCTTGCCGCCGGTTGCCGCGGCCACGTACTCCAGGCCGTCCTTCGACTCCCGTTCCCACGACCCGAAGATCCCGCTCGACGCGCCTTCGACCGGGATGCCGGGGACGTCCACCGGATAGAGGGTGTAGCCCAGCTGGTTGGCGGTGTCCAAGAGCGGCTTGAAGAGGTGGGGGCCGGCGCCGAACGGCCAGCCGCCGGAGAGCAGCAGGGCCACCTTGCGCCCCCCGGGGGTGGGCAGGCCGCGCAGGGCTCCCGCCGCCGCGTTGATCGCCTCCTGGAGCTCGGCGCACTGCTTGGGGCTGATCGGGAAGTACTCGTTGCAGCGGCCCGGGGCGGACTTGTGGCCGACGCTGGCGATGGAGAGCAGAGTGGTGCCGCGGCTCATCATGTCGCCCGCGGCGGCGCCCGCCGCGTCCTGGTCGCTCCCATGGCCGGCGAACGAGGGGTGGAGCGTGTCGTCCATCGCCTGGTCGCGCAGCTCCTGGTCGTCGCCGAAGGAGCGCCGCGCGTCCATGGCGGAAAGGCCGAGGGTCGGCCGGGCCTTGGCCCGCTGGATCGCCTCGGTGAGGGCGGCCGTCTCGCCGCTCCAGGTGGAGAGGAGGTCGAGCTTCCGGCCGTCGAAGGCGAGGATCGCCATGCGGTCCTCGGGACCTAAGAGCGAGAGGTCGCCCATCAGCTTGTCGAGGACGACGTTCCTCTGCGGGGCGAGGCTGAAGCTGTCGTCCAGGAAGACCAGGTAGTTGGTCCCCACCGCGCCACTCCCTGCCGCCGCGGGCGGCGCCGGAGTGCCGTTCCCCGGCGCTCCGCTCTGCCCCTCCCGGATCTCGGCGAAAAAGTCGATGGGCACGTCCCGGCCGTCGACCTGGAGCCGGAAGTCGGCGACGGTCAGACCCTGGACCCGGTTGCCCGAGCGGTCGGTCACCACCGCTTCGACGTTGACCGCACGGACGTCGATCCGCTCCCCGAAGGCAGGAGGGGCGGCGGGCGGCTTGGGCCGGACGCCGGCGGCGAAGGCCGGGACGGCGAGCGCCAGGATGAGAGCTGCACTGCGCGGAGCGAGGTGCATCGGATCTCCTTTTCAGTCGTTCTGGCAGCGCCTTTGTGCAAGGCCTGTACCCGGCGGTCCTCCCCCGGGGAAAAGGCGCTTCGCGTGGCCCAGCCGTCCTGCCTGGAGGACACCGGCGTAATCCGACACCCCTGCCATCCAGGTATAGACTAGGCCGCCCCAGAGGAGGAACGGATGGCGGACCTGAAAGGCAAGACCCTGTTCATCACCGGCGGCAGCCGCGGCATCGGCCTGGCCATCGCTCTCCGCGCCGCGGCCGACGGAGCGAACGTCGCGCTCGCCGCGAAGACCGCCGAGCCCAACCCCAAGCTCCCGGGGACGATCTTCACCGCCGCCCGGGAGGTCGAGGCCGCGGGCGGCAGGGCCCTGCCGCTCCAGTGCGACATCCGCGAGGAGGAGCAGGTCCGCGCCGCCGTCGCCCGGACGGTCGAGACCTTCGGCGGGATCGACGTCCTGGTCAACAACGCCAGCGCCATCTTCCTCGCCGGCACCCTGGACACCCCGATGAAGCGCTTCGACCTCATGCAGGGGGTCAACACGCGCGGCACCTTCCTCTGCTCCCAGGCCGCCCTCCCCCACCTCCGCAAGGCGGCCAACCCGCACATCCTGAACCTCTCGCCGCCCTTGAACCTCGATCCCAAGTGGTTCGCCCCGCACTGCGCCTACACCATGGCCAAGTACGGCATGAGCCTCTGCGTCCTGGGCATGGCCGAAGAATTCAAAGCCGACGGCATCGCGGTCAACGCCCTCTGGCCGCGCACCGCCATCGCCACCGCCGCCCTCGCCATGCTGGGCGGCGCGATCCGTCCCGAAGGCTGCCGCAAGCCGGAGATCCTGGCCGACGCCGCGCACGTCCTCCTCACCCGGGACAGCCGCTGCTGCACGGGGAACTTCTACATCGACGACGAGGTTTTGGCCGCCGAGGGGATCACCGACTTCGACCGCTACGCGGTGCAGCCGGGCGCCGAGCTCTACCCGGACTTCTTCGTCGACTGACCCGGGCCCGCCTCAGCCCTTCCAGTACCCGTTATAGCTCAGCTGAGCCCACTGGAGGACCGCGAGGGTCGGTGCGTTGGCCTCGGTTACGGTGACCGACTCGGCGCTGGGGAGATCCTCGACGGGGCGATCGGCGTAGAGGCTCAGGATGTGCAGGTGCTGTTTCTTCTGCGCCGCTGCGAAATCGAAGCCGATCTTCTCCCAGTACCCCTTGAGCTCGGGATCCGGATGGCCGACGCAGATCGTCTGGAGGTTGCGTTGCAGGGCCTTCAAGGCGAGCAGGAAAATCAGGACCGAGCTGAGCTTCTTGTTGCGGTGCTTCTTCTTCTCGATGCTGATGTACCCGAAGCGCATCCTCGGCACAATGTCGTCGGTGTCCACCTCGTAACTGAGATAGCCGACGTACTCGCCGTCGATGTAGGCCTCCAGCCGCTTGCCGGTATCGACAACCTGCAGCTTCTCTCCGCCCTGGCCGACGAAGCTCCAGCCGGGGCTGTTGTTGTTGCTCTCCTTGGAGACCGACTTCGAGGTGTACTCCATCCGCTGGACGGTGGAGGCTCGCCGCAGGACGGGGCGGAGCGCCGGCGGCGCCAGCTTGGGCTGGAGGGAGGACGCCGCGGCTCGCGGGGCGGGCGGCGCCGGATTCGCCATCGCGCCCCGCTCCAGCGCCGCCTGCACGTGCGGCGCCGCCGGCCGGCCGCCCCCCGGAGCCGGCGTGGCCGGCCCCTTCGGCTGGGCGGCGCGAGAGAGGGCTGCCTGGACATGAGGGGCCAGAGGACGGCGCATGCCTCTACTCTACTCGCATCCTGTGGCCTCATTCCATAGACTGTAAAGAATATGTAAAAGTCGCACTAAGATCACACAAAGAGCGCTCCAAACCCTTCCTCCCGGGCGTACCATCCGCGGTAACGATTCGTCGTGCAGTTTCAGCGCTTGCTACTGATGGCCGTAGAGGGCCGTCGCGTTCCCTCGGGAATGGACCGTGGGGGAAAGATTGGGAGGGAAGACGTATGTTGACTCGCATCCGTCGTCGTGAACGGGGCTTCACCCTGATCGAGCTGCTGATCGTCGTCGCCATCATCGGCATCATCGCGGCGCTGCTCATTCCGAACTTCCTGGATGCCTTGCAGAAGGCGAAGCAGAAGCGGACCGTGGCCGACATGAGGAACGCCGGTACCGCCATGTTCTCCTGGCTGACCGACCAGGTCGGCGCGGCCGCCGCCGGCGCCGCCGCCACCACCGTCGACCTCGGCAGCTACGGCACGGCGACGACGGGGGACAACCTGACCACGGTGCTGGTGCCCCAGTACCTGCAGTCGGTCCCGGTGGTCGACGGCTGGAAGACCAACTTCGATTATTACCTGAAGACCGCCAAGCCGCTCGACCCGCAGGTCATGGCGATCCACAGCTACGGCCGCGACAAGACCAAGCAGCTGACCAGCGGCATCAACGTCACCTCCTTCGATCCCACCGACTACGACCAGGACATCCTCTGGGCCGACGGTTTCTTCGTCCGCTGGCCGCAGAAGGTCACCCCCTGATCCCAGCCCTGCCGGAGGGGGCGGCCCTGTCTACCGGAGCGGCCAAGGGAATGCCGCCCCCTCCGAGTTCGCTTCTACCTGTGCAGATCGGGGAGTAGCCACCCGGGATGCGCCCGGGTCGGCGGGCCGTCAACACGGAGTCACCCTCCCGGCCCGTCGAGAGCGTGACGGCTTCGGCGAGACCATCACCACACGGCCTTCGTGCCGTAGGTCTCGCGGGAGAACGACGCTATGCCGACCCCCAGTGGCACCCCTCTCTGGCTCTGGATCACCTTCAACCTCTTCGTCCTTTTCTTCCTCGCCTTAGATCTCGGAGTCTTCCATCGCAAGTCGCACGCCGTCTCCTGGCGTGAGGCGCTGGCCTGGAGCGGCGTCTGGGTGGGGCTCGCCCTGCTCTTCGGGGCGGGCATCCATTATTTCCGGGGGAGTGAGCCGACGCTCCAGTTCCTCGCCGGCTACCTGATCGAGAAGTCGCTCTCGGTCGACAACCTCTTCGTCTTCGCCCTCGTCTTCGGCTCGTTCGCGGTACCCGACGCCTACCAGCACCGGGTCCTCGCCTGGGGGGTGCTGGGGGCGATCGTGATGCGGGCCGGGCTCATCTTCGCCGGCACGGCGCTGCTCCACGCCTTCGAGGAGATGGTCTACGTCTTCGGCGCCTTCCTCATCCTCACCGGCATCCGGATGGCCCTCGCCCGCGGCAAGGAGACGGAGGTCGCCCAAAACCCCCTGGTCCGGCTGCTCCGCCGCTCGCCGGCGGTCCTCGCCGACTATCGGGAGGACCGCTTCGTCGTCCGCGAAGGCGAGCGCTGGCGGATCACCCCGCTCCTCCTCGTGCTCCTCGTCGTCGAGAGCACCGATCTGCTCTTCGCCGTCGACTCGATCCCGGCGATCCTCGCCATCACCACCGACCCGTTCCTCGTCTTCACCTCGAACGTCTTCGCCATTTTAGGCCTGCGCTCGCTCTACTTCCTGCTCGCCGCAGCCCTGACCAAGCTCGTGCACCTGAAGCTCGGCCTCGCCACCGTCCTCGTCTTCGTGGGGACCAAGATGACCTTGACCGAGGTGTATCCCATTTCGCCCGGGGTGTCGCTCGCGGTGACCGCCGGGGTGTTGGGCCTGGCGGTGGGGACTTCGTTGTGGAGCACGCGCGCCGCGGCGTCCTAGTCGTGGTCGATTTTGCATTCTCACCACCCCGTCATATGCTCTCTTAGCAGCAGCTGCTCACGATCCTTATCTCCATGAGCGACGGACTCCATTCTGATCTCCCGCGCGACGAGATCAGAACACTCTCCTCCGGCGAGGACCGGACTCTCAGCCTCTCTGGGAATCCTTCCAGGCAAGGGATCTTGGTGGCAGGCCGGT
>DASQPA010000293.1:0-6284 GCA_035644215.1 Thermoanaerobaculia bacterium
AGATAGGTGGCGTCGCCGGTGCCGCAGGGGAAGACCAGGGCGTCCCACCAGATGTCCTCGGGCGCCACCCCCATCTCCTCGACGAGGATCTGGAAGCTGCGCCGCGCCACCTCGACCTTGCGCTCGACGGTGACCGCCATCCCCTTCTCGTCGATCGTGCCCACCACCATCGCGGACCCGTAGCGGCGGGCGAGCGGCACCACCTTTTCGAAGCGGGAGCGGCCGTCCTCCAGGTTGATCGAGTTCAAGACCGTCTTGCCCTGGCAGTAGGTGAGAGCCCGCGCCATGACGTTGGCGTCGGTTGAGTCGAGCATGATCGGCACTTTGACCAGGCGGACGAGGCGGTCGAGGAACGCCTCCATGTCGGAGATCTCGTCGCGGTCGGGGTCCTGGAGGCAGACGTCGAGCACCTGCGCGCCGGCCTTGACCTGCGCCCGGCCGACCTCGGCCGCCGCCTCCTGCTGCCCGTCGCGGATCAGGCGCTTGAACTTGCGGCTGCCTAAGACGTTGGTGCGCTCGCCGACTAAGAGCGGCCGGTTGTCGTCGGTGAGCTCGACCGCCTCCAGGCCCGAGATCAGAGCCCGGTGGTGGTGGGGGACGGGGCGCGGGGTCCGCCCCTCGACGAGCTGCACGAGCGTCCGGACGTGCGCCGCGGTCGTGCCGCAGCAGCCGCCCACCAGGTTCAGCCAGCCGGCGTCGAGAAACCGCCCGAGCACCCGTTCGAAGACCTCCGGCCCCTCGTTGTAACGGCCGTCCTCGTCCGGCAGACCGGCGTTGGGCACGCAGGCCACCCGGGTGCGGGCGATCTCGGAGAGGGTGCGCAGGTGATCGGTCATCAGCTCCGGGCCGGTGGCGCAGTTGAGGCCGATGTAGAGGAGGTCGGCATGGAGCATGGAGACGGCGAAAGCCTCGGCGTCCTGGCCGCCCAGCATGGTGCCGGTGGACTCGATGGTGGCGGAGACCGCGACCGGCACCCGCCAGCCGGCGGCGGCGAACGCCTCTTCGGTGGCGAGGAGAGCGGCCTTGACGTTCCGGGTGTCCTGGCTGGTCTCGATCAGCAGGTAGTCGACGCCGCCCGCCATGAGACCCTGGCACTGGACGCGGAAATTCTCTTTCAACGCCTCGAAGGTGATGTTGCCGGTGACCGAGATGGCCCGCGTCGTGGGGCCGATCGAGCCGCAGACGAAGCGCGGCTTCTCCGCGGAGTCGAAGCGGGCGCAGGCCTGCCGGGCGATGCGGGCGGCGGCGGCGTTCAGCGCATAGGCGTGGGCCTCCAGCCCATACTCGCCGAGCACCAGGGGGGTGCCGCCGAAGGTATTGGTCTCGACCACGTCGCAGCCGGCCGCCAGATAGCCTTCGTGCACCCGGTCCACCACGTCCGGCCGGGTGGCGCAGAGGTTCTCGTTGCAGCCTTCGAGATCGGGGCCGCCGAAGTCCGCGGCGGAGAGGTTCGCCGCCTGCATGGCGGTGCCGGTGGCGCCGTCCATGACCAGGACGCGGGCCTCGAAGGCGGCCAGAAGCCGGGCTCGGCGCTCGTCCAGGTCGGCGGGTCTTGCAGGTACAGGCACGTCGAAGACGTTGTCGCTCAAGGTCGCTCCTCTTCACTTCCTAAGCCGATACGCAATTCGGCAGGCAACAAAAAAACCCGTCTCGTTGCATCACGAGAACGGGTTCCTTGCCGCGGACACTTGGTTGTCGCATTGGGCGACCGCATCCCCGTTCCCCCGAAGGAGAGCGGGAGGGCACCTTGGGTGTCCGTCCCAGGTTGCCGAGCCCGGCGCTAGCCGGACCGCTCGTAATGCAATATGCAGGGTAGAGCAGGGTGGCGAGGTTGTCAATGGGCGCCGTGCTGGCGCGGCGCGGGCCGATGGCTTCGCGTCATAGCGAATTTCGCTTATAGTACTTATAAGAGATAAGGCTTATGCTGACCAAGGCGCTCGCCAGCATCCATGCCCGTCTTGGCGGCTGTGCCGTCCCGCGATGGCTCAACCGGACCGGTCCACCTTTGCGCCACCAAGGAGGAAGAACATGACCTCTCGTCGATCGGCTCTCGTCGTCGGGCTTGGATTGGCTCTCGCCGTCCTCGCCGTTCTCCCAGCCCTGGCCGAGCCCCCCGCGGCCGCACCGGGAGGGCCCCCGACCCTCCCCGCGTTCCTGCTGTCGGACTCTGCCTGTGCCTCCCCCACGGTGACTCCGGGCTCGGCCACCGACCCGAACCGCACGCTGGAGGTCGAGCCCTGGTCGACCGCCCAGCCTCTCTGCACGCATCCGCCCTGCCCGACGGGCTGGCTCTACGACTGCTTCTGCATGGAGTGTCATCCCCACTGCGGCAGCGGCTTCTTCTGGGAGTCCGATCTCTGCAGCTGTCAAGCGGTCTAAATCTCCGTGCCCGCCCGGTCCGGCGTGACCGGGCGGTGCAGACCGACTTCGTCTTCGTAGAGTGGAGATGCCAAGAGGGCGCGGAAGAGGGGATCCTCGTGCCGCCGTGCCGGCGCTACCGGCGCAGCTCGGCGAGGGCGATCCCCCGTTCGCCGGCGATCGAGTAGAAGAGGTAGATCCTGCCGTCCTCGACGTGGATCCCCGGGTCGCGCAGCTGGCGGACCGGCACGGTGGCGCCCCCGCGGTCGGAGGGAGCGACCGGCAGGCCGGCCCCCTCGTAGTCCCGCTCCGGCGCCAGGAGGAGGGACGGCTCGCCCGGCCGCCAGCTCCGCCAGTCGCCCTTGAGCTGCATGGGCGCGACCAGGATGCTCTCGGGAGCGTCGCCGATGCGGGAGTAGAAGATCCAGAGCGTATCTCCGTCGAGGAGGACCGCCGGGTGGCGCATCCTGGGGAGGATCTCGGGACCGGGCTCGAACGGCCCCATGCCGTCCCGGGAGCGCAGGAGGAGCCCCGTCTTGCCCTTCTTGGCCAGGGCGTAGAACCATCCTCCGTGCGCGAAGACCCGGAAGTAGGGGGGGCCGAGCTTCTGCGGCGCGGCGGTGAAGTGGAGGCCGTCCCCGGAAGTGGCAAGGTAGGTGACCTGCCGCTGGAGGAAGATCCACGAGGGGCCATGGAAGTAGAGGCGGATCGCCTGCCGCACCTCGTCCAGGTAGACGTCCGGGGAGGCGACGTGATTGAGCGCCGCGGTCGTCTTCAAGGGGAGCACGCCTCCCGGCACGACCGTCCACGGGCCGGCGAGGTGATCGGCCGTGGCCAGGCGGATGTAGCGGCCGAGGTGGTGGGCGAAGTAGAGGTAGTAGCGCCCCAGGGGCGAGGCGACCCAGTCGGGCACCCGGAGGAGCGACGGCCCGCCGATGTAGGCGCCGTCCTCCCCGGCGAGGCCGGGCATCCCGGCCGAGAGGAGAGGCCCCTCGCCCAGGCGGACGGCAGTGAACGGGGCGGGCTCCCCTGGCACGATGGGAAGCCTAGGCCGGAGCCAGCACCGGCTGGCGCTCGCGCAGTTTCTGGAACATCCCCGGCGTGTAGGCGGTGATGTGGCCGGTGAAGGCGGAGGCGGCGACGGTCAGGGGCGAGGCGAGCCAGAGCTTACCGGGGCCGGAGCGCCCCTTGTAGTTGCGATTGATCGCCGAGACCGTGACCTGGTCGGTGGTCTCCGAGACCCCCGGGCCGCAGCCGATGCAGGCGCCGCAGCCGGGGTGGATGAGGGTGACCCCGGCGCGCAGGAAGGTGTCGGCGAGGCCGTTGTCGTAGACGAATTTCTCGACCGCCTGCGAGCCGCACTGGATGAGGAACTTGACCCCTGGAGCGACCTGGAGCCCGGCGTCCACCGCCTCCTTGACGACCTGGTGGTAGAAGACGAGGTCGTCGATCTTCCCCGCCGTGCAGCTGCCGCCGTAGGCGATCTCGATCGGCACCTCGCCGATCTCGGAGACGAAGGCGCCGTTGGTGGGGTCGGACGGGATACCGTGGTCCGGGTCGCCGGGATGGGCGACCATCGGCTCGATGGTCGAGAGGTCGATCTCGTGCACGCCGCCGGCGTAGACCGCACCCTCGTCCGGCGTCACCGCCCGGGCCCGCAGGCGTTCGAGGTCGGCGCTGGTCAACCCCGGTCGCCACTCGGCGAGCCAGCGGAAGGTCTCGTCGTCGGCGACGACGATGGCGGTCCGCGCCGCGCACTCGGTCGCCATGTTGGTCAAGGTGGCGCGCTCGTCCATGGAGAGGGTGGCGACCCCGGGGCCGGTGAATTCCATTACCCGGTTGAGCGTCACCTGTGGCTTGGCGTAGTTCAAGAGGATGTAGAGCATCACGTCCTTCGCCGTGACGCCGGGGGCGAGCTTGCCCTTGAGCTCGAAGCGGATCGACTCCGGCACCTCGATCGTGGTGAAGCCGGAGTGGACGAGGTCGGCGTACTCGGTCGATCCCACCCCCCAGGTGAGAGCGTTGTTGACCCCGCCCATGCAGGTGTGGCTGTCAGTCGCCTGAATGAAGTCGCCCGGGTCGATCAGGGCCTCGCGCGCCACCTCGTGGCAGATACCGGGCGAGACGCGGTCCCTGGCCGAGAAGTCGCGCACCCCGGTGTGGCGCTGGAATTCGCGCTGCAGCTGGCGCAGGGTCTCGATCTTGTCCAAAAAGGCGCGCATCTTCGGCACCTCGTCGGCATAGATCAAGTGATCCTCGAAGACGGCGAACTTGGCGGGGTTCCTGACCTGGTAGTCGGGGCCGTACTCCTCGGTGAGGAAGTAGTGGACCTGGGCGGTGGTGAACTCGTGCGAGTAGCCGCCGTCCACCTCGACGACGACGGCGTCGCCCGGCTTGACGTACTTCGGCCCCTCGCCCATGCCCGGCCCCTTGTCCAATAGATGACGGGAGAGGATCTTCTCGGCCATGGTCATGGGCCGCGGGCCGGTCTCCGGTCGCGGCAGGACGACCTCGCCCCGGGCCACCGCCTTCGAGAACGGGAAGAGCCCGCCGTGCTGGACGATGATCTGGGTGATCGGATCGTACTCGCGATAGAGCTCTGCGAGCGCGATTCCCTCGCCGGCCTGGAGGCGCGTGAGCTGCTCGTGGTTCCCCATCAGCACGCCCTGGCTGACGTTGTTGCTGGCATGGATGGGGGCGAAGGAGGCGGCGATGGCGATCCGGATGCCCGACCACTTCTCGGCCTGGACGGCGGTCTCGCGCGAGCTGCCGACTCCCTTGCGGTAGCCGGAGACGATGACCTCGAAGTTGCCGTTCTTCAAAGCGTCGCGCTCGAACAGGCGCTTGCCGTCGACGATCAGGCCGGCATAGGCGTCGCGGGCGATGTCCTCCGGCCGATGGCTGAAGCAGACCCAGGCCGGGGTCATGGCGTCGGTGTTGATGTCGTCCAGGAGGTCCTCGACCTTGAGGTCCGCCATGCGGAGGTCGAGCTCGCCAGAGAGCTGCTGCCGGATCCGCTCCGGGTCCTTGGTCAAGAAGAGAACCCGCTTGCCAGGGGTCAACCTCACGGGATCGGGCGGTCGCATCGGCAGCTCCTATGAGAAGGATGGCGGAGAAGCGGCGTACGCGTGACGGAGCGGTGACGCCTCCTGAGGATTCTAACCCCGGGAGGCGGGGGGTGTCTTCCCCCCCGAGGGCGGTCGAGGTGACCGAGAAGAGGACCCCCTCATAGGCATGAAGAGGACGACTTCAGGGCGAACCGGGGTTAAAAGAAGATCCACCCCGCCAGCAGGAAGACCGGCAGCAGCACCGGCAGAGCGTACCTCCCGACGTACCCCAGGAACGAGGGCATCTCCACCCCGGCCTTCTCGGCGATCGCCTTGACCATGAGGTTGGGAGCGTTGCCGAGGTAGGTGTTGGCCCCCATGAACACCGCTCCGGTCGCGATCGCCTGGAGGAAGGCCGGCTGCTCGGCGATCAGCCGGAGCACCGCCGTGCGCTCCGTCACCCCGGGGAAGAAGCGGCCGAGGGCGGTCGAGAGGAAGGCGAGGTAGGTGGGGGCGTTGTCGAGGAGCGAGGAGAGCACCCCGGTGGCCCAGAAGAACTGGCCGGGAGTGTGCACGGCGCCGAGCAGCGGCGCCAGCGCCCCGCGTTGGCCGGCCCGGAGGATGGCGAGGAGCGGCAGAATGGTCGCGAAGATGGCCGCGAAGAGGATCGCCACCTCTTTGATGGGAGCCCAGGAGTAGCCGTTCGCCTGCCGGATGCGCGGCGCCGTCGTCCACCAGGAGGCGAGGAGGAGGAGGGCGAGGACGGCGTCGCGCGTCAGGTTCTCGATTGGCAGCTCGATCCCCCAGAGATCGATCTCCCCCGGGTGCCAGGTGCCGGAGACGATGACGGCGGCGAGGACTCCCAAGAGAAAGAGGCAG
>DASQPA010000294.1:0-12785 GCA_035644215.1 Thermoanaerobaculia bacterium
GGCCGGGGGGGGGCGGCCGGCCTGGCGGCGCCTGCGATCCCGGATTGCCGGGCGGCGCCGCGCAGGCGCCGGGTCAGATCCGGGGGAGCCTCAAAGCGCAGTCCGGCCCGGCCGATCGCCTCGCGCAGCGCCTGCTGCGTCGCGAGCGCCCGGGCGCAGTCCGCACACTCTGCGAGATGACGCTCGAAGGCCAGGGTCGTCTCCAGGTCGAGCTCGCCGTCGAGATAGGCCGCGACCTCGTGCACGGGTCTGCCGCAGCTCATGATCCTCCCTCCTTCACCCCGCGGGCGAGCAGGAACTCCTGCAGCTGCCGCCGGGCGCGCGCCAGGCGCGACATCACGGTGCCGATGGGGATGCCGGCAACCGCCGCGATCTCCTTGTAGGACAGCCCTTCCAGCTCGCGCAGCACGATCACCTCCCGGAACGGCAGGGGGAGCGCCTCGAACCCCAGGCGGAGCAGCTGGCCGTCGGCCTGGCGCAGGAGCGCGATCTCGGGATCGGCCCCGCCGCCCTCGGGGGTATGGATGGCCTCGTCGAACGGCGCCACTCCCTCCGCACCGCGGTCCCTCTGCTCCAGCCAGGTGTAGAAGGCGTTGCGGACGATGGTGAGCAGCCAGGCCCGGGGGTTGCCACCGTGGAAGCCGTCGAAGAACTGGAGCGCCCGCAGGCAGGCGGTCTGTGCCACGTCCTCTGCATCGGCATCGTTCTTGGTCAGCCAGCGGGCCAGGTCGTAGGCGGCGTCCAGGTGCGGCACGATGATCTGCTCGAAGCGGCTCCGCCGGTCCTGCCGGAACAGGCGATCGCGGAGCGAAGTCAGGATGGGAGGCATGGGAAGAGGGGAGGAGGGCTCCGCCTCCCCCATGGTATCCCCACTCGCGATGGAACGGACGTGAGACATGGCTCTCTTCGGCATCCCCTCACAAATACCAGCGCAGGGGAGCGGCGGCGAGGAGCGCGGCCAGAGCCAACCCCAGGCAGACCGCCCAGGCCGCGGTCCGAGGGCGGGCGCCCTGGAGCCGCCGAGCCCGCAGGAGCCCCGCGGCGAGGAGGAGGCTGCCGGCCGTCGCGGCCAGCTTCACCCCCAGCGCGACGAGGGCGACCCCGGTGACCTCGGGGAGCTGTCCCTTGAATCCCAGGCTGGCGGCGGCGAAACCGGCGCCGCTCGCCGCCTGGAGGCCCCAGGCGGCGAGGAGCGTCCAGGCGAGGCGCCGTTCGAGCCCGGGGACCCGGCCCTGGAGCCCCAGGGCCACGGCGGGGCTCGCCACCACGAGGACGGCACCCAGGTTGTGCCCGGCCTGCACCAGGGCGTAGACGAGCTCGGTCATTTCACGTGCACCTGGATCGACGTCTGCGGTCCGGTCGGCACGTGCCCCTTGTCGACCAGCTTGAGAGTGATCACGTGCTCGCCCGGGGTGAGCTTGGGCAGCCGGTAGGTCCCCTTGAGGTCGTGGATGCCGGGGCTGCGCTCGCCGTCCACCCAGACGTGGAAGTGGTCGTCCCCCGGTCCGAGCACGACCGCGTACTCCAAGGGGTAGGACTCGCCGGCGTCGAGCTGCGCGTGGTCCGCCGGGGTGAGGATCTTGAGGTTGCCGGTCGAGGCCGGAGCGGCGGAGGCGCCGACGGCGAGCGCTAAGAGAAGAAAGGACAGGATGAGGACGAGGCGATGGTTCTTCATGGGATCTCCCTTGCCGCGTGGCGCGGCAGCTTCGGAGCTGCTCGCCCGGAGCCGATCGTCGGCCCGTCGAGCGCTCCCTCTGCCGGCCTAGACTGGATTTCGGGAGGTTTATTCCCGGAGGCCCCTCACCCCCCTACCCCCCTCTCCCGGCCCGCCCTCCCTGTCCACCGGGAGAGGGGGGGGAAAGAAACTTCGCGCGGGGTTGTCGCCTCCTACTCGCTGCGCTCCCCTCTCCCGGCGGTCGGGATGGGCGGGCCGGGAGAGGGGCTGGGGGTGAGGGCCAGGCGGCGGAGATTTTACAAATCCCCGGCGATATGCCATACTGTCCGTCCCTTCACTGGCTGGCTTGTTTCGTTCGGGTCTCTGCAAGGGCAGCTCGCGGAAGCGTTCCCCGAGCCCGAGCGGCGGCCTCTCCCCGGCAAGTCCCCCGTCTCCTCCAACTCGCGCCGGAATCTCCTCGCGCTGCGCGCCGTGGTGCGCGTGGCCTGGAAGGTACCTCTATCTCTATGAGCTTTTCTCAGTTCGATCTTCACCCGTCCCTCTTGAAGGGCGTTGCCACCCTGGGCTTCACGACCCCGACTCCGATCCAGGTCGACTCCATCCCGCCGGCCTTGGCCGGCCGGGACCTGCTGGCCTGCGCCATGACGGGGAGCGGCAAGACCGCGGCGTTTCTCCTGCCCATCCTCAACCGCCTGCTCGCCAAGCCGCGGGGCACCACCCGGGCGCTCGTCCTCGCTCCCACTCGCGAGCTCGCGGCGCAGATCGCCGAGCACCTGCAGGGCCTGGCGGGCCATACGGGCATCCGCGGCGCCGCGGTCTTCGGCGGTGTCGGCATGGGGCCGCAGGAGCGCGCCTTCAAGACCGGCGTCGACGTCATCGTCGCCACCCCGGGCCGCCTGCTCGATCACTTCCAGCGCGGCTACGCCCGCCTCCAGGGCCTCGAAGTGCTGGTCCTCGACGAGGCCGACCGCATGCTCGACATGGGCTTCCTCCCCGACATCCGCCGGGTCCTGAAGCACCTGCCGCAGACCCGCCGCCAGACCCTCTTCTTCTCCGCCACCCTGCCGGCGCCGATCCTCGCCCTGTCGCGCGAGATGCTCGCCGATCCGGTCAAGATCAACATCGATCGCCCGGCGGCGCCGGCGACCGGTGTGGCGCAGGCGGTCTATCCGGTGGCGCAGGAGCTCAAGTCGCACCTGCTGCTCCAGATGCTGCGCGAGGGCAAGATCGAGAGCGCCCTGGTCTTCACCCGCACCAAGCACCGGGCGAACCGGGTGGCCGATTTCCTCTCCCGCCACGGCATCGCCTGCGACAGAATCCACGGCAACCGCAGCCAGTCGCAGCGCACCGACGCCCTGAAGCGCTTCAAGTCGGGGGCGAACCGGGTCCTGGTGGCGACCGACATCGCGGCGCGGGGGATCGACGTCGAGGCGCTCTCCCACGTCATCAACTTCGACGTCCCCAACCTGCCGGAGGATTACATCCACCGGGTCGGCCGCACCGCCCGGGCCTCCGCCACGGGTGACGCCTTCACCTTTGCCGCCCCGGCCGAGCAGGGCGAGCTCTCGGCGATCGAGCGGGCGGTGGGCAAGCGCCTGCCGCGCCACACCCTGGAAGGCTTCGACTACGGACAGCGGCCGAACGAGAAGCTGGAGATCCCGCTCGGCGAACGGATCGCCGAGATCCGCGCCCGGAAGGCCCAGGACCGCGTCCGCGCCCAGGCGAACGCGGCGCGTCGGGCCCAGGGTCCGGTCGCAGGAGCACCGCGCGGTGCGGGGGCGCCGCGCGGTCAGGGCCATGCCCGCCCGGCCGGCCGGCCCGCGGAGGCCTCCCGTCCGGCATCGCCGGGCGGCTCGCCCCTGCGTCGCCACACCGGCGGTCCCTCCCGCCGGCCCGCCGTTCGCCACAGCCGGTAAAGCCGGCAGCGCCCCCCTCTCTCTCGTGAGGGGGGCCCTCACCCCAGCTCCCCCAGCAACTCCAAATCCACCCGGCTCTTGACCGTCCGCCGATCGAGCCCCAGCCTCCGGCCGGCCTCTTCATAGCTGCCGGTCTTGGCGTAGACGAGGGTGCAGTAGCGGCGGAGGACCTCCTCGGCGGAGAGGTCGGCGGCGAGGATCTCGGCCGCCAGGCGCTCGCGGACGCCCGCCGTTCCCGGGCTCGCCGGCCGGTACTCGCGGCGGATGAGGACGTTGTTGACGCACTGGGCGAGCTCGCGGACGTTGCCGGGCCACGGGTAGTCCGGCCCCAGGTGCTCGCCGATCCAGCTCTCCGCTTCGCGCGCCACCTCGCCGGCCAGCTCCTCCGTCTCCTTCCCCACGGTGCGCTGGGCAAGGTAGAGGAGGAGGTTCGACAGCTCCTCCGGCGACTCGGCGATCCGCTCGCGGAGCGTGGGGGTGACCAGGAGGTCCGAGCAGAGGCGGTAGTAGAGATCGGCGCGGAACCGGCCGGCCTGCATCTCGCGGGCGAGGTCGCGGTTGGTGGCGGCCACCACCTTGCCCTGGAAGGGGCGCCCCTGGGTCTCGCCCAGGCGCTGGAAGGTGCGGGTCTCCAGCACCCGGAGGAGCTTCACCTGGATCGCGAGATCCGTCTCGCCGATCTCGTCCAGGAAGACGGTGCCGAGCGGCGGGCAGACCTCGAACCAGCCGGTGCGGTCCTGGATCGCCCCGGTGAAGGCGCCACGCCGGTGGCCGAACAGCTCGGACTCGATCAAGGTCGGCGAGAGCGCCGAAAGGTTCAGGGGATAGAAGGACTTGGCCCAGCTCTCCCGGAACTTCAGGCCGGCCGGGTCGAAGGGGATGTAGCGCGAGTAGCCGATGGCGCGCGCCACCAGCTCCTTGCCGGTCCCCGAGGGGCCGGTGACCAGGGTGGTGACGTCCCCCAGGGTGCGGTAGAGGGCCTGCTGGTAGCGCCGGAGGTCGTGGGTGAAGATCGACTGCCAGACCTGCTCGCGCAGGCGCGCCGCGGGAGGCGAGCCGCCGAGGATGGAGCGGAAGGTGAAGTGGAAGGCGCGCCGGATCTGGAAGCAGCAGGCGAAGAGGTGAGCCGGGT
Source organism: Thermoanaerobaculia bacterium (assembly GCA_035644215.1). Classification (GTDB taxonomy): domain Bacteria; phylum Acidobacteriota; class Thermoanaerobaculia; order Multivoradales; family UBA5704; genus DASQPA01. Next base: position 4,724 of record DASQPA010000294.1, read on the forward strand.
CGAGCGCGCTCTCCGCGGCGAGGACCGGCAGATCGAGAAAATGCCCGAGGTCGGCCTCAAAGTCGCGGTAGAAGCCGAAGGAGGCCTGCCCGCCGCCGCTTTCCTGGGTGCGGAGGGCGGCGAAAAAGCGGTCCTGGTAGCGGCTGTAGACGAGATAGAGGACGAGGTCGCGGTAGAGCTCCAGCTCGACGCGGTCGACGACCGGCGGCCGCGGAGCGGCGAGGCGCTCCCGCAGAGCTTCGGCCAGCTCGCCGGCCGCTTCGGTCAGGCCGGGGACGTTGGGGTTGTCCCCGGGATCGATCTGGGCATGCCAGACCACGTCGTACGGGGTGAAGGCGTCGCCCAGGGCCTGGCGTTCGAGGCTCAGGCGTTCCGGGGTGAACGGGTTGCAGTAGGCGAGGCGAGCGATGGCCTCCACCCTCTCCCGCTCCCGCCCGGTGAGGAGCGGGTCCCGGCGGGACGGCCGCGCGCGCTGGATCTCCGGCATCGGCAAGCCTCCTCGGACATTCGGTGCAGGGTCACTATACAACCGATGTCGATCTCCTTCTGCCGTCCTCCCCTTCCGGTTCCCGGCCTAGCCCGCTAAACCCTGTCCTGGCAGGCGCTTGCCTCCTGCCGACCGGACTGGCACGGACGTCGCTCTCCTCGGGACCATGACCGCGGCGAAGACCGCGGCCCTCAAGGAGAAAAAACCATGCGACCACGAGTTTCGTCGGGTATCGGCCTGCTGTTCCTGCTCCTCCTCCTCCTCCCGGCCTCCGGCGCCCACGCCGCGGGGCTGCTCCTCGCCGACGGCGGCCTGGGCGGGGCGCTGGAGATCCAGGAGCAGACCGTCCAGGTGACGATCAACAATGGCATCGCCGTGACCACCGTCGACCAGGTCTTCAAGAACACCGAGGACCGCCAGGTGGAGGCGCTCTATACCTTCCCCGTCCCCAAGGGCGCCTCGGTGGCCAACTTCAGCATGTGGATAGGCGGTAAGGAGATGGTGGGCGAGGTGGTCGAGAAGCAGCGCGCCCGCCAGATCTACGACAGCTACAAACGGCAGCGGAAGGATCCCGGCCTTCTGGAGCAGGCGAATTTCAAGAGCTTCGAGATGCGGGTCTTCCCCATCGGCCCGCGGGCCGAGCAGCGGGTCCAGATCGCCTACTACCAGGAGCTCGATTTCGATCACGACTGGGCGACCTACGTCTATCCCCTGGCCACGGTGACCCAGGAAGGACGTGGTGCCATGGGGAGCCGCACCACCGGCAAGTTCGGGTTGAACCTGGAGGTCCGTTCGGAGGTCCCGATCACCGCCATGGAGAGCCCGAGCCACGGCAAGGACTTCGCCTTCGCCCACCATGGCGAGGGGCACTGGCAGGCGAGCCTGGAGACCACCGGCGGCGACCTCAATCGGGACGTGGTGGTCGCCTATCACACGGTGCGCCCGCACACCGGGATCGACCTCCTCGCCTCCCAGGAGAGAGGGGAGGACGGCTATTTCCTCCTCACCCTGACCGCGGGCGAGGAGCTGGCGAAGAAGGTTTCCGGGATGGACTACGTCTTCGTCCTCGACGTGTCGGGGAGCATGAACCAGGACGGCAAGCTCGCCCTGGCCCGCGGCTCGCTCGGCGCCTTCGTTCAGGCCCTGGGCGAGGGGGACCGTTTCGAGGTCATCACCTTCAACGTCGCCGCCCGCAACCTGTTCCGCGAGCTGAAAGGGGCCGACACCGCCGCCAAATCGCAGGCGGTCGCCTTCCTCCAGTCGCAGGAGGCACGCGGCGGCACCTTCCTGGAGCCGGCCCTGCGCGCTGCCTACCAGTACAAGAACCCCGACCGGCCGCTCAACGTGATCGTCCTCTCGGACGGCCTGACCGAGCAATCGGAGCGGCGGACGCTGCTCCAGCTCATCGCCGAGCGCCCGGCCGGCACCCGGGCCTTCTGTATCGGCGTCGGCAACGAGGTGAATCGGCCGCTCTTGGAGCAGCTCGCCCAGGACTCCGGCGGGCTTGCCGCCTTCGTCTCGCACGAGGACAACTTCGAGCGCCAGGCCCAGGCCTTCCGCCGCAAGCTCCTGCGGCCGGCGGCGAGCAACGTCAAGCTCAGCCTGGAGGGCGCCGACGCCTACGACCTGGAGCCCAAACAGCTCCCCAGCCTCTACTACGGGATGCCGGTCCGCCTCTACGGCCGCTACCGGAAGGCCGGTCCGGTCCAGGTGCGCGTCCAGGCCGACCTCGGCGGCGAGCTCCTCGACCGCACGGTCCAGGTCGAGATCCCGGAGCGCGCCCAAAACCCGGAGATCGAGCGCATGTGGGCCTGGCACCGGATCGCGAGCCTGGAGAAGGAGGCCGACCGCGCCGGCGACAGGAACGCCGTGATCGCCGACGTCGTCCGCCTGGGCGAGGGTTACTCGATCGTCAGCGAGTACACCTCGTTCCTGGTGCTGGAGAACGACGCCGAGTACCAGCGCTGGCAGATCGAGCGCAGGAACGCCACCCGGGTCGAGCGCGACCGGCAGAACCAGGGGCGGGTGCAGGCCGAGCTCGAACGGCTGCGCGCCAAGGCCGTGGACGGCCTCGGACCGGTGGAGCGGGCGAGCGCTCCGGCGCCCTCGGCGCCGCTCGCCGCACAGCGGGTGGCGCCCGCGCTGCCCGCGGCGCCAGGAGCGACCCCGCGCCCGAACCGTGCCGGCAGCCACGACGTGGACCTCGGAGGCGGGGGCGGAGGAGGTGGCGCCGGCGGTGCCGGCGGTGCCGGCGCCATGGATCCGATCACCGCGGGGCTCGCCGTGACCCTGGCCGGGCTGGCGCTCGTCCGCCGGCGGACGGGGCGGTAAGGGTCGACCGGGCAAGGGGGGCGCCTTCCCGGCGCCCCCTGCTTTTTGGCGCTGCCGGCTCCAGGCTTCGCTAGGATTTGAAAAGGAGTTACACTTCGCTTGCTGTGTCTGTGCAATCCATGGCTGGGCTCGAAGCGCCGGAGTGGAGCGACCGTTGGCCCCAGTGCCGTCTGCTCCTGGAGCTCGCGCAGCTCGCCATGTGCAACGGCCGGCCGGAAGTCTGCCGCCGGCTGCGGGAACGGCTCCAGGTCTGCCGCCTGCGCCTGCGCGGCGCGCCGGTGCTGGTCGACAACACCCTCTCCGAGCTCTGGCTCGCCGCCGGCCTGGCCCTGGAGGGGGACCTTCCCGCGGCCCGGCGGCACACCCTGGAGGCGGGACGCAAGGCCGACCGGGTGGAGAGACTGCGGCGCGACGAGCTGCGCCGGAAGGCTCGGGCGCTGTGCTGCCAGGCCCGGCAGCTGAAGGCGAGGACCCAACAGCTCCGGCGCGAGAGCGAGGCACTGCTCGTCGCCTCGCGCGCTCTCCTCGCCACCCTCTCGGGCGCCCCGGAGCCCGCCGTCCTGGCCTCCATCGCCTGACGGTCAGGACATCCCGCGGATGGGGCAGCGCCGTATCCTTGAGACATGGAAGAGAAAGACCTGGACCTCCCGCGCGTCACCCCGGTCGGCATCCTGGAACGGCCGGCCGGCTACACGGCTGCCCCGCGCCGGTTCCCCCCCACCATCCGCGCCTTCGCCCTCCTGCTCCTCCTCGCCTTCGCCCTGGTGACGGTGGCGACGACGGTGTCCAGCCTGGGCGCCTATTGCCTGACCACCGAGCCGGGGGACGTGCGGACGCTGCCAACCCTCCCCACTACTCCTTGACGATCTCGATCAGCTCGACGTCGAAGACCAGCGTCCCGGCCGGGAAGCCGTGCTGGCCCTTGTAGGCGAGCTTCTCGGGGACCCAGAGCCGGCGGGTCTCCCCGGCGGTCATCAGCTGCAGCCCCTCGGTCCAGCCGGGGATCACCTTCTGCAGGTTGAAGGTGGCGGGCACGCCACGGGCGAGCGAGGAGTCGAACATCCTGCCGTCGGTCGTCCAGCCGGTGTAATTGACCTTGACCGTGCTCCCCTCCTTGGGGTGCTGGCTGCCGGTGCCGGGGGTCAGCACCTTGGTGACCAGGCCGGACGGGGTGCGCTGGGCGTCGGCGGGCGGGGCGGCCACGTCGGCGGGGGCCGGCGGGGGCGGCTTCAGGATGTCGAGCAGCTCGACGTCGAAGACCAGCATCCCCTGCGGCTTGCCCGGGCGCCCCTCGTAGGCGAGGTTGGCGGGAATCCACAGCCGCCGCTTCTCGCCCTGGACCATGAGCTGCAGCCCCTCGGTCCAGCCGGCGATCACCTTGTCGAGCGGCAGGACCGCCGGTTTGCCGCGCCCGACCGAGGAGTCGAACATCTTGCCGTCGGTCGTCCAGCCGGTGTAGTGGACCTTGACCCGATCGGTGGCCGTGGGGTGGACAGTGCCGGTCCCCGCCGTCAGGACCTTCGAGGCCAGCCCGGAGGCGGTCTTCACCGCATCGGCCGGCGGGGCCGCCACGTCGGGCGGGGCGGGGATCTCTCCGGCGGCCGGCGCTGCCGGGGGCTGCGGCGCCGGGGTCTCGGCGGCGTGGAGGCGGAACGTGGCGAGGGGGAGCAGGGCGAGCAGGGCGGCGAGTGAGAGGAGTCTCCGTTTCATGGCGCGTTAACCCTACCGCGCCCGGCGGTGACGGATCAACCCGGCGGGGCCGGCTACTCCGCGGGGTCCGTTCCGTCCCCGCCATCGCCCCGTATCGGCACGGCGTCGACGCTCTTGAAGCGGGCGAGGGCGACCTTCCCCGGAGGGAGGCCGCGCGGCTTGCTGATCTCGGCGCAGGTGGCGACGTGGACGGCCACCCGGCCGCCGCGGCGGGCCTTGGAGTAGCCGGCGGCGAGGCCGGCGGCGAAGCGCAGGGTCTCGCGCGGCAGCCGGTCGAGCCCGTCGGGGTTGCGCACCACGACGTGCGAGCCCGATTCGCCCGCCACGTGGAGCCAGAAGTCGCGCGGCGCCCCGATCTTGAAGGTCAGGACGTCGTTGTCCTCGGCGGTCCGGCCGACCAGCACGGTGAGGCCGTCGGGCGAGACGAAGCGGCGCGCCACCGAGCGCCCCTGCCAGATCCCGGCCTCGGGGTCGGACGGCGGCGGCGGCTTGCGGTCGGCTCTCCCCATGGGCTCGCTACCCTACCGCGGAAAGGTACAATTCAGGGAGAGCTGCAAGGGAAGTAACGGTGAGCGGGGCCGCCACGCCTCTCCTCACGGGATGACGATGCCGGAGCCTCTCGAACCGCCCGCCGACCTCAAGACGGTGCTCGCCGCCGAGCGCGCCGCCATCGCCCTCGCGCGGCAAGGCCTGGGGATGAGCCCCGAGGAGAGCCGGCAGGCGCCGCTCTGGGGGCTCGCCCTCTCGGGCGGCGGTATCCGCAGCGCCACCTTCAACTTAGGGGTCCTCCAGGCCCTCGCCCAGCGGCGCCTGCTGTCGCGCTTCGACTATCTGTCGACGGTCTCGGGTGGCGGCTACATCGGCGGCTGGCTGACCGCCCTCTGCCACCGCTTCGGCGGCATCCGGGCGGTCGAGGAGGAGCTCGACGGCGATCCCACCCGGCTCGCGGAAGAGACCGGCGACCGCGACCCGGTGACCTGGCTGCGCGACTACAGCAACTACTTGACGCCGCAAAAGGGGCTGCTCTCCGGCGACACCTGGGCGGCGATCGCGACCTATCTGCGCAACCTTCTGCTGAACCAGACCGCCCTGGTCTGCTTCCTCGCGCTGCTCCTTCTCCTGCCGCGCGGGCTCTACGCCCTCTCCCTGAATCTCGTCGAGCATCCCAACCTCTGCTTCTGGGGGGCGCTGGGGATCGCCGCCCTGGCCCTCCTCTTCGTCGCCAGGAACCTCTCGGTCTTCGACAGCCTGGGGACGCCGCGGTGGAACTCGAACCGGCACATCCAGTATCTGGTCACCCTGCCCCTCCTCACCGCCGCCTGGCTCCTCGTCTGCGCGTTCTCGGGGCCGCGCGACTTCGGGCACCTCCCGGTCTCGGCCTGGGGCGGCAGCACGGCGCTCCTCTACTCGGCGGTCTGGGGCCTCGCCTTCCTTGCCGACCTCTGGCGCCGCCGGACCGCCACCAGGGTGGGCCGGCCGGGCGTCCGCTCCTGGCCGGCGGTCCTCCTCTCCGCCCCGGCGGCGGGATTTTTCGGCGGCGCCTGCCTGGGGGCGATCCACCACTTTCTCGACTCGCTGCGCGGTTCGCTCTTCCCCGGGGTGCAGTCGCTCGCCGTCTACTCCGCCGAGCGCTCCGCGGCGCTCTGGATGGCGATCGGGTTCGGGCCGCCCCTGGTGGTGCTCGGCGCCACCCTCATGGCGGTCCTCCACCTGGGCCTTTCCGGCCGCGGGCTCGCCGACTGGATCCGCGAGTGGTGGGCGCGGCTCGGCGGCTCGCTCCTCATCGTCAGCCTCCTGCTCTGGGCGCCGCTCTTCGTCCTCATCCTCTTCGGCCCCTGGGTCGAGGCCCGGGCCGAGAGCGCCACCCCCTGGCTCAAGACCCTCCTCACCTCGGGCTGGGTGCTCTCCACCCTGGGCGGCATCCTGGCCGGCCGCAGCCCGAAGACGGGCGGGGTCCAGGGGGACCGCCGGCTGGATTGGATCGCCCGCTCCGCGGGCTACGTCTTCGTCACCGGCTTCGCCATCCTCCTGAGCCTCGCCCTCCGCGTCGGCCTCCTCCGGCTGGCCGCGGCGCTGCCCGGCGCCTCGACCGATCTCTTCGACCTGGCGGCGAAGAGCCGGGAGCTCTGGCCGCACACCGTGCTCCTCCTCTCGGGTTCCAGCTCGTGGCCGCTCCTCGGCCTCGCCGCGGGGGGGCTCGCGACGGTGCTCCTCGTCCTCGTCTGGCGGCTGGACGTCAACGAGTTCTCGATGAACCCGCTCTACCGCAACCGGGTGGTGCGCTGCTACCTCGGGGCCTCGAACCGGCAGCGCCGGGCGGAGCGCTTCACCGGCTTCGATCCGAGCGACGACCTGCCCTTGGCCGCGCTCGGCCCCGCCCGTCCCTACCCGCTCCTGAACGCCGCCCTGAACCACATGAGCGGCCGGCGGATCGCCTGGCGCGAGCGCAAGGCCCTGCCCTTCGTCCTCTCCCCTCTCTGGTGCGGCTACGACATCGGCCTGCGCGGCCGCCTCCCCGAGCCCGGCGAGCCGCAGAGCGGCTATCGCCCCGCCGCCCTCTACGCCAGCAAGCCCGAGGAGCTGTCGCTGGGGACGGCCCTCGCCATCTCCGGCGCGGCGGTCAACCCCTGCATGGGCTATCACAGCTCGCCGGCCGTGACCTTCCTCCTCACCCTGTTCAACGCCCGGCTCGGCTGGTGGCTGCCCAACCCCCGGGTGGGGAGCCGCTGGCGGGAGTCGGGGCCAAGCTGGGGCCTGCGCTACCTCTTGACCGAGCTCTTCGGCCGCACCGACTTCTCGCGCCCTCACGTTCATCTGTCGGACGGCGGCCACGCCGAGAACCTCGGCCTCTACCAGTTGGTCAAGCGGGGTTGCCCGTTCATCGTCGTCTCCGACGCGAGCGGCGATCCCGATTTCACCTTCGGCGATCTGGCGCGCGCCCTGCGCCTCTGCCGGATCGACCTCGGGGTGGAGATCGAGATCGATTTGACGCCGCTACGGCCCGACCCGTCGACGCGGCAGAGCGCGCAGGCGTGGCAGATGGGGACGATCCACTATGAAACGGTCGATCCCGGCGCCCGCCCCGGCGTCCTCCTCTATCTCAAGGCCGCCTTGACCCCCGGCCTGCCCTCCGACGTGGCGAGCTTCGCCCGCGAGTCCCCGGCCTTCCCTCACGACTCGACCGCCAACCAGTGGTTCACCGAGACCCAGTTCGAGAGCTATCGCCTGCTCGGCCAAGGGGTGGCGGCGGCCGCCCTGGCGGCCGGGCTCCCCCAGGAGCCGCAGATCGCCCGGCCCGGACCTGCGCCGGGCCTAAGCGCTCCAACCCTGCACGGTGGTCAGAGCTCAAGTTAAAGCTGCCGATCGGTCCCTCCCCCCTGGGGAGGGACCCATAGGCGCTAACTTTGCGACTGCAAGGGGTGTTCGTAGAGACGTCCCCAGCCGCCGTCCGGAGCCTCCCCGGAACCACCTCCGTCGGGGCGTCTCCGCAGGCCTCGGACGCCTGAGATCTCGGCGGCGTTGGAGACGCCCCGA
>DASQPA010000295.1:0-10604 GCA_035644215.1 Thermoanaerobaculia bacterium
TTCGTCCTCCGGTCCGGCGCCCTCCTCACCGGGCTGCCGCTGGCACAGCGCCTCGGCCAGGCACCAGACCGCTGCCCGCCCCGCCTTGGCGCCGACCAGGAGCGCCACCTCCCGCCAGCGATCGGGGTCTTCCCGCCCTAGGTTCGCCACCTCGTCGGGGAAGGTATCGCCGCCCATCAGGTGGCACGCCGCCAGGTACTCCTGAAACGTCCGGTGCGGGAAGGTGTACATCCCCCGGCCGCGCGCCAGGAGGAGACCGGCGCGGTTCTCGAGATAGGCCAGGAGCTTCCGCTCGTCGACTTTACCCCCTTTCGACTTCTTGAGCTGGACCAGGCTGTCGACCAGCTGCCATTCCGGCACGTCGGCCGTTCCCTCTCGCTCGGGCTGAGCTTCGTGGGCCGTGAACGCCAGCGCCTCAAGCGCCTTCCTGACTTCGTCCTCGTTCACCTCAAGAAAGGCGGCGAGGCCCGGCTCCTCCAGCACCAGCTCACCCTTCCCATCCCGCCGCGCTCTCACCTTCTCCCAGATGGATAGGAGGAGCTTCACCGCCTCCTCGTAGAGTTGCTCCCGCCGCTCCGGCAGATCGCCGCCGCGCAGGGCGTGGAGACTCGCCATCAGGGTGAGGAGGAGCGGACGCTCGGCGAGGCTCAACAGGCGGTCGCTGGCGAAGATCGCCCGCTCCAGGAGCTGGCCGCGCGCCTCGGCCTGTTCCTTCTCCATCCGTTTGAGCACCACCTGGTGCTCGTACCAGCGCTTAACGAACTGGCCGATCTGGTAGCGGTTGAACGGCGCGAGGACCGCCACCACGAAGTCCTTCAGCCGCTCCTCCGGCTTCTGGTAGGCGTAGGGACGGCCGGTCACCAGCACCCGGCTCTCCCCGATCCCCCGGGCGAAGTCGGCCACCACCTCGCGGATCTGCCGCCGGCGCTCAGAAGCCTCCGGCACCTCGTCCAGGCCGTCGAGGAGCACCAGCCCGCGACCGGCGAGGAGCTCCCGCTGCAACACTGGGAAGAACAGGCCGTGCCCGGCCCCATCCAGTTGGCTGCGGAGAAACTCCCACAGCCAGTAAGCCCTCCCCTCCTCTCCCGGCTCGCCGGGAAGCCCGTCAGCGGCGAAGTCCCGTAGCACCACCCGCACCGGCAAGAGCCGGCCGAGGCTCCGGAGCAGGCCCTCCTTCTCGCCGCGGCCCTCCCTGCCGAGGAGCGACTCCCTCAGCCGTGCGAGGTTGGCGTCGGCGCGGTCCAGGCCCTCGCCGGCCAGGCAGAGCGCCACGAAGTTGACGAAGGTGCTCTTGCCGCTTCCCGGGTCGCCGAGGAGGACGAGCTTCCGGTGCCGGTCGAGCTGCTCGAGCGCCGAGACCAGCTCCCGTTCGTCGGCCTTAGGCGCCCGGTCCCTCCCCGCCTCGAACCGCGCCGAGCGGGTGAGGAGCGCGGTATAGACCGCCGGGAGCTTCAGGCGCAGGTCGTCGCGGCCGTCTTCGAGCTCCCGATCGACGACCGCCAGGGGCAGGATCTCGGTCTGGTCGATCACCCGGCCGAGGTAGGCTCGCAGCAGGGTGTCCTCGTCGGGACCGAGCTCGGATTGGCCGGTCTGGAGATGGAGGTGGAGATGGGCGTCCCGGCCGGCCCCGATCCCACCGGCGACCGCCACCGCGCCATCGCCGGCCGCGGTCGCCCCTGCGGCGAGCCGGCGCTTGCTCCCCTCCGCCGGAGCCTCGGCGCTCTGGTCGCTGTCCATGGCTTCCTGGATTTTAGCAAACATCCGGACCGAAGATCGAGCCGCGGAAGATCGAGCGCCGCTTGGCCAGCATCTCCGCGATGGCCGCTTCGAGGCGGGAACGGACCTCGCGGGAGAGGGCCTGGACCACCGCCGGGTCGTCCGCCGCCTCGGGGGGATGGAGCGCCTCGACGTGGAAGGCGGGAAGGAAGCGGGTGTGCCACTTCGAGGGCAGGGGGAAGGGGAGGAGGGGGAAGGTGGGGGTGATGGGCAGGAACGGCCACTCGCTCCACCGCTTCCACCACTTCCAGTCGACGCGGCCGAGGATGGGATAGATCTCGGCCGAGCCGACGGTGACGAAGGGGACGATGGGCGCCCGGTTGCGGAGCGCCATCTTTACATACTCGTCGCGCCCGAACTTGCCCAGCCGGTAGGCGTCCTTGTACATCGTGAAGGCGCCGTGAATCCCCTCCGGGAACATGCCGAGGAGCTCGCCCTTCCCGAGCACCCAGTCGGCGTTCTCCTGGCAGGCGACGATCCCGCCCAGCTTGGTCATGTAGGCGGCCAGGTAGGGGAACTTGACCAGGCAGGGGTGGATAAGGAAGCGCATGTACCGGCCGGTCCCCCGAGCCACCGAGTGGAGGGCCATCACTCCGTCCCACGGCATGAAGCCGCGATGGACTCCGGTGAGGACCGCCGGCCCCTCCCGCGGCACGTGCTCCAGCCCCTGCACCTCGACCCGCCAGTAGACCCGGTGGAGGAAGCGGAAGAGGGTGCGGCCGTAGGCGTCGATATAGCCGCGGTCCATGCCGTAGGCGTCGAACTCGGGCGCCGGGCCGGGGGTGGCGCGCAGGGCCTGGGCGCTGGTCTTCGCCGGAGTGAACCCCAGCTCGCGCTCGATGCGGGCGCCGGAGATCGTCGCCGGGTGGCGCGCCCAGGCGAGCGCCGCGGGAGGCCCCGTGAGGCCGAGCCGGGAGAGCAGGGCGCAGGCCAGCCGCCAGGGGTGGAAGGGCAGGGCGATCCGGAACGCTCCGGCGAGGCGGAGGGCGGCGCGGAAGGGGACGGTCCCCGCCGGGGCCACGTGGTAGACCCCCGCGGCCCCCGGCTCCTCGACCGCCAGGCCGACCGCGAGGGCGAGATCCTCCGGCGCCAGGAGTTGGACCGAGGGGTCGTGGCCGAAGACCGAGAAGGCGACCCGGCCGCGGGTGAGGCGCGCCAGCGGGTCGGGCGAGTCGGCAGCCGTCACGGCCGCCGGCCGCAGGAGGACGAGGGTGGTGGAGCTCTCTCCCAGAGTGGAGAGGGCCAGCTCTTCGAATTCGATCCAACGCTGGGAGATGCGGTTCTTGACCCGCGGCAGGACGCGCGGCTCGGCGAGGAGGCCCGGCTGCTGATGGGAAGGCTCGTAGATCGCGGCGCTCGCCAGCAGGACCAGCTTCCCCGGCCGGGCCCTCGCCACCTCGGCGAAGAGAGCGGCGGCCTCGGCGAGATCGGGGCCGCCCTCCCGCGGCAGGAGCGAGGGGCGGTAGACGACGGCATCGAAACCGGCCAGGGCACCCGGCCGGGCGAGAGCGCGGGGCAGGTCGGAGTGGCAGAGGCGGGCGCCGCGGTCCCAGGAGAGCCGGGCGACGATCGCCCGCGTGATGCTGTCGCGCGGCGAGGCGACGGCGACGCTCGCCATCAGTTCCGCCTGCGCTGGAATCGGTCGGTGCGCATCAAGGGCCTCGGGAGGATTCTACGCTTCTTCCCGGAGGCCGTGCTTCATGTCTTCCCGCCCGCGGATGGACCCGCCTCTCCCCCATCGTACGGCAGGTTGAGTTGCCAGGAGACCCCATACCGATCCTGCACCCAGGCGAACCTGCGACTGAAGCCGTAGGAGCCGAGCGGCATCAAAGTCTGCCCGCCTTCGCTCAGACGCTCAAAGATGGCGTCGATCTGTCCAGGATCGTCGACGTCGACGAACAGCGACGTTGCCGGCGTGAAGGTAAACGGATGCTGGATCGGACTGTCGATGCACATCAGCCGCATGCCATTGAGCTCGAAGGCCGCCTGTTTGACCGTGCCCTCCTTGCCCGCCTCGCCCGGACCATAGCGCTCGACGGCGACGATTCGCGAGTTGGGGAAAAGAGAGACGTAGAAGCTCATCGCCTCCTCGGCGGCACCGGAGAACATCAGGAACGTCGTGATTCTCATCGGGTAGGTCTTCCTTGCAGTGGCTGCGGTTGGGGCAGGGTCGTCTCGTCTCCCCTGCCGCCCCCATGGTCGATGCATACTACCAAGTCGTAGCCGAGACTGTCTTCTCAGGAATTGTAACCCCGCCACGGCAGAGCCTTCGTAGAGACGCCCAGCCGCTACCACCGGCCTTCCAGGAACCACCGCCGCCAGGGCGTCTCCGCACAGCGCGACCGTCCCCTACAACGCGTTCATCCCCGAACCAGCCCCCCATCGGCTTTCAGCTTCCACTTCTCAACGTTGACACCCTTCACGATGAGCCAAACGCAAAAGGACGCCTCGCCGATGAAGGCAGGCACCAGCACGGCGGGGAACAACAGATCTGCGACTTTGGGGGCCAGAATCAGGGCGAAGCTGTTCACCAGATAGCACACGCCGGCGATCTGCATCAAAACGCCTATCACCCTGGGCAGGTAGCCGGAGCGGAAGATGAGGTACCCAAGAACGAGGCACGCCCAGCCGAAAAAGATGAGGCTGACGCCGAAGCCGAAGCCATGCGACTTGATCGAGAGGTACGCCAGGGCGGCGAGCTGCTCGGGTTGGAACACCTTGAGGTACTCCGCCTTCCCCAATGGAAACAACGCAGCAATGAGCACCAGCTTGCTGGCGGCTTCGAGAGTGATCGACACCAGCCCGAAGAAGGTCGCGAGGAGAGCGAGATTTTTGCTGACCGGCCGGAGCAGCACATAGAAGACCAGCGCCAAGGCGACGGCACACGAAAGGTGGACGAGATTGCCGGCGATACCGAGGCGCCACAGCAGCTCGGAAGACCGGAGGTTGCGGGCCGTGGCCATGGCGTCGCCCGAAACGATGAGCTTGTCCCGGACGAACGCCTCGCCGAAGAGTCCGGCGACGATGATGATCAGGTAGAGCCAGCCACCGATTCGGGCATAAACCTGGGGCGAAGCCTCCGTCTCGTGAGCGACCATGGCGCCTCCTTTCGAGCTCTCCTCTCGGATACGCCGAGAGGGCGCAAATCTTACAGCACCGCCGGTGACCGCCAGATGGTAATACCGGTCTGGCTCCGCGTGGAGCTGCTACACTCCCGGCCCAAAAGGAGCCGCCCATGCGACGCACCTTCCTGTTGACCTCGTTGGTCCTGCTCGCCCTGCCGAGTACCGGCGGGATGGCGCGTGCCGCGGTCGTACGGTACGAGCCGAAGGAGTCGGACTTGAAGTACGTCTACGGCACGATGCCACCGGTGGCGACCCTCCAGCCGGGCGACGTCCTGGAGACGCGGACCGCCGACTGCTTCGGCGGGGTGATCCAGAAGCCCGGCGACAGCCTCTCCAGCGTCAAGGGCGACAACCCGCTGACCGGGCCGTTCGCCGTCGCCGGCGCCGAGCCGGGCGACACGCTGGTGGTCAAGATCCTCGACCTCCAGGTCGACGGGCCGCGCGGAGTGGGGGCGCTGGCGCCGGGCTTCGGGGCGCTCAACCCGACCAACTACACCCCCATGCTCAACCCGCCGCTCCCCGAGCGGATCTGGTTCTACGACATCGACCCGGTCGGGAAAGTCTCCACCTTCCACGCGCACGATTCCGCCTGGAGCGTGAAGATCCCGCTCACCCCGTTCTTCGGCTGCATCGGCGTGGCGCCGGCCGGCAGCGAGGCGCGGAGCTCGGTCACCCCGGGCGAGTGGGGCGGCAACATGGACGCGAACGAGGCGCGGGCGGGGAACACGGTCTATTTCCCGGTCAACGTCCCCGGCGGTCTGCTCTTCCTCGGCGACGGGCACGCCGGGCAGGGCGACGGCGAGGTGGCCGGCACCGGCATCGAGGTGCCGCTCCGCGCCCGGGTGCAGGTCGACCTGATCAAGAAGCAGGCGATCCGCTGGCCGCGCTTCGAGACCGACCGCATGCTGATGACGGTCGGCGCCTACCGCCCGCTCGACGACGCGCTCCGCATCGCCTTCGCCGAGCTGGTCGCCTGGCTCCACGCCGACTACACCATCTCCGAGCTCGACGCCTACGAGCTCCTGTCGAAGGTCGCGAGCATCCATCTGGCCGAGATGGTCGATCCCAACTACGTGGTCATCGCGGGGATCGACCGGCGCTATTTGCCGCCAAAGCGCTGAGCACCCAGCGGCTTGTCGCCACTTAACCCGTGAGTTAAGATGGCGACATGGGAAATCCACAGCGCTCGTTCTCGGCCCTGTTCACCGCCGCTCAAGAGCATGACGAGTATTGGACGGAGCGCGCCAGCCTGCGTTTCACCGAGGAGCTGACGCGGTGGATGAAGCAGCAGGGCCTCAGCCGGAAGGACCTCGCCGAGAAGATCGGCAGCTCCCAGGCCTACATCACGAAGATCTTGAAGGGGAACGTGAACTTCACCCTGGCCAGCATGGTCAAGCTGACACGGGCCTTAGGAGCGGAGCTGCGGATCGAGCTCGATCCACGCAAGAGCGCCACCGAAGAGGCGATCGACTCGACCGATCTGGAGGATACAGGCGAGGACCGGCGGGAACCCAGAAGACGCCTCGCTTGAAGCGACTCGCCCGCCCGGGTGCAGCGCGGGGGAAGACCAGGAACACTGCAAGTCGAGTCCGCGGCAAGGCAGGTTAGCTGGCACCGTTCTTGGGCCAGTTCGACGTTCTACTCACTCTCCCCTCACGTGCGTACCAATGGACGGCGCCAACCACGGCGCCGAGGATACATCCCAACGGTCCCGTGAGGATGCCCAGCAAAGGACCTGCATTGGCCCGCCCGCTTGGCATGAAGAGGAGCGGCCCGAAAAAGCCCGCCGAGAACCCGATCCCTCCTACCACGAAAGCCCCCAGCAAGGCTGAATTGGCAAGACTGGCCTGAGTTGACGCGGTGTGCGTCCAGACATACCACGCCACCACGACAGCCACCAGGAATGAACCGAGAGAACCAATCCAGGCAGGAGAGTGCAGCAGGAAGGTCGTAGGGATCGCAAACCAGAACACGAAATACAGAGTGGCCACTGCGCTGACGAGCGTCACTATGATGCGGATCACGATGTTCATGTCTTACCCTCAGATGTGCTTGCCAGCGCCTCTGGTCCTCGCGCCCGCCGCCGCGAGGCTTCAGCAAACCATACTACGAAGAGATATGCGCGGAGCTTGGCACGAGGGATGACAGCCTTTGTTAGCAAACTTATCGGCTGGTTCGACTCAGTCCGGTAGGGCCGCCGCGGGCGCGGGGGGCTCGGGGCTCTTGCGGGTGCGTTCGGGGCGCGCTCGGAAGCCGAACTTGCCCAGGAGCGCGTTGCCGAAGCCGAGGCGCCAGCGCAGGTGGGCGCCGATCCGGCTGCGTACCCGGTCGCCGCGCTTCGCGGTCTCCTGCAGCCGGGCGGTGACCTGCCGCGCCTGCGCCTGGAGATCCGCCTGCCGGGAGAGGAGCTCGCGTGCCTCCACGAGGAGCTGCCGCAGCTCCTCGAGCTCCCGCTGCAGCCGCGGGTCGGCTTCCATCTCCTGGGTGGCATTGCCGAGCAGCACGTCCCAGCGCCCGGTGCGTTCGGAGAGCGATCTCCCGATTTCCGCCATAGGTTCTCCTTCCGCCTCTCCTCATGCGGTTCGCGTCTCGCGTCGCAGCGGCTGAACCGGGCGCGCGAGTCCCGAGCCAGGGTCTCGGAGGCAGAGTCTAGCAAACGGAGAGCGGTTGGGGCCGCGCGGCGGTCAAGTCTGGCAGCGCGGGTGTTGTGCCTGGCAGCGCAGGCGTTGTGTCTGGTAGCGCAGGCGCTGTGCCTGGCGGCGCAGGTGCTGTGCCTAGCAGCGCAGGCATCGCGTCTGGTAGCGCAGGCGCTGTGCCTGGCAGCGCGAGCGCCGTGCCTGGTAGCGCAAGGGTTGCGCCTGGCAGCGCAGGGGTTATGTCTGCAAGGAACGCGTTCTGACAGGTCGCTTTCCGGGGGGCAGCCCGTCGCGGCCGACCGGCTCCGCCAATTCTACCCCGGCGCGAAGATCGAATGGAAGGCGAGATGGATCGGGCTCTCAAGCGGCAGCACGGCGCGCGGGCCGGCGGCCAGGTCGAAAGCGTCGAACAGGAGGAAGGAAGTCGCCCCGGTCTCCCCCGCCGTAGCGTCGAAGAGCGGGACGAGGATCGAGCCCGCGGTCGCATGCGCAGGATCGGGCACGAAGGCCGGCTCGCCCGCCAGGTAGCGCCCCGGCGGCGCCTGCCAGATCTCGGCCGCGGTGGGATCGCGGAAGTCCACCTTCACCAGCTGATCGAAGAACTTCCGGCCGGGCAGGCCGGTGGCGGAGATCCCCAGCATCCAGACGTCGTCCGCCCGCTGGCCATAGCGGCGCGGATCGACGGCCGGGAAGTCGGGCGCCTTGGCGTAGGCGATCTCCACCCGGTCGACGAGCGTCCCCGATTCGAGATCGAGCACCAGGCGGACTGGCCGGCCGGGGGATACGTCGGGGAAGACCTCGGGGAGCACCCGGTACTGGTCGTAGACCGGCCGGTCGAGCTCCAGGACGTCGACCACCAGATGGGTGCCCTCCTCCCAGGCGTTGACGGTGTGCAGCGAGTAGCGCTCCCCCGCCGCGACCTCGGCCACCGCCTCGCCGGTGTCGCGGGAGACGGCGAGGAGGCGGCTCCCCTTCTCCGGCTCCCAGGCGAGGGCGTCCTCCAGGGTGCCGCCCGTGGCCAACACCCCCATGTCGAGCCGGTAGGGGGCGAGATAGAAGGCGGCGTGCCGCGGCGCCAGGGCGAAGTCGTGGAGCGAGGAGGGGAGGCTCAAGGGCACCCGGCGGCGGGCGAGGAGCGACCCCTCCTTGGAGAAGCGATAGAGGTTGAGCCGCGCCTCGGCGGCCGCGAAGGAGACCCCGAAGCACCAGAGCTCGCCGGTTTCCGGGTCGATCTTGGCATGGGCGGCGAGCGGCGAGATCTCGTTCAAGCCGCCGCCGAAGGTATAGAGGCCGCGGGTTTCGAGGGTTTCCGGGTCGAGCTCCCAGGGGAGCCCCTGCTCGCCGAAGGCGAGGAGGGTGCCGGCGAAGGGGTAGACGCTGACGTTGACCGGCGAGGCGAGGGCGATGCCGCGCAGCAGCCGGTCTTCGGGGAAGGCGGTGCCGAAGGTGCGGAAGAGGGGGCGGCCGGCCTCCTCCTCCGCCGTCCACTTGGCGCTCCGCACGAAGCGGTTGGCGAAGTGGACCCCGCGGTCGTCGAAGCGGAGGGCCGCGACCATGCCGTCGCCGTCCAGCCAGTGGCGGTAGGCGAGGCCGGCGCGAGAGAAGCGCGCCGGGCCGTTCAGATAGTAGGTGCCGCGCACGTAGGCCGGCACCTGCCCCTCGATCCGCGGGAGCGTGTAGGAGCGCTCCTCGGGGATCAGGGCGAAGGCCCGCTCCAGTCCCGGCGCGTGATCGACGGCGGGAAGAGCTGTGACGGTGACCGGGCCGGCCACGCTCACCGCGCCTCCACCTCCGCCCGGGCGCCCTCGGCCTGCGCAGCCTGCGCCACGGCATCCTCCCGGCGGACCGGCCGGAAACGGGCCATGCACGGCGGCGGGAGCTTCCAGCTGTAGGCCGAGGCGGCGGGGGGGACGGCGGCGACCCGCCGCTCCATCTCGGCCGGATCGAAGGCCAGGTGGTGGAGGTCGATCCCGTGCACGAACGGTCGCGACAGGGCACGCGCGTCGCCGGTCACCACCGAGGCGACGTGCGCGTAGATCCAGCGCGCCTGGTCTTCCAGGTTGTCGAGCTGTTCGTCGAGCACCCGCCGCGCCTCCTCCGACGAGACGCCTACCTTGTAGAAGCAGGTCTCGGCAGCCTTGAGCGCCGGGACCTCGTAGAAATCGAAGAAGACCGGCCCGGGGGGAAGCGGTTCTTTGCGGTCGCGTTTCCAGTAGTAAAACTTCACCAGCAGCTCATGGAGACCGCGGTTGATCGGTCCCAGCCGGGCGAAGCGGCGGAGAAAGCCGGTGCCGAAGGTGGGGTCGGTGAAGAGGTCGTTGACGAACGGGAAGACGTAGAAGGAGAAGTAGACGGCGAGCTCCCAGGTATAGCGCAGGGTGTAGACCTCCTGGTCGCCCAGGGTCGGGTAGCTCACCGCGTAGCTCGGCACGTAGGCTTCGTAGATCGAGCGGGCGAGCGACTCGTAGAGCCGCACCTTGCCGGGAAGCCGCTCGGGGTCCGGGGTCAGGATGGCGTCGGTGATGAGCGTGTTGTAGAGCGAGATGAGATCGCCGCCCGGGCTGTAGAGCGGGTCGGTGAAGCGGCAGGCCTCGCCGCAGAGCGCCCAGCGGTCGGCCGAGAGGGTCTGCGCGCAGTCGTGGGCGAAGTCGACGAAGCCCGAGGCGTCGATCACCTCGTGGCCGGCGAGCGCACGGGCGAAGAGCGGATAGCGCTTACAGATCCACTCGACCATCTTCGGCCCCGAAGAGACCTCGGCCCGCGGCACGCAGTCGACGTCGTAGACCAACCCCAGGCTGGTGCGGCCGTGGAGGGGGATGACCCAGAACCAGAAGCCCTCGCCGCAGAAGTGATTGGTGGCGAGGAAGGCCGGAAAGTGGCCGAGGGCGGTGCGGTGGGGATGGAGGCGGCGCTCTTTATGGGAGAGATCGGTCAACCGCTCGATGTCGAGCAGGCCGTCCACCCAGGCGAAGGTGGTGCCGTGGCGGATGGGGCTCCGGCGCGCCAGGCCGAGCTTCTTCTGCAGCACCTTGTTGCGCCCCGAGGCGTCGACCACCCAGCCCGCCTC